>CAZFYQ010000005.1:0-5699 GCA_964523905.1 uncultured Gammaproteobacteria bacterium
ATATTTTTGCCATTTTTAGCTAAGGAAAAATTAGTATGCATGCCGGAGCCATTAATTCCAATCACCGGCTTTGGTAAAAACGTAGCAGTTAAACCCATATTATTGGCCACTTGGCGACAAACCAGTTTATATAACTGAATATTATCTGAAGCCCGAATTACCTCAGCATATGACCAGTTCATTTCAAATTGAGAAGGAGCTACTTCCGGATGGTCTTTTTCATTACCAAAACCCATCGCTCTTTGAGCCTCGGCAGCCTTATCAATAAACTGACGGAGAATATCCAGTGGTAAGGAATGATAATATCCGCCAGTAGAGATTAATTTGAAGCCGTCAGTTTCTCCATATTTTTGCTCAGCATTCACACCGTCTACCAAAAAGCCTTCGATTTCAGCGGCTGCAAAGGCGATAATACCTTTTTTCTTTTTCAAATTCTCAGTATAGAGCTTTAACTGCCCTCGGAAATCTGATTCGTAAGGGCTGCGGTCTCTGTTTAAAACAGAGGCAAAAAATATTACTTTGCCTGATCCAAAAACATCAGAAGGTAAATAACGGATTGAGGTCCAATCTACATCTAATCTTAGGTCTGATTCACTTTGTGCAGAAAAACCACGAATGGATGAGCCGTCAAAAGTTAGGTTACTAGTAGAATCCAGGAAAAACTTTTTGTCATAATCCAACATATGAAAGCGGCCTTCAATATCTGTAAAACAAAGCGTCACAGCTTTTAATCTTTTTTCTTTGATTAAAAATTCCCGGTAAAATTTCTCCACTAACCTGGGGTCCAGTTTTTCAGCGCGCTCTTTAGCATCTAAGTTTAATTTTTCCAGTTCAGAGTAAGAAAGTTCCAAGAAGTCTTTTAAATTTGTAGTTTTATTATTATCCATTAAGAATTTAATATAATAATTAAAAGAATAATACTAAATTATCAATTATTAATATATCTGTCAATAGGGTAATTTAACAATTTGACATCTTAAGCTTACTAAACATATAATCACTCCTAATATGGGCCTAATAAAAGAACTTGCTTACCATGATACATATCCTACAGCAGGAGAAATTGCATTAGATATATTTACCCAAACTGGAAGTATCACTCTGACAACTAAGATAGTCCATGCGACAGTATGGGGAAAAGTAGTATCAGAGCTTGCAGAGGCAAATAAAATAGTTGCTCAAGAAGCTCAATTTCGAAATGCAGCAAAAACTTCTATTGACCACTTAAAAGAATTACATTCTGGTACAGGAAGACGACTCAGAGATCATTATACAAGACAAATCGATCCTCATATTCATGATACCGAGGATACTCTTGATTCATTAGGTTTACATCCTTACGTTTTAGTAATTCATCCCTTGTCCGCGCGAGATCATCGTTACCACCTAGCCGCAAGACGCGGTTACAGTGTGCAGTCTGATACTTTTTTTACAGACCAGCTAAGACCAGTCGGCGTACACCAAAGAATCATTGTGATTAGAAATTCAGACGAAGCCGAAAGAATCAGGAGAATCTCCGGTTCAGTATATCACCCAATAGCATAAAATTATTTTTCCAACCTAAAAAACCCCAGGGTTAATCCAAGACTCGGAAACAGTTTGATATGGACCTTACCTAGATAATGACCGGGACTGGTTTCCACAATTTCATCCAAAATAAAGCGCAAATACCAGGGATTTTGGGGAATGTTGTAGTCAATTTTTAAGACATCCAGGTTTCTATCAGCTATTCCTTTACCAATATATGTTTTAAAAGGATATTTTTCTTGGTCATTAATTAAATTAATGCCGGTGGAATTTTTGGCATTAAACTTTTTGCCCTGCCACGAGGTTTTAAAACTAACCGAGCCTTTGTAAAAACCATTTGGCAATGGACTTGGTACTTTTCCGTTAGCAAATTCTTGCGCTTTCATTTGTTTCTTGTTTCTTGGTTATTAATTTATTATACTCTTTCCATGGCAGACTCCCATCTAGACCTAATTGTTCCCATTAATATCGGTATTATCGGCTATGGTTTTGTTGGCCAGGCAGTAGCTAATGGCTTTGATAAAGCATCCGGAGGAAAAGATACCATCCGTTACTACGATAAATTTAAAGAAACCGAATCCCTGGAATCTGTAATAAAAAATAGTGAATTTATTTTTATTGGTCTGCCTACTCCAATGATGGAATCGGAAGAAGGAATTGATCTTTCTATCCTAAAAGATAGCATGGAGGAAATTACCAAATATACTGATAGCACTGATAAAATTGTCATTATTAAATCAACTGTCACTCCTGGTACTACTGCTACCTTAGAAAAAAAATATCCTAAGACCCAGTTTGCTTTTAATCCGGAATTTTTAACCGAAGCTAATTTTTTAGAAGACTTTTTAAATGCTGACCGGACAGTAATTGGGGCTAATAATGATCTGGTGTCCCGTCGGGTTTCTGTTATTTATCGTCAGCGTTTTCCTAAAACTACCATTTATCAAACAGACCCTACCACAGCGGAGGCAGTAAAATATTTTGCCAATGCTTATCTTTCCATGAAAGTGACCTTTGCCAATGTTTTGTATGATTATTGCCAGAAAATCGGTATTAAATATGAAGAAGTTAAAAAAATGGCCGCTAAAGATCCGCGGATTGGTGATACTCATTTAGAGGTTACCACAAACCGAGGTTTTGGCGGCAAATGTTTTCCTAAAGATTTAGTAGCATTAATTGGGGAGTTCCATAAAGCCGAGGTGGATGCTTCACTTTTGGAAACAATGTGGAAATATAACAAGAAAATCCGCAAAACCCATGACTGGGAAGAAATCCCCTTTGCAGTGGGAAGTAACCCCAAACTAAAGAAATAAATTAAAATAGAAGACCGGTTATATAATATCAATATCCAGATCTACGTCCTCTTCATCAGCTCCATCTATTGGCATATTTCTAGCATACACATCCCAGGCATCCCAATCCATTCGACTAATTACCCGAAATTCTCTCAGTGAATTCATTAATTCAACATCTGATCGATTTTCCGGTAAGGAGCCATCTTCTAAATCATCTAGCTCTAACAATTGCCGGTGGCCTCTTGCTGCTGGGACTTCTAAAATATTACCTGGTAAACGATCCTGTCTATGATTACCAATAATAACTGTTAAGTTAGGTCTCTCCGATTCAATTTGCATTCTCCAATTATACCAAGAACCTCCAAATTTAGCTATTATAGGTCTATTCAGTAATATTTTTGATTAATTCTATTTCCGGGTGATCTTCATCAGCAGTAAAATCAATAGTGACCAGGTCTAGCCGATAAGGGCCATCTTGCCATTTAATTTTTTGACAATAAAATTGGGCTGTTTTTACCATGGCCTTAATTTTCCAAGGAGTAATGGATTCCACTGGTAAACCATATTCATCAGAATTTCTGGCTTTAACTTCCACAAATACCAGATACAGCCCATCTTTAGCCACAATATCAATTTCCCCACCACGAATCCGGTAATTTCTTTCCAAAATTTCATAGCCCTGCTTTTTTAAAAAATCACAGGCCAGCTGTTCTCCGAAATTTCCGAATTGACTATTGTCTGCCATTAACTCAGTGTATAATACCTTCCATGCAAAGGAAAATACCGGCTACCATGGCTACTCAGCACCCTGATCATGCAGCAATTCCTTATTGGCACACAGAAGCTTTTATCTCAACTCAAGATGAGTCAGAAGAGACTTTTATGGCCTTTTCTGAGCTGGGAATCACTGAATATAAATGGGACTGGGAAGGAAAACTGGTAGATGAGTCTATTCTGGAACGATTATTTAGCAAGCACTTTGAGTTTTTTAAGAAAAACCCCTTGGGAATTGATACATTTTTAACTTTCCGCTTGCCTAATCCCAAAGTGGAAACCGAATTTCGGATTGGCCGCGCTTTTATGAATCTGGCATCCGCGGCCTCTGCAGCCCAGCATTTTAAACTGCCTTCTCCCCCTTTGTTCGAAGTAATTTTACCAATGACAGAAACTGCTGAGGAAATGATCATGATCCAAGAGGCATATCAGGACATGCACAAACTAACCCATCCTTTGTACAGATTAGAGGGCATTTTAACCAACCCGCGGATCATCCCGCTTTTTGAAGATGTGAATACTATTATTAATGCAGACCAGATCTTGCGGAAGTATTTAAAGTACCACCAAAAGGCTTTTAAAAAACTGCCGCCTTACATGCGCCCATACGTGGCCCGCTCTGATCCGGCTTTAAACTTTGGTATTGTTCCCACTGTTTTAGCTATTAAAATTGCTTTATCCCGTTTTAAAAAGCTGGAAAAAGAAGTTAAAATCCCCATGTATCCAATTATTGGGGCAGCCACTTTACCTTTTCGCGGCGGTTTAAACCCGGAAAAGATTGAGAAGTTTGCTAAGGAGTATGCCGGCATCCGCACCACCACTATCCAAAGCGCTTTTCGTTATGATTTTCCCAAAGCCACTGTAAAAAAAGCCATAACCAAATTGCATAAGTTGTTAACTAAGGAACCAGTGATCATTCCGGAAGCCGAACAGCAAACATTGATTAAGCTAATACCGGTTTTCGAAAAAAGTTACCAGCAGATCATTGAAAAGATCGCCCCGATCATTAATCAGGTCGCTACTTTTTTGCCAGCGCGTCGGGAGCGGGTGCAACATACCGGGCTATATGGTTATTCCCGAGGAGTTGGTGAAGTAAAACTACCAAGAGCAATTGGTTTTACAGCGGCTTTGTATTCCGTAGGAATACCTCCGGAATTAATCGGCACTGGACGCGGACTACAAAATGCTAAAGAAAACGGACAGTTAGACTTAGTAAAAAAATATTACCTCTATATTAAAGAAGATTTAATAGAAGCTGGAAAATACTTAAATAAAGAAAATCTGCAAAAATTGGCAACCTTTGACCAAATCTGGACTCAGGTAATAACAGATATTAAAGATATTGAGCAAATCTTTGGCGTTAAACTGGGCCCACAAACAGCTGCAGATAAAAAACATCAGGATTTAACATCCGATATTTTGACAAAATTACTGGCTAATAAAAATACGCAGGATTTAATTATTAAAGCTGCTTTAATCCGCCGTAGCCTGGGGTAGAAATTTATCTAGGTTAAATGAAGTGCGATGAATTCTGGATAATCCGTGTAACTTTATCATTTCCTGATGTAGCTTTGTACCATATCCTTTATGTTTTCTAAAACCATACTGCGGATATTTTAAGTGCAGGTTTCTCATTAGCTGATCGCGATAAACTTTGGCAATAATCGAGGCTGCGGCAATAGAGGCACACAACTGATCTCCTTTAATAATCGGCCGCTGATTTTTGCGGCTAAAATGCTGGATGTAAAAAGCATCAATTAGCAAAAAGTCCGGAGAGTGATCTAAAACTTTGACTACTTTACGAAAAGCCATCTGGGTTGCTTTACCAATTCCAATTTTGTTAATAATTGGCACACTGATCTCTGCAGTGGCCCAGGAAAGTGCGACTTGTTTAATTTCTTTGGCCAAAGACTCACGCTGGCGCGGTTTTAATAATTTAGAATCAGCCACACCCTTGAGCAACTGAGAATTTTTAGGGAAAATTACAGCCCCCACCACCACTGGTCCGGCAAAAGCACCTCTACCAACTTCATCAATTCCTGCTATGTAATTAAAACCGGTATTCCAAAGATTTTGTTCAAAATCTAATGTGGGGAAAATCAT
>CAZFYQ010000005.1:5799-102625 GCA_964523905.1 uncultured Gammaproteobacteria bacterium
AATTAAAACCGGTATTCCAAAGATTTTGTTCAAAATCTAATGTGGGGAAAATCATAAACTATCTCAAATCTCAAATGTTAAATGTCAAAACTAAATTTCAAATCTAAAAGATTTAAGATTTAAGATTCAGATTTGAGTTTTGCGTTTTGAGATTTGAGTTATACTCTAACCGCCTGTTTACCCGTCAAGTCTCTTAAATAAAATAGTTTTGCACGGCGGACATTAGCTGCTTTTTTCTTGACCTCAATTTTGACCAAGGATTTAGCATTCAAAGGCCAGATTCTTTCAATTCCAACTCCGCTGGCACTAATTCGTCTGACAGTAAAGGTTTTGTTTTCCTGACTACCTCTTAAGGAAATTAAAATGCCTTCAAAGATCTGAATCCTGGTTTTGGCACCTTCCACCACCTGTGATGAAACCCGAACTGTATCTCCAATATGAATATCTGTCTCATTAAATTTTGCTGAAATCATGCTCAAAGTTTACCACAAAAATCTTTGCACAACAAGCCTATATTCTCTTACTATACTTCAGCCATGTAAGGCCTGGCCTTGGATGCGTATTGCTTCAAGAAATTTTTTATGGTCTAATAAAAATAATGCCTTCTAAAAATAGTTTAAAACTGTACGCCGAAGATACTTACTACCATATATACAATCGAGGTGTGGAAAAGCGAGCCATCTTTATGGAAGAACAAGACTATTTTGTTTTTCTTTCCTATTTAAAAACATATCTATTGCCAAAAGATGAAAAGGGACTGAGAGAAAAGCTCTCAGCTCCTGATACATCATATAAGGAAAGGGACAAGATTCTTAAACTTCTACGATTAAATAATTTCAATAACGAAATAAAGTTGGTTACTTTCTGTTTAATGCCAAACCATTTTCATTTCTTAATCAGGCAGAAAAGCGGTAATTCCATCGATAAATTCATGAACTCTTTGGGAACCCGGTATACCATGTACTTTAATAGAAAATACAAACGAGTTGGCCCTTTATACCAGGGACGATATAAGGCAGTTATGGTCACTACAGATGAACAACTATTACACCTTACTAGATACATCCATAAACAGGCGCTAGCTTTACAAGGCCTGGCCTGGGAGCGAAGAATGCAGGAGCAGCCATCCTCTTATTCAGACTATGTTGGACAAAGAAAAACACAATGGGTTGATCCAGAAGAAATCCTAAAATTCTTTTCTAGAACCAATCCTAATCTATCATATAAAGCATTCATTGCAGAGACAGAAGATATCAGTTTTGTTTATAAGCTAATTTTAGAAGACTAACCTCGCAAGGCGTGGCCTTGAGTGCGTAAAGATTAGAATTTTTTAATCTTTAGAAAATATTTTAGGGGAACATATACAATTCCTGAGGATAAAAAAAGACCAGTAAAATCTACTATATAGGCATATGCAAAAGCTAGGCAACCTAATCCCTCTCCTTCGCATTTATTTCCTCCTATCAAAAATAACATCCCCAAGAATAAAGTTAATAATGCAACCCCTATATAAAATAAAATCTTAGTGGCCCAAAATGAATTTAAGGCTATGTTTAAAATCGCTGAGCCAACGAGCGAAATAATTGATGAGTAAACACAGAGAATTAAAAATGTTAACGGAACATTCGATAATTTTTCGGGAAAGAAGAAACCATACAAAATACTAATTACAAAAACTAAGATAAGATTACAAAGAAAAAAGTTTACAAATATAGAACTGAACTTCACTATTTCATTCTATACTACTTTAAAAGCGTTGTCTCCTAAGATGTTTTTGATTTCGGATTGCAGGTCTGCTGCCGGGCTAATAGAAAATGGTAGGATCATGCGGCGGAGCTCACTGGAACCATTTGACAACAAGATCGCCACTTTTTCACTGCCCGGGTACTGACGAAGAGTGCGGTTTATTTTTTGCAAAATTTCTATACCGGTGCCTGGTGGAACAGTAATTTCGATGCCGTTAAAATCAAAGGTCTGGAAATAATCCTGCTGTGGTTCCATTTTTCTGGCAGTTTCCGGCTCAAACAGCGCAGTATTATCTGCCACCAAAGAAATTGTTTCTTCTCTTTTATCAATTTTGCCCCAGATTAATATCACATTATCTTTTAGTAAAAATTCCTTGGAGGTGACAAAGAGCTTGGGAAATATCACGCAATCAATTTCCGAAACCCCATCGGAGATGGTTAGAAAAGCCATTTCTGATTGAGTTTTTTTGGTTAATACTTTTTTAACTTCGGTAATTACTCCACCCAGGGTTAATTTTTGGCCAATATGATCATCAGTTAGCTCACCAATTTTACCGGTAACATATTCCCCGAGCTGAGTCAGTTGAGCCAAGTACGGTGGTTCGTGTAAATAAAAGCCTAATAGATCTTTTTCAAAAAGCAGTAATTGATCTAAAGCCATTTCTTCCACCTCTGGCAACGCAATCTCAAAAGCAGTTTCCTCCTCAAACATCATCACCTGTCCAGAGGCCTTGGATCGACCCCGCTTATGCGACTGCTCCAGAGCCTGATCTAATATTAAAAGCTGTGCTGCCCTACTGCCAAAAGAATCCAGTGCCCCGGCTTTAATTAAACTTTCCAAAGTCTTTCTATTAACCAACCTGGTATCCACTCGTGAACAAATATCGACCAGGGAGGTAAATTCTCCTTTACTTTCTCTGGATTCAATGATCGATAAAATAGCCGATTCTCCGACGTTTTTAACAGCTGATAGTCCAAAACGAATTCCTTGTTTAACTTTGGCTGCCACTTCTTTACTTAAAGATCTTTCCAAATCCTCAGCAGACAGCTTTTTTAACCCTTCCTGAGTAAAACCAATAAAAGATTTGTTAATATCAGGTGGTAATACCACAATACCCAGTCTTTTGCATTCTTCAATCGCGGCCGCAATTTTGTCAGCATCTCCGGATTCGGCAGTCATCACCGCAGCCATAAATTCCACTGGAAAATTAGCTTTCATGTAGCCGGTTTGATAGGCAATCATGGCATATGAGGCAGCATGAGCCTTGGGGAAACCATAAGCAGCAAATGGCTCAATTAACATCCACAAATCATCAGCTTTTTGAGGAGTTAACCCGTTGGTAATGGCTCCAGTTATAAACTGATTTTTTTGCTTGGCCATTTCCGCCGGGATCTTTTTACCCATGGCTTTGCGGAATTTATCCACTTCCAGCCAGGAATAGCCGGCAATGTTAATGGCAGTTAACAGCACATCTTCTTGATAAACTAACAGGCCCAAGGATTGCTGCATATAATCTTTCATTCGAGGATCAAAGAATTTAATTTTTGATGGATCATGGGCTCTTTCAATATAATCCGGGATAATACCCATTGGACCTGGACGATACAAAGCTACCATGGCTGATAAATCGGTAATCACCTTAGGTTGCAGTTCCATTAACCATTTGGTCATGCCGCTACTACTTAATTGAAACACTCCCATGGTCTCCCCCCGACCAAGCAGTTCATAGGTTTTTTTATCATCAAGCGGAATATTATCCAAATCAATTTTTATGCCTGTTTCACGCTCCACATACTCTACTGCCCGACCAAGAATTGATAAATTGCGAATTCCTAGAAAATCCATTTTTACTAAACCCGCTTCTTCTACAGCAAACATGTCATATTGAGACACCAGCTTATCGCCGTTAGATTCCGGCTGCAGCGGGGTAAATTTGGTAATGCTATCCGGTGCAATCACAATTCCGGCTGCATGGACTGAAGCATGCCTGACTGTGCCTTCTATTTTAATCGCCAAATCCAGCAACTTTTTTACTGCCGGGTCTTTGTTTAGCTCCCGCAGTTCCGGCACTTCTTTAATGGCATCCGGCAATGGCTTATGAAAACCTTGGTGCGGCGGCGGCACCAGCTTGGCAATCCGGTCCACTTCTCCATAAGACATACCCAAAACTCGTCCAACATCCCGAACTGCAGCACGGCCCATCATGGTTCCAAAAGTGACAATATGGGCTACCCGGTCTTCACCGTATTTATCCATCACATAACGGATCACTTCATCCCGCCGATCATCAGCCAAATCAATATCAATATCAGGAAGCGATGGTCGTTCCGGATTTAAAAACCGCTCAAACGGAATTTTGTATGTTAAAGAATTAATTTTAGTTACACCCAGGGCAAATAGTACTAGCGAACCGGCAGCCGAACCTCTGGTATTGGTAATAATACCGTGTTCATTCGCCCAATTAGCAAAATCCGACACTACCAAAAAATAAGTGGCATATTTTTTCTTTTCAATAATGGATAGCTCGTAGTTTAACCGCTCCATGGCCTCTTCAGTCAACTCCAACCTATTTTTGGCTTTTTCAAAGGTTAACTCGCGTAAATATTCCATGGGTGGTTTTCCACTAGGGATTTCAAAAATCGGAAAATGGGCTTTACCCAAAGGAATTTCCAGATTTACTTTGTTAGCAATCTCCACAGTTGTCCCAATTGCTTCCGGCAAATCCGGAAAATCAGCAATCATTTCATCAGCGGATTTGACAAAATAATCCGGGGTATCAATCATGCGCAGACGATCTACATCAGAGATAAAATTAGCAGTTTGGACACAAAGTAAGGCATCCTGCGCCTCAGCATCCTGCTTATCAATATAATGAAAGTCATTGGTGGCTACCAGAGGAATTCCTAGTTTTTGGGAAAATTCTTTTAGAGTTGCATGAGTTAAATCCTGTAAATCAGCTAGCCATTTGATGTCTCTTTTTATAGTGGGATCCTCAAACTTTTCCAGCTGAGCTCGATAAGGGTGAGATTGTACCTCCAGGTAAAAATTATCCGGGCCAAATATATCCAGATAACTTTTTACTACTTCCTCGGCTTTTTCTTTACCAACAGTGTCCAAAGTTTTAATCAGCTCGCCAGAGGGACAGCCTGACAAAGCAATTAAACCCTGGCCAAATTCTTTAAGCAAAGCTTTATCTACCCGCGGTTTGTAATAATAACCCTCGGTGTGAGCAATGGTCACCAGCTTCATCAGGTTTAAATAACCCTGATAATCCTTGGCTAACACTGTTAAATGATAAGGCTCGTTGTCCAACTTGGCTTCTTTGTCTTTGTAAGAACGCTTGGCCACGTACATTTCTACTCCAATAATTGGTTTGATTCCCTCTGCCAAACAGGCTTTGTAAAATTCCATGGCCCCGTACATCACCCCGTGATCAGTAATAGCCATGGCCTCCATACCAAGGTCTTTAGCTTTTTTAACCAGCTTTGGAATCTTAGATAAACCATCAAGAAGAGAATACTCAGTATGCGAATGAAGATGAACAAACTTACTCATGATCTGGACAAGATTCTTGCGGGGATAATTCTCACCGCGCCATCTCGAACGTATAGTTTACCACCGGTGTACAGAATCATTTCAAGAGGCAAATTTAATTTGTTGAACCCAAAATGGTATTATTAACATAATGGAGCTTAAAAAAACTTTTTTAAAATCTATCTTGCCTATTATTTTGATTGGCATTTTAATCCTTGGTGGTTTATCTTTCTGGAAATATTTAAATGATGTTTGGAGTACTTACCAGGCTTTTAAGTACCCTTCACTTTTATCAGATAACTCCTCTTTAGGGATTAATTTATCCGAAATAGACTCCATTCCTGCCATCTTCAATGCTATCCCAAAACAAGCATGCAGCAATATAAATGATAATAAAATTGCAGAATTAATTAGCACAAGTTCCAATTGGAAGGATTTTCCTTCTAAAGACTGCTTCGAGTGGAAAGTTTCTGATAAATTCAGCGTTTTAGATGTATGGTTATTTAATAAATCCACATTAATGGTAAAAGTATTTAATAGTAAGACAAATAGTTGGGACTATATTAAAGTTATAGAATCCAGATGGCCCGATTATCCTGGTTGGAGTTTTGCTGTTTCGTCGGTAGATAATAATGGCACTATATACCTGAAATATGGAGGTTATAAATATACCCTTTGGGGAGGCGATGGTACAAAAAATTATCGAATTACTTTTAGAAAATTAGAGGAGTAGTTTTTCCAAGATTTCTTTAACTTTTCCAGCATCGGCTTTTCCCTGGGTTTTTTTCATTACTCCACCAATTAAGGCTTGAATCGCCGGAAGCTTTCCAGCCTTGTAATCTTGTACTGATTTATCATTTTCGGCGATCACTTCTTTGGCAATTTTTTCCAATTCCCCTTCGTCAGTAATAACATTTGATTTTTCCTCCTTAATGATTCTAATTATTTCTTCTGGTTCTATTCCTGTAAGTTGTTTTTTAAGAACTTGCTGATAATAACGAATGGCCGACATAGGATTTATTTCTTGTTCTCTTGCTAAACTCAATGTTCTTATCACATGATCTGCATACTCTCTATCTTCTGACAAAGTTTTAGCTATCATTTCTGGTACCCCTAATTCAATTAGCCTTTTCTCTTTATCTGCAGCTAGCTCTGGGATTTCTGATTTAATCTTTTCAATCTGATCTTTTGTAGTTCTAATTGGAGGAATGTCAGGCTCTGGAAAATACCGATAATCATGTGCTTCTTCTTTAGACCTTTGAGAAATAGTGGCATTTTTGGTTTCATTCCAGCCCCTGGTTTCCTGGGCCGGAGTTTCTCCTTTATCCAGAATCTCAGTTTGTCTTTTTATTTCAAACTCAATCGCATTCTTCACAAATCGAAATGAGTTTATATTCTTTACTTCAACTTTGTAATTTGGTAATTTGAATTTGTTTGTATCTTGGGATTTGTCATTTGGAATTTCTCGAAGAGATATATTTGGTTCGAGTCTCATATCCCCTTTTTCCATATCTGCATTGGAAACTTCCAAATACCGCACAATCTGCTGCAGTTTTTTAAGATATTCCACTACATCCTCTGCCGAGTCAAAGTCCGGCTCTGTTACTATCTCAACCAGTGGTACACCTGAGCGGTTAAAGTCAATTAAAGATTCATTACCAGAATGAGTTAATTTCCCAGTATCTTCTTCCATATGAACTCGGGTAATCCCGATTTTTTTGCCACTACTTAAAGTAATTTCGCCTTTATATCCAAACGGCTGATCATATTGAGAAATCTGATAGCCTTTAGATAAATCCGGATAAAAATAATTTTTACGATCAAATTTGGAAAATTCATTGATCTGACAATTTAGCGCCAGGCCAATTTTAACGCACCATTCAATAGCCAGTTTATTAGGAACCGGCAAAGCACCTGGCAGCCCCAAACATACCGGGCAAGTATGACTATTAGGCGCTTTACCAAAATAATCTGCCGAGCAGGAACAAAACATTTTTGATTTTGTCTTAAGTTCTACATGCACCTCTAGGCCAATAATTGGTTCGTATTTTTTCATAATGATGCTCCAGAACCAATTATAAGATACCCGAACGAAGTGAGGGGAGGTCTTATTACTGGTGTGTAATTCATAAATTCCTCGCAAACTCATCTAAATAGTCTACAACTGTTGAAAATTCTTGACTCTTTTTCATATCTACTAAGTCTGAGTAAAATTTTCCTATTCTCTCTGCCTGTTCAGGTTCACTAAGGTCAGCTGTCCATGCTATCTCTCTAAAAGCACTAGCTCCTTCATCAGGAGTAATTCTGGTAAACACAGTGACTATACCGCCTAGATTATCGTGTAATCTCCAAGCTCTCATTACTGACATCTTCGCTGCATCAAGCTGAATCCCAGGATCCTTTAAATCTATCTTCTCGTGCTTTGCTACTGGATTCTCAATTCTCCCAAAAAGTTCTCGCACAAAATCCTCTTCAAAGTAACCTCCATTTTCCTGGCTTCTCATAATTTTGGCTTTTCCTTTCTCCAGCTAGTTTCTTTTTCATATTGATACCCCACATTCAAAATCAGAGCCTCGGAAAATTGTGGGCCAATAATTTGCATACCAACCGGCAATCCAATTTCATCAAAACCACAAGGCATGTTAATAGCTGGAAGGCCTGCAATAGCGGAGGGCTCTACTAAAACATCAGACATCTCCCCGAACATTGGGCTACTATTGAAGGCACCTACTTGTAATGCCGTAGATGGGGATGCTGCAGCAATTATTAAATCAACCTCCTTAAAAGCCCGTTTAAAATCTTCTACTATTAAAGTTCTGACTTGTTGAGCCTTATTGTAATACTGGTCATAATAACCTGCGGAAAGCGCATAAGTTCCTAGCATAATCCTTCGCTTAGCTTCAGAGCCAAAAAAGGATCGATCATTGCCAAAACGGATGCCGTCATACCTGGCTAAATTAGAAGAAACTTCTGCTCTTTGTAAAATTGTATAAACAGCTATTGAAAACTTAGGATGAAATAAGCTAATTTTCTTTATCTTGGCGCCCATTTTTTCTAATTGCTTGATCCCCTCTTCTACTCTTTCTCTGACTTTAGGATCAACAATCATATTCATATATTCGTCTGATACTCCAATAGTTAGACCAGCTATTTTATTTCCCAGATTCATTAAATAATCCTCCGGCTCTTTTGGAGAAGAAGTAGCATCTTTGGGATCCATCCCGGCCAGCACCTGCAACATCAAAGCGGCATCTTCCACGGTTTTGGTAATTGGCCCGGGGCTATCCAAAGAAGAAGCCATGGCAATTACTCCATATCTACTGACTCGCCCATAGGTCGGCTTCAGTCCCACTACTCCACACCAAGCCGCTGGCTGACGGATAGACCCGGCTGTTTCAGAGCCTATGGCAGCTACAGCCTCATCTGCAGCAATGGATGCAGCAGCTCCACCGGAAGACCCACCTGGCAAATGTTCAATGTTCCAGGGATTTTTAGTTGCTCCAAAATCTGATGTTTCAGTGGAAGAGCCATGTGCCCAGGCATCTAAATTTGTCTTACCAACCATTACCATCCCGGCTGCTTTTAATTTTGCCACAACGGTTGCATCATAGGGAGGGATAAACCCCTCCAGGACTTTGCTGGAAGCAGTTGTCTGCACACCCTCGGTACAAAAATTATCTTTGATAGAAAGCGGAATTCCTAAGAGCGGTTGATCCTGCAAGGCGTTGCCTTGGGTGCGTAACTCATCAGCTTTTCCAGCTTGTTCTAGGGCTTTTTCTTTAGTAACAGTAACAAAGGCATTTATTTTCCCTTCAACTTCCTCAATTCGTTCCAAAACTGCGTTGGTTAAATCCACAGAAGTAAAATCTTTATTCTTTAAGCCTTCTTTGGCTTCTTTAATTGTTAATTCATTTAATTTATTCATATGGATCCCTGATCAAGTCCGGGATGACAGGCTACTGCTCAAGAATCACTTTCACTACGAAAAATCCGTCTTTTTTTGATTTAGCATTTGATAAAGCTTGATCTTGAGTTAAGGAATCCGCGGCTACATCTTCTCTTTCCACATTTTCCAAACCAGTTACCTGAGAGGTTGGCATAACTCCTTTGGTATCAATCTCATTTAGCTCCTGGACATAATTTAGGGTTTCGCTAAGCTCGCTTTCCAGTTTTGACGTTTCTTCATCAGTTAAGGGTAGGCTGGCTAATTTGGCAACATGTTTAACATCATCTCCTGTTAATTTCATGGACTGATTATATACCAAAACTTAACAAGTCAGAAAGCTTGGTTTTACTTTTTTGAATAGTGCCTTTAGGCAACTCTAAAATCAGATTGTATTTGGGATTCCAGAAAAATACAGAGTTTGGTTTGACTACTGCCAGTTTTCTTACCTTATTTTGTTGATCTATTACTGTCACATCAATAGCCTCTTTCAATCCAAAAGTGTGGATACCGGAATTAATTTTAAACATCAGTGAGCGCGGATTGGTTTTTTTAAGCAGCCCCAAAGTTAAATCTTCCCAGGTTTTGGCTTCTTTTAAATCTTTGGCAATAATAGTTTTACGGGTGAGATTTTTAACAATCACTTTTTAAACTTTGCCTTCCATTTCCTGTAAGGCTTTTATCCTAACCGGAATTGGCGGATGGGTATTAAAAAGATTTGCCATAAAGCTAGCTGCATTCTGACCCTTGAATGGATTAACAATATATAAGTGCGCAGTCCCACGGTTGGCTACTTCCAAAGGCTCTTGATCAGCGGAAATTTTTTGTAAAGCTGAGATTAAACCTTGTGGATAACGGGTCAGTAACACTCCAGAGGCATCAGCTAAGAGTTCACGGCGCCGGGAAACTGCCAACTGGATTAAAGTAGCCACAATCGGGGCTAAGATGGCTGCAACTATAGCCAAAATCATAAATAGCTGATTCCCACCTTCTCTGTCATTATCACGACTACCTCCCCACCACATTGAACGCATAAAAAAATCAGACAACAGGGCAATAGTTCCCACCAAAACAGCCACCACTGCCATTAAAAGCGTGTCCCGGTTACCAACATGGGACAGTTCATGAGCAGCCACTCCTTCCAACTCCTGTTTATTTAATTTTTCTAAGATTCCAGAGGTAAAAGCAATTGAAGCATGTTTAGGATCTCTGCCTGTGGCAAAAGCATTCGGTGCAGAATCATTTATAACGTAGATCTTGGGAGTTGGCAGGCCTCCGGCAATGCCTAAGTTTTCCACAATTCTATATAATTCCTTGTTATCCTTTTCCGAAATTTGTTTGGCCTGAGAAACTCCTAACACAATTTTGTCTGACCAAAAATAGGAGACAAAATTCATGATGCCGGTAAAAATTAAAGCAAATCCAAAAATTCCCAACCCACCGACCTCTCCATAACCAAAACCACGGGCAATTATATAAATTACTGCAATAGCAAAAACCGAGAATAAAAACATAATTACCCAAGTCTTGAAGATATTAGCTGAAACCTGATCCCAAGCAGTTTTAACAGTTGCCATATTTGCCTATTTTAGCACTATTTGCGTTCAAACCAAAGCGGAGCTTTGCTGCCGGAACTCCCCGAATAGTCAAACAAAATCTCCTGGTTCTTTTTAATCTTTTTTATTGCCGTAAAAGTGATTACTTGCTCTTTTTTATTAATCTCATATTTGACATTGGGATTTTTGGAGTGGTTATATAAAGAGCCATATCCCAAAGCTAAAACCACATAGTCATCCATCCAGAAGTAGTATTCAAATAACAGATTCCATTTAGTATCCACAAAATCTTTGAAATCCAGAACTAGAATCGGAGCTATCTCAATTATTTCCCCACTCCTGATATTTTCTGCGGCAAAAACTCCTCTGCCAGACACAAATTCTTTGTTTTCCGGGTCAAGAACTTTGGATGAGGAAATATATAACTTCTTCGGAGGGGAAATCAAAATTTTACTTGAATGTCTTTTTTCTCGTCATCACTAGCTGCAAAGAAAGCTTCTTTTTGGAAACCAAACCACTGACCAATCATGGCTGAAGGGAATTGTTCCAAAGAATTATTTAAATCCAAAACATTGGTATTGTAAAATTGACGGGAAGCAGCCACTTTAGTTTCAGTGTCAGATAATTCATCTTGCAACTCTTTAAAATTATCCGAGGCTTTTAAATCAGGATAGGCTTCTGCCACTGCAAACAAGGACTTCAAAGCACCGGACAACTGGTCGTTAGCTTTGGCTTTGTCCTGTAAAGATCCGGCACTCATCAAAGCAGAGCGGGCTTTAGTGACATTTTCAAAAACGGATTTTTCATGTTTGGCATAACCTTTAACTGTTTCTACTAAATTAGGAATTAAAGAGGAGCGGCGTTTTAGTTGGACATCAATCTCAGACCAGGCTTCACGAACCCGGTTTCTCAGAGTAATCAGACCGTTATAAGTTAACAGCAACCAGCCGCCAATTAAAACTACCAAACCGATTACAATATATAGGGGATTCATTAACTACAGTTTAAACCATTTGGCAAAATCTGTCCAGTTCCAGGTATTTACAATGTCCTTTTTTTCAGCCCAGCCCCGGCGGGCAACAGATACTCCATAAGGCATATTTTCCATTTGCGAAACTTCATGAGCATCTGTATTAATTACAAATTTAACTCCATAGCCAAGTGCCATTTTCACCAAATCATCCCGCAAATCCAAACGGTCTGGATGCGCATTAATTTCCATTAGCTTGTGATTTTTAGCTGCTAATTTAAAAACTGCTTCCCAATCCGCTTCTGATGAAGGACGCTCATTTAGCAGCCGATTAGTGGGATGGGAAATGATATCAACATGAGGATTTTCTAAAGCTGCCAAAAGTCTTTTGGTAATTACATCTTTGCCGCCATGGTGTCCGGAGTGAATGCCGGCAATACAATAATCTAAAGTTTCTAGAGCCTGATCAGGCACGCTTAAACTACCGTCTCCCAGGATATCTATTTCGAGTCCATTAAGTACTCGAATACTATTTGTTTTCTTTTTTACCTCCTGAATAACTTTTGTCCTCATCTCTATTGCTTTAATCATTTGCTCTTTGCCCATAATGCCATGTCCGGGTGGATGATCAGATATTCCAATGAACTCATAACCAAGTTGTTTAGCTTTTTTAATCATCTCTTCAATAGAATCAACACCAGGTCCATGAGAGGGATTAGGGATTGGATAATTAGTATGAATATGTAAATCACCTTTGATATCTTTAAGTTCTACCAAGTTCGGCAGTTTATGCGCCAAGGCCGCTTCAATCTCACCAGTATCTTCCCGAATTTCCGGTGCCGGAGTATCCATTTTCAGTAATTTATAAAACTCCTCTTCAGTTTTTGTAGGCACGATTTTGCCTGTTTTGGTGTTTTTCACTCCTTGCTCACTCAAGGATAATCCCTTACTTAGCGCATAATTTCTCAGCTTAATATTATGATTTTTGCCTCCTGTAAAGTGTTGCAACAAAGCTCCATAACTTTCTGGAGGTCCGACTAATAAATCAACATGCAAACCACTCCCTAAGACTACTGTCGCTCCATATGTGCCTTTTTCTACAATCTGGGAAACCCCTGGCATTTTGGTAAAATATTCCAAAACTGAGGCTGGTTTTTTAGTAGAAACAGAAAAATCCAGGTCTCCAATGGTCACTACCTGCCTGCGAAGTGAACCTAAGGGGTCTACTTCTAATACATCTGGAGAGATTTTTAAATACTCAATGATTTTATTAGCCTGAACAGCTGCATAAGGAAGTAACATCCGGTTAGTTTTTTCAGATACCTGCTCTAAAGACACTAATAGCTTCTCAGCAATCTTTTCTGAGAAGCCTTTTTTAGCCAAGTTGCCAGATTTAATTTGCTTTTTTAAATCACCCAGCGAGCGTATTCCCAGGCTAACTAACTCCTGAGCAGTCTTCGGACCGATTCCGGGTATATCCAGGAGCTCAAATAGCACCTTTGGAATGCCTTTCTTTGCCCACTGGAACTGTTTAGCCTTACCAGTTCTGAATAATTCATCTAAATGACCCTGTATTCCCTTGCCTAAACCAGGCACTAAATCCATCTTTCCTTCCTGCCAGAGATCTTTTATTTCCGAAGTAGAATGTTCAATAGAATCTGCTGCGTTTTCATAAGCCCGAATCTCAAAAACTACACTGGGCCCTTTTTTCTTAATCGAATAAGCTGCCGCAATTTCACGAAGGAGTTTTGCAATATAAGCATTGCTTGTTTGCATGTAGTAAATATACCTTTTCGTTGAAATATACACAAGTATTATGTAAAATACTTTCTGGTGTTTATTAGGGGCCGTAACTCAACGGTTAGAGTGCCTCGTTGTCAACGAGGATGTTGCGGGTTCGAATCCCGTCGGTCCCGCATTTACCTATTGACAATCAAATTGATTTAGTCTAAAAAGAAAAAGTAAAACTCCTGCCTATCCTGCTCCCAACTAATGGCTACTAGAGGAAGACCAAAAAAAACTAATACTAAATCCAGCCCTGATTTCTTGGAAAAAATTTCCCGAGAAACGCAGTCCAATCAATCAAGACTGAGTATGATCTTGGGTGGGTTAATTATTTTAGTAATTGTGGTTTTAATCTTTAATTACTTTAACAAACCAAAAGCAGAACTAGGTCCTGCTCAACAAACTCAAGCTAATGCTCAACATGATGTCACGCCGGACAATCTTCCCGGTAAATACACTGTTAAAGATGGTGACACCTTGTTTACCATTGCCGATGCCTATTATAAAGATGGTTATCAATATCCAGTGATTGCTCAGACTAACAACATTGCAAACCCGGATCTTTTGGAAGCCGGACAGGTTTTAACAATTCCTAAATTACCGGCCTCAGCCATGCAAGAAAATCCTGGTCAAGATCAATCCAGCTTACCCCAAGAACAGGTCACCACTGACAATAGCAATACTCCCAATAATGCAACCACCTGGGGACCAACCATCCAAGGTGACAGCTACACAGTAACTGCTGGTGATTGGCTTTCTACAATTGCCGGCCGGGCTTACGGAGATGTGATGTCTTATCAAAAAATTGCCGATGCCAATGGCATTACTGATCCTAATGTGATTGAAGTTGGCACCGTCTTAAAAATTCCCCGCTAATTTGCTATAGTAGTTAAGTGTCTACTCTTTTCAAAAAACCTTTTTATATCTTAATTCTCACCGCTTTGGTTTTTGTAACTTATGTCAACTCTTTAAATAACGTCTTTTTATCAGATGATTTAGCAGAGATTGTTAATAATCCTCATGTGACCGACCTGAGTTATCAAATCACCACTCACCCAACTGGTTTTATCAGGCCACTGATTTATTGGCTCTCTATTAGTATTGCCGGATTAAATCCGTTTTTAATTAGACTAACCAATATTTTATTCCATCTAGGTTCAGTTTGGCTGATTTTTGCGATTATTACTAAACTGCATCAGTCGAAAAAGTTGGCCTTTTTTGTGGCATCTTTGTTTGCAGTACATCCCGCATATGCTGAAGCAGTGGTGTGGATTTCCGGTGGCATGTATGCCCAATATGCCTTCTTTTTCCTGTTATCTTTTTGGTTTTACATTTACTCCCCTGCAAAAAAATATTATCTATTATCTATTACCAGTTATCTATTATCCTTCATGTCCCATCCGGTCATGCCAGAAGCGCTTTGGCTGGTGTTCCCATTGTATGAGTTGGCATATGGTAATTTTAAGAAAAATTGGTTAAAGGCTTTACCGTTTTTAATTCTGGCTGTTTGCTATGTGTTTGTAAATTTCTCTGTTTTACCTGAGCGCGAAACTACTTTGCAAACCGTACACTATCAGGAAAAAGGCATTGATAACCCGTTTATGCTAATTCCGGTGGCCATTGGCTCCTACTTTGAGCTGTTGGTTTTCCCTAAAGATTTAACTTTATATCATTCTGAGCTCAATTTTGGCCCATTTGTATTTTCTATAATTGTGGCAATCACTTTAGCCTTTATCGGGGCCCTTTTTTGGGCTTTTAAGAAAAACAAGCCGATATTCTTCTGGCTGAGCTTTTTCTGGCTGGCTTTGGCTCCGACCTTGACGCCATTTCGGCTGAACTGGATTGTGGCAGAACGATATTTATATTTATCATCCATTGGCATTTTTGTGGCTGTGGGACTGGCTTTAGGTCCTTTATTAAAGAAAAAACAGTACCAGACTATTGCAACTGCGATTTTAGTGTTTATTTTAATTGCGCTTTCCGTCCGAACTATTTTCCGCAATATTGACTGGGCTACTGAAGATAACCTGTGGATTGCCACTGGTAAAACCTCTCCATCTTCTCCTAATACACATAATAATCTGGGAGATGTTTACGGTAGACATGGTGATAAACAAGCTGCTTTACGCGAATTTCAAACAGCCATTGATTTAAAGCCGGACTATGGTGATGCTTATCATAATTTGGCTAATACCTATAGAGAACTGGGTCAAATGGATAAAGCCTTAGAAAATTACCAAAATGCCATTAAATATAACCCCGGCCTTTGGCAGTCTTATCAAAATATAGCGGCCATCTACTTCCAAGCTAAAATGTATGATAAAGCCTTAGCCAACATCCAGCAGGCCATTAAAATTAATCCCAATAATCTGAATTTAGTAGATAATTTAGGCTTGATTTATTTAACCATGGGTCAAAAAGATCAGGCCAAACAAGTTTTCCAAGCTGTCTTAAACGCCGCACCGCAAAACCAATTCGCCCAACAAGGCCTAACAGCAGCTTCCAAATGAGCCAACGGTGGGATACGAGCCCACGACCTATCCCTTACGAAGGGAGTGCTCTACCAGCTGAGCTACGTTGGCAAGTTACAGTATTATAGTATAATTAGGGCATGAATGACCTCACAAAACAACATTGTGAACCTTGTGAAGGAGGTACCAAGCCTTTTACTAAGGCTGAGGCCAATAAATATTTAACAGCTGTGGAAAACTGGGAGCTTTTAGCCACGCAAGGCGTTGCCTTGGAGCCTATGAAAATTCAGCGCAAATTTTCCTTTAAAAATTTCCAGGAAGCATTGGATTTTATTAATAAAGTAGGAAAACTGGCCGAATCCGAAGACCACCATCCTGATATAAACTTACATAACTATAGAAAAGTAGATATTACTTTATCTACTCACGCTATTGATGGACTGTCTATTAACGACTTTGTAATGGCTGCCAGAATTAATCAGATTTAAATTACTAACCCTGTTCATACACCCATCGGCGATATCGGTTTAATCCAGTAATTGCTGCAGCCACAGCCATAGCGGCTGAAACTGCACCAGCTGCATCAACCTGGAAACCTCTTGTGAAACCTAAACTAGTACGTTCGCCTCTTACATCATCCTGAATTTCATTCAGTGCTTTTATCCGCATATCAGTATTATTAACTATTTTAAAAGCTAATTTTTGCTGCATAACTTCCTCAGGAAATTGAATCGTTACTTTTGTCCCCTGAGCTGTAGCTACTTCCTGACGGACAATGGACCTCATTGCTCCAGTTTCCATAGTGGATACTATAGATCTTGATTGAGTTACTTCTTCTCCGCTATAGCCCTGAGGAATCATATGTAAGTTTTCTCTCACCATTAATCTTTGCTGTATCTCACTATCCATTGCATTTTTATCTTGTTCAACTAATATCATTCCACCAATACCTAACCCTGCAATTAAAGCTAAACGCCCGCCAACAGAAGAAGCCACATTTGCTACCCTTTTTACATAATTAACAGAATTTTCTACTAACATATGGGCCCAATATATTATTTATAGTGTTAATTGTCAATCATAAAGCTGATTTTGACGAACTAAGAAATAATAGTATAGTAGTTATATGGATGAGGGGGATATGGAACAAGAAAACTTGGTAGGAATACATCCTGATACATACCTTAGAGAACTTTACGGCAAAGCAGTTGATCCTGAAACCGGCGCTCACAATATGGGTATGGCCCATACCGCATTAGCAGAAGCCTACTTAGTAAAGCTCGAAGACTTTTGGAAAATACACCCTGAAGAAGCTCCTCAAATTGCCAAGGATCAGGTTAGCAAAGAATTGGAGGAATTGGTTAAACAAGGCAATGAGGAATCGTTTAAATTAGCCATATTTAAGGAGGGAGCCAGGGCCTTATTTGCGGAGTCAATTAAGGATGCTGATAACGTAATTATTGATACTGTTGGAAATGAGGAGCAGCAAGCACAGAAGCTTAAATATCTTAATCCGGCTGAACAGGCCACTCAAGAACTGATAGCCGGCGGGATGAGCCAAGAAGAGGCTACACTACTGGTACGTAAGAAGCTTGAGGTGCATATTCATGCCGCTAATAAACACCAGGTTATTGAGCAGGAAATCAAAATGTTTAAAGCATTAGGTTATCGAACTGTGTTACTAGCCGATGATAAAGGCGAAAATATTGCCAAATATCAGGAAATTGGCCGAGCCACCAATGATAATAACCCAGAACACCCATTTCAGGTGTTGGATTATTACGTTAATAACGACCCTAAGCAAACAGAAGGAGATATTAATCATTTTGGACAGTTTATGCGGGATGAAATCAAAAGAACTCATGAACAAGGCGGTAAAGTAGCCGTGATCTGGGACTGGGATGATACGCTTTATGATGAGTCTAAGCGCGTCGCAATTGCCCACCAGATCACTGAAAGATTAATTAATCAAAGATACATCAAAATCGCCTCAGTTCCTTCCCTACCCGTAGCTGCTTAATTTTTCTTAATATAACTGCTATAGTGAAATTGTGGCAGAAGCAACATCAACAGGCTAAGCATAACTAGCTAGCCAACCTAGGGATGATAAGTTACTTTACGCTGGATGTCTGTAGAATTACCGGCTGCATCAGTGGCCTGGATATCAACCGTATTATCTCCTTCATTAATATCAATGGTGGTAGAAAAACCACCATCACTACCAAGCACTACTTGGCTACCATTTACTAAGACTTGGATTCCTGGTTCGGTTTTTCCCGAAACCTGAACCTTTTTATCACCACCCTGGATAGTTTTATTATCTTCCGGTGAATCCACTGATAAATCCGGTTTTTGGTTATCATAAGTAACAGCATATGTTTTGGAAGGTAAACTGAGCTGGTTTTTATCATCAACAGTTTTAGCGAAAATATTATTAGTCCCTAAACTTAAAGAGATATCATTAAAAATAAACGAGCCGTCATCTCCGGCTTTTTCTGTGCCTTTTAGGTCATCATCAATATATAAATTAACTTTAGAATCCGCGGTGGCATAGCCGGAAATAGTAATCTGAGCTGTATTTGTAGCCTCAAAAGGAATACTTAAAATTGGTGGAGCTAAGGTCGGATTTTCCGCCGCTGATTGGACAGGAGCTGATTTGTGTCCAAAGTTTTTAAAAAAACCTACTCCGTTAATTAAAAAGGGTAATACCCAGGTAAAAGCCACATATAATAAGACCAGAATTATTACAATGGTAGCAATAAAATTATAACGGGTTTTACGAGCCAATCTTCTGTTTGAACGCGTCTGATAAGCCATGCTTTGTTGTCACATCAAACCTATTCCTGTGACAAGAAATTGTTTTTGATACCTCGCAGCTCCTTTTCTGTGGGGTATTTCAATACATTATATCCTAGTAGTAAAATAGATGTCGCTAGTTTACTTCTGGTGATTAGCGAGAAGCGGTGGTAATTTCCGACAAAAGCTAGACAATTTGCCGGACCTGCCAAAATATAGAATTTTTGGCAGGCAGTGGTAGAATGCCTCCTTCCTCCACTAAAAGCCCGCCCATGGCGGGACATTTTAGTGGACCCACCAAAATACCTGCCCGCAATTGCTATGCGTTGCAGGCGGGCGAAGTTTTTGGTGGGCAAGGTGATAAGCTAAAAATATGATGTATTTTACTTATGTACTTTTGTGCGAAAATAGCAAAACTGGTAAAAAGAATTTTTATATTGGTTGGACAGAAAATCTCGAAGAGCGCTTAGAAGATCATCGATCAAAAAGCACGCCAACTACAAAACAATTTGATAAAATAGCGCTGGTTTATTATGAAGCAAGTTTATCTAAAACAGATGCTATCAGCAGAGAGAGGCAGCTCAAGACAGGTTTTGGTAGAGGCTATATTAAGCGAAGAATCGAAAGTTATTTAAAAGATTTGCGGGTGTAGTACAGTGGTAGTATGCCTCCTTCCCAAGGAGGAGATCGCCGGTTCGAGCCCGGTCACCCGCTCTAAAGCCTATAGTTTGACAAGGAACGAGCTATTTAGTATAATCTCTCCATGACAAAAGAAGGATTTGAGCCTATATTTCATGGAAAAATGGAAGCTGTCGCGCAACTTTCTGATCTGGAATTCCAGGAATATGCCCTTGAGAAGAGTCTCTTACTCCCTAGTGCATTAAGGGAAAAAGCAGCAGCATTTATCCATAACCTAGGTTTGGGTTTACTAGTTTTACCATCCAGGGTGATTTACATTCCAATATCACACGGCCCATTAAATTCACCTGATGAGCATAAAACTAAAATTGCAGTAGCTAAAGTTTTGGGCAGAACCGTCGGAAATAGCTTGATTGCGAATGGAGAATCCGTAAGTAAAGTACAAAGCCAGCAAGGTATTAGAAGAAGTCATCTACGTTTTTTTAGAGAAATGACTAAATGGGGGTTAACTACTAATATCAAAAGTCAACAAAAAACTTTAAGCGGCTTTGAGATGGCTATTACTGAATATTTGGCAGAACATCAACACATAAAAGGTGTTGGGGTTGATTCTTTTGATGGAAATATTGTGAGTACTGCAGTCATGAGCCAAGCTTTAGAATCCGACAGATTTAATATGGAACAAAATTTGGACTTAATTGCTACCTTTGCTGCTGAAGCGAGAACGCGCAATGCGTTAAATAGAGCCACAGTTTATTTAGATACAAACCAAGAGCTTATTTTTTTCCAGGGATCACTACATCAAAATGGTGTTACTGAGTGGTGTAAGAGGCATACTGTACCATACCAGATACTTACACCTGAAACAGAAGAGGTAGAGGATTCATCAATAATACCAGTTGAAAAGCCGGTAGTTTAGGTTTTTAAGAAACCCAGTAGCCGTTGGTAAATAATATGGTAAATGCTGACAGAAGCATTAAACTGATCATCTGATAAAAGAAATTTATTTTCTCGTTTTTGATTTGGGCCAGCAGGATAAAAATTGGAAAGACCGGTAAGATAAACCGTGGCATTGATATCAAAGAAGTTGTCAGAAGTGGAATAAGCAGGGTTCCTAAACTATAAATACTTAAAAATCCCGGCAAAAAGCGAAAACTGCGAATGGCAAATCCCAGCCCAAAAATTGCAAAAAGCAGATCCAGTAAAACATTAAAATCAATGTTAACTCCGCTACTGGTTAAGCTTTTAATACTGTCCCAAAAGCTAAGACCCGGAATAGTTAAGGCTCTTTGCCAATGCTGTTCAGCAGTAAAAAAATAAAACGGGTCCCCTGTTTGATGAAATAAATAAACACAGTAAATTACCAGCCCGATTGGCGATAGCAATACTACCCAATTTTTGCGATTAACTCCGGTTATTAAAACTTCCACAATCAAACTAATTGCTACAATAATTCCGACCAATCTGGTAGCAGAAGCTAAGGCAGCAAAAATAGTAGCCCAACCAAATTTTTTATTTTGCCAAAAAGAAAAGGTTAAAACTGCCAACAAAAAAAATAAGCCCTCAGAATATGCAGTTAAAAAGAAAAAAGAAGTTGGAAAAAAAAGCAATGCCAGTATAGTTTTCTCGGCAATTTTTTTGTCAAACAATTTATTAACTAAACCGTATAAAAAATGCAATCCCAGAAAAAAAGATCCTCCGCTAATTAAAATTGCTGACAATAGATAATTATTTGTTACTAATGATAAGAATCTGATTAACAAAGGATACAAAGGAAAAAAAGCATACTGAAAATTCTGTGAATAACCATTTTTTGCTATCCCTAAAAAATGGCCGCCGTCCCAATTTCCTAGATTGGTTAAAAAGTCTGTAGAAAATTTACCGGAATGAGGAAATTGCATAAACCCAAAATACGAGATAAAAAAAATCGATATTGCCCATATGCAAAAATAGAAGGTGATACTAGAATATAATTTCATGAACTTTTCTGTTTTGATTCTAACACTGGCCATAATTTGCGGTCAATTAATTAGGGTTCCACTTGGACAATCCGGTTACTTAAATCTGCTGGATGTGACAGTTGGCATACTGGACCTTTGGGCTTTATTTCAAATCAAATTTAAGTTTAAAAAGCCACCGCTTTTTTTAAATTTTGCTTTTTTGTTTATTGCTGTCGCCGTTATTTCTTTAATATTTACTCCATTACACTTACAATCTAATCAGTATTTAACCAGCTTTTTTTATACTGTTAGATTTTCTATCTATATTTTACTTGCTTGGCTACTGTTATTAGGTGCTTTACCGGATTTAAGAAAAAATATTAGTCCCCTGCTTACTGTTAGCGGAATTATCTTGGCAGTTTTGGGCTTGCTGCAATTTATTTTTATACCGGATTTAAGATTTTTGCAGAACTTTAGCTGGGATCCACATTACTTCCGGACTGTGTCCACATTTTTAGATCCCAACTTTATCGGCGCCTTTTTTGTCTTAACCCTTTTGTCATTACAGAGATTGCCGCGTCCTCGCCGATGGCTCGTCCTCGCAATGACGATTACCTATCTGGCTTTACTAACTACTTTTTCCCGCTCCAGTTATTTAATGTTTTTAGTTTCCGGTATTACTTTAGCTTTTTTAAACCGCTCCAAAACTCTACTTTTTAAAACTCTGACTGGATTTATCATTTTACTGTTGGGATTTTGGTTCTATGTCCAGCTGGTAACCCAGCCACATAATATTGATAGGACTCAATCTGCGGCTTTTCGTTTAACCACCTGGCAACAAGGTCTAGATTTATTTAGCAAAAATCCCTTTTTGGGAGTTGGCTATAATGCATATCGTTTTGGCATTGAACAATATAATTTGGGTAATGAGCAGTTTGTGGAAAGTCATGGTTCTACTTCCAATGATTCATCTTTACTGTCAGTACTGTCCACTACTGGTATCCTTGGACTGATTGCTTTTGGAGCCTGGTTGTTTTTCTCAGTTAAATATTCACGGGGGGGGAATTTAATTCTGATTTCCGGTATTGTCGGATTATTAATCCACAGTTTTTTTGCTAATAGCTTATTTTATCCACCAATATTACTTTGGATAATTCTTAATTCCGTAATCCCCAAAACGTAATTGGCTTTGGTTTTAGAAAGCTTTCCAGATATTCATTACTAACCCGTCGGCTTCTTTGTATTTGAGATCTTTTACTTAGCAACCTGGGTAAATTCCAAAGCAACCACAGTTTGGTTAAAATAGGTGGCCAAATAAAACCGTTTTTTAATTGATAAAAAACAGTATTGTAATAAACCAAGATAATTTTTAGCCAGCGCCAGTCTTTCAGTAAAACTCCGGATGGAAAATCTTTAATAATTGTTGCCATCATATTGCGAAACTGCCAGTACTCAACATGTTGCGGCAATTTTTTAGACGTAGCTTTATGTTTATGAAAAACAACTGCCTTGGGACAGTATATTGATTTCCACTCGGCAAACTGCGCCCGAAAAGCTAAATCAACTTCCTCAGAATACATAAAAAAACTGGCGTCAAACATACCAAGTTCAATAAACTCTTCTCGTCTAAATAATGAGGCTCCCCCTGTGGCTCCGAATATGTATGCTTCTTTTTCATAAAGACCAGTGTCTTTTTCATTCCAACCAATTGAACGAGCTTGTCCAACCTCATTGATTTGTATTCCTACCCCATCAATTAGCTTTTTATCATAAAAATTTAACAGCTTTGGGTTAACTGAAAAAACTTCAGGGTGTTTATCAGCACATTCAACAAGACATTTCAGCCAGTTTTTATCAACCGCTGTATCATTATTTAAAAACACCACATAATTGGCGCGAGATTTTTTAACTCCAGAATTAATTCCCCCGGCAAAGCCGAGGTTTTTTTTATTTTCAACTATTTTAATCGCCACGTCATTACGAGGCCACAAAGTGGCCGTGGCAATCTTTCTTACATAATCCACTGACCCATCCGTCGAAGCATTATCGACTAGAATTATTTCGAAATCTTTAAAAGTTTGTTTAGACAGGGAATCAAAACAGTCTGGCAAAAGTTCTTTACCATTCCAGTTAGGAATAATTACTGAGGCCTTAACGACTGCCATGAAAAATCTTTCTATTGATCAAGCTATAAAAAACCACAAAAGATAAAATATCAGATGCCACAGTCACCCAAGCTGCTCCAATAAAACCCATGCCAGGAATTAATAACAGATTTAAAACCACATTAAATGCTACGGTTAATAGCGAGTAGTAAATTACCTGCTTTAAATATTTATCGGAGGATAAAAGCACCTGTACCCCCGGGGTGGCCATAAAGATAAATGGTAAAGATAAAGCAAGTATTTGGATGGCAGAAATTGCCGGTAAAAACTGTGGCAGGAAAAAATGAATTAATGGGGGTAATATAAAAACATATCCCACATAAGCTAAAACCCCAAGCATTGCCATTAACTTTAAACTTTTAAAATAGAGTTTTTTCATCTCCTCAGTGCCACTGTCATGCAATTTAGCCAAACTGGGGAAAAGTGCAGAGGCAAAAGCGCTGGGTACAAAAATAATTGCTTCTAGAAATCGGTAGGAGATACCATATATTCCAGTTTCAAAACTACCCCGCAAATAAGACAGGATTATGGTATCAATCCGAAAATATAACAAGCCCAATATCCCTAATATTCCATAGGGCAAGGATCCTTTTAAAGCTTTTTTTAAAATACTTAGACTAATATTGGTTAAAGATAACACCCGACGCTTTTGTAAGAATAGGAAAAGCACTAAAACCAGTGTTAATTGTCCAATAATTAAGGCAGAGACTACTCCAGTTGGTCCAAATCCTAAGGTCACCAAATATACACCAAACAAAGCATTAACTAAGCTAGAAATAAATAAAGCCAAGGCAGATAATTTAAAACCCTGAGTGGCTAAGAATATGCCATCAAAAGTTAATGCCACTGATTGCGGCAAAATTGCCAACACTGCCAGCAAAGTTAAATCTACCCGAGTTTTATCCGGATCCAGTAAATATAAACCAAGAGCAAACAGGCCAAAGGTGATGGAAGTTAGAGTTAAACGAAGCATTAAGACGTTACAAGTTAACTCTGATATTTTTAATTGGTCGCGGGAAATTTCTCGAATTAAAAAACGGTTAAATCCCAAATCAGCTACTGCAGAAACAATGGAAAAATAAGCTAAAGCCACAGTATATAAACCATAATCAGCTACCCCTAAATTCTTGGCCAGGAAAATCGTATAAAAAAAACCGATTAATTTAGTTAAAACCTGAGCTGAAACAAGCCACGAAGCTTGCCTTAAAATCTGCCTCATATCCAAATTGTACCATCCTTGTCACTATGCTTGACTTTGCATCATTAGGATCTATAATCTACAGGTAATATGGCTGCAACTCCAGAAACATATCAAGAAACACGTGCACATGATTTGGGCTTCAAGGATGAAAAGGGACAGCCGGTGCTGGGCGTGGGTAAAAGATATACAGAAGATAGTCTTTATCGTTTTATGTATTTGGCTGAAGAGGCTCTCAAACCCGCAAGAATCGTAGTTACCCTAGGTCTCAAAGAAATAGACACCCCACATGGTGAAGATAAATTACAGTTTACTACTATTACTAAAATTGAGGGCATTTCAATAGAAGAAGCGGCTTCAAGATTAATGGTGCTAAGAGAAAGTGGACCAAGTTGGGCATTTAAACCAATTCGAAGGACTGGTGACCAAATTGATTATGCGTCTACTACAATTGGTCCCAATGATACATTAGCTCTATTTAACTTCGATACTGAAGAATTTACACACCTTGTGCCAGCAGCAACAACTCTAAAATAGCTTCCAATCCCAGGGGTTGAATACGTTCAAACCTCAGGATTTTTATTAGCCAAACTTTTATGATGATTTTCACCGGACTTAGGCGCTAAATATTTGACAGTTATCCTATAAGCTGATAGAATCGGGGCAATATGGCAGAACGTGAGCGAACAGGTTCAAAATTATCTCAGGACACAAACCCGGCAGCTGAATTAAGACAGAGGATTAAAGAGGCTGCTTTAGCTAACCCGGAAATTGTGGCCTTGGCTGCTGATGCTTGGTTTGAAGGAGAATCTACAATTGAGGTAGGGAACGGAGGAGATAGATTAACTATTGATTCAGAACCACACCCTTTTGGTATTGGTCGAGTACTAAGAGTGACCAATGTAATTGACACCATGAATGGGTATAGACAGATGGAGCTTTTCGTGGCCACAAACAACCGACCAAACAGTACATATGATTCAGTAATATTTAGCAAACCCGGACTTCCAGATGAAACTGATAATCCAGCTGCAATAGAAGGTGGGAATGATATATTATTTGAAATGGAACGATTCCAACCTCGCGAACAGTAAATAGCAGCTTCCAACCCCGGGTGTTGAATACGTTCAAACCCCAGGATGTGGATACTGTAGGGATTGGACCTACGACCTCCTCGATGTGAACGAGGCGCTCTACCACTGAGCTAAGTATCCTTATTGCGTAACTGCGCTCTTCCTGGGAGTCATTTAGACTCCCGTCACGATTTTCAATCGTGACCCGCTGAGCTATCCGTCCGTTTTCCAATTCTAGCATCCTCTCTCTTGCATCACAACCTAAGTTTTTGCGATAATAGATTACTGTGGATCCTACAATTTATCAACCCGCCTCTAACAAGGGCTTTTTAGAAAACGCCGGCTCACAAATCATTGATTTTATTCAAACTCTGGTAGTTTTTGGAGCTATTTTTGCTTTAATTTATATCTTTGTTGCCCAGTTCCACAAAGTCTCCGGCCAATCAATGTTCCCCACCATCCATGATGGAGATTTTTTAGTCACAGAAAAAATTAGTTATCGTGTTGGCCAACCAAAACATGGCCAAATCATTGTTTTAAAAGACCCGCGTGATGAATCCCAGGATTTTATTAAACGAATTATTGGCTTACCCGGAGATAAAATCAAAATTGATCAAGGCAAATTTTTTCTAAACGGCGGGGTTTTAACTGAGCCATATCTTGCACCCACTGTCCAAGTACATGGAGAAAATTTTCTACATGAAGGTCAGGAAATTACTTTAGGACCGGATGAGTACTTTGTAGCAGGAGATAATCGCGAAAACTCTTCTGATTCCAGGGACTTTGGTCCAATTGCTAAGGAAAAAATGATTGGACGAGCTTTTTTTAGATACTGGCCACCTTCTGCAATCGGCCTGTTAACCAATAAATAATTTAGGAGAGATTAAAATAACCCACAATAGCTTGACGGATATCTTCTAAAATTGGGGTAGTTTTTCCCGGATCACCTTCAATGGTCATTTCCAATTTCATTTTTTGTCCGGTTTGCATTAGTTTAACCTGAGTTTTCTCAGCTTTGCGAGAAATAGCAGCTGATAAATCACTTTGCACCTTATCCAACTCATCAGAAACAATATGCATGGTTTCAGTAACAGCATTTTTCCTAGGCCCAGCTCCTATTCTGGCCCTAAATCTTCGAACCAGTTCTTCAGTACCCCGCACCGATAGGTTTCTTTTTAACACTTCTTTATATGCTTCAATAATTAAATGCGGATCTTCCAAAGCAGTTAAAGCTCTGGCATGACCTTCAGTGGTGGCACCGGACATTAGAGCGTCTTTTAAAGCATCCGGCAGGGTCAGGAGTCTAATGGTATTAGAAATATAAGAAGGACTCTTGGAAACTCTTTGGGAAATTTCAGCATTGGTTAAATTAAAATCATCCATTAATTTTTTGTAAGCTTGAGCCCGCTCCAAAGGATTTAAATCAATTCTTTGAACATTTTCCACAATGGCCATTTCTAGCATTCCCTGAGGAGTAGTTTCTCTGATAATTACCGGGACTTTTGGTAAGCCGACTAGTTTGGAGGCTCTCCATCTCCTTTCACCTGCAATAATTTGATATCCAGCCGGAGTTTTGGCCACGACAATTGGTTCTAATATGCCATGTGCCCTTAAAGATTCTGCCAGTTCTGAAAGGGATTCAGGGGTAATTAAGCCTCGGGGCTGCAGCGGGTTGGGCTGTAACATATCTGTTTCCAGCTCGTAAATTTGTTCATCCATATTTATACTAAATTAATCACGGTTTTAGACAATTTCTTGGTAAATTTAACTTTACCTTCGGTAATTGCAAAAATAGTGTAATCATTACCTTGTTTTGTTCCGACTCCTGGGAAAAATTTATTACCTTTTTGTCTAACAATAATATTTCCGGAAATCACTTTTTCTCCACCATATTTTTTAACACCCAAGCGCTTGGAAATTGAATCTCTATTTTTCTTGACTGTACCGCCACCTTTTTTATGTGCCATAGTATTATGAGTTTATCCTTTTTTGCCTACGCTTGCAACGACTTTAGTCATCTTGGATCTAAAACCGGTATGCTTTCTAAAATTGGCCTTGGCGTGAAACTTATAGACATGGATTTTAGGCCCTCTGGTTTCCTCCATCACAGTCAGGGCAATAGTATCTTTAACATACGGTTTACCCAAGGTCACTTTTCCGGCTTCGGAAATTAACAGTACCTTAGCCTCTGGTTTGTCACCAGTTTTAATCTTGACCTCAAAAGGCACATTTGGTAACACTTTAAATTGTTTTCCACCGATTTCAAAAATCGCAAAATCAAACATGGTTGTGATTTTATCTTACTTTGAGGTTGTTTGCAACAGATGAGAGTAATCCTAAAGACATCAGCGTTGCAATCAAAGAGCTACCGCCATAGGAAATTAAGGGCAAAGTGATCCCAGTGATGGGCAAAATCCCAATATTCATGCCAATATTAACAAAGATCTGACAAATCAGCATTGAAAAAATTCCAATCACCAGTAAGAAATTAAAGCTATCATTAACCAGGGACGCCACCCTTAAGCAATAGCCCAGCAAAAAAAGGTAAATTACCAAAATAATTAAAGCGCCGGTAAAACCCAGCTCCTCAACAGTTGAGGCAAAAATAAAATCAGTCCGGTATTCTGGCAGGAATTGTAAACGTGATTGTGTGCCTCTTCCCAAACCCCGACCAAACAATTGCCCAGAACCAACAGCAATCGTTGACTGAATTTGATTATAACCTCTACCTAAAGGATCAGACTGCGGTGCAAAAAAACCAATGATTCGGTCTCTTTGATAAGACCGCAGAAAAAACCAACCAGCAGGGATAATTAAACTAGCCACTAGTATTAATACGGCAATTTTTTTAACTGAAACTCTGGAGGCAAATAGCATCCCTAACCAGATTGCCATCAGTGTTAAGGCTGATCCTAAATCCGGTTGGATAAAAATTAACAGAGCCAAAGGGACGGTAATTAACAAGCTCTTAAAAACATTAGCCCAGCTTGGTGCCATCCTTGACCAAAAATAAGCTAAGCATAAAATCAGTACAGGCTTGGCAAACTCTGAAGCCTGTACATTAAAAAATCCCAGTGGAATCCAGCGGATTGCTCCCCGACTTTCAAATCCCCAGAAAAATACTACCAGAAGCAAAAAAATAATGAAAATATACAAGGGTTTTACAAAGCGGGTTAAAACATGCATATCCAGTTGTGACAAAAAAAAGAAAAACACCAAACCAACCACAGCAAACAGTATTTGTTGAAAAGCAAGAGTTTTGGAAGATGAATAAATTACTAATATTCCAATTGACACTAAGAAAATACTGGATAGAATAGTTGGCAGGCTAAAAAACTTAAGGCTACTCATGTTCCTTTATAACTGATAAAACATCACCTTTGGCAATAGCAACCGAGGCAGTACTTTTTAAAATTTGTTCTTCAAAATCTGCAGGCCAAGAAGGAGCAATGATTTTGGTTTTATCTGCCAAGGTTAAATTCGAATCTTTTCGTAGTTGCTGGATTTGACGGATCAGATCACGAGCCTGTCCTTCCTCTGCTAGCTCTGGAGTAATATTTGTATCCAATTCGACTTTGAGGCTATCCGAGGTAGATATATACTCAACAACTTTAACATTTAATTCATCCGCCAGAATTTTTTCCAATTGCTCGCTTGATTTTTCCTCAGCTTGATACATAATCTTAGCCAAAGGTTGACGTAATTTAACTGCTGCTTCTTTTCGCAGAGCATGTCCTTTTTCCGCAGCTTCCCGAACTATCTTCATTTGTTCAATTAACTCCTTATTAACCAAAGATGAATCTGCAACTGGATAATCAGTTAGGTGTACAGACTCTTCTGCGGTTAAATTGCGGTATATTTCTTCACTAATAAATGGTATTAAAGGTGCTCCCAGCTTGGTAACAGTTACCAAAACCTGATACATCACCGACAAACAAGTATTCTGATCTTTAGTATCAGCTTGAGGGCCCACCCGATCACGAGATCGTCTAATATACCAAGTTGAAAAGTCATTCACCACAAAATCCTCAATTGCGCGCGAAGCCACATACGGATTAAATTTAGAAAGTCCCTCATCTGCAATTGTGATAACCTGTGTCAGTCTTGCTAAAATCCACTGATCTAATACTGATAAATTCTGGGTTTCCTCAACACCATCCCAATAAAGTCCAGCGTAGTCGGTAAAGAACTTGTAGCTGTTCCATAAAATTAGATAAAACCGCCTTTTGACTTCTGATACTGTGTTACGACCAAATAATAAATTGCTCTCCGGATCCTGGGTAACAAACATCCATCTCATTACGTCAGAACCCATTTCATCAGCTGCTTCATTAAATTCAATCGAGTTACCCTTAGATTTATGCATTTCTTGACCTTTTTCATCTCTGACTAAGGCATAACCATACAGATTTTTAAAGGGGATGGTATTTTTTAAAGCCGTACTCATAGCAATCATGGCATAAAACCAGTTTTTGAACTGTCCGGGAAACGATTCAGAAACCAAATCAGCCGGAAACCAACCTTCCGGTAAAGTAGAATATGGCACTATCCCAGCATCCAGCCAGGGATTACCAACGTCGGGAATTCGAGAGCTTATTTCACCACATTTTGAACATTTAATTTTTACTTGATCAATCCAGGGCCTGTGAGGTGAATTACCATTAAACTGATCCCAACCATCAAAAGCTTTTTCTTTTAGCTCCTCTTTGCTTCCTAAAACATCAAAATTATGGCAGTTTCTACATTCCCAAATCGGCAAGGCCAACCCCCAGAATCTTTTTTTGGAAATTAGCCAATCATGCATATTTTTTAACCAATCTAGTTCACGGTCTAAGGCCCATCCGGGAATCCAGTTAATTTTTTTAGCTACTTCTACCATCTGTTCGCGGTAAGTTTTACCACTCTCATCTGCTTTATCCATTGCGATATACCATTCGTCTACCACTCTCCAAACTAATTCTGTTTTACACCTCCAACAAGTCGGATAACGATGCTTATACTTTTCTATTTTAAATACCCATTTATTGCCCTGATTTAATAAATAGTCTAAAATTATGCGAGGGTCTTTTTTGGCATTGGTTCCGGAAAATTCCCCTAAACCTTCTAAATAGTTGGCTCCTTCATCAATAATATCTACCATCGGCAGCCCCAGTTTTTGACCTAATTTAAAATCCTCCACTCCGGCTGAAACTGCAGTATGAACTAAACCAGTTCCTTCTTCTAAATTAATGGGCATAATCAACTCATCAGTAGCAATCACAGTATGAAAATCCTTGGATTTTTCAGCAGCTTTTTTAACTGCTGAGAGGTTATCAAAAGCCCACTCATATTTAAGTCCAACCAGTTCTTTACCTTTAACGGTTTTTACAATTTTTGCATTATCACCAAAGATTTTTTTAACTAATTCCTTCACTAACCATAATTTATCACCCTCACTTTCAACTAGAGAATAATCAAATTTCACGTCAACTGCTACTGCCACATTTCCTGGTAAAGTCCACGGAGTAGTAGTCCAAACTAATAAATTTTCATTATCTCTACCCTCAATCGGCAGTTTAAAATAAATTGATTCATGAGTCACTTCCTGGTAACCATCTGATTCAATTTCATGTTGAGAAATAGCAGTTCCACACCTGGGACACCAGGGCACACTGTCATGACCTTTATATAACCAGCCTTTTTCATTAATTACTTTAATAAAATTCCAAATGGCATAATTATTTTCATCAGATGAGGTGTGATATGAATTATCCCAATCCATAAAATATCCCAGTCTTTTACTTTGTTCTGTTTGAATTGCAGAATATTTTTTAACCCGGGCCTTACAAAGATTGACAAACTTCTCCAAAGAAGCAAATTCATTTCCGGGAACAAGATTTAAAATATCCTTTTTATTTTTAAGACCTAATTCTTTTTCTACTTCTACCTCTACCCAAAGACCTTGTTCATCAAAACCATTTTGAAAACGTTCAGAGTAACCTTTCATATTATGAAATCTTTGCCAGACATCTTTTAAAGTTCTTCCCCAAGCATGATGCACTCCCATTGGATTATTAGCCGTAATCGGCCCATCTAAATAGGAGAATTTTTTATCAGAATTTTTGTTCTTATCTAAATATTTCTTAACTATTCCCTCCTTGTACCAGAAATCTAGTAGTGATCTTTCCATTTCCGGAAAATCCATTTGAGAAGAAACAGTTCTAAATTTACGCATAGGGAAATTTTAACAGATAACTAACCTAGACACTAGCAGTTTCTAGAGGAACAGAGGGCAATGGAAGTCTCAATCTCCCAACCACAAAATTGCATTGCTGCCGTACACCACTCTCCATTATTCGAGATAATCTGGCATCAGCTGTTGCAAGTTGCGCCTTTTTCCAGATTAAATTTCCGAGTGGTGTAAATATATCATTATCTGCTGCTCTCCAACCCATATAGCGATAATTGCGCTCAATCTGAGCACTGGAAACTTCATGTTGATATCTCTTCAAAGAAGCAGGCACAGTCTCACTTTCTATACCAATTTTCATTTCTATCTGTTACTCCGTAAAAATGCGGGAATTTCCAAATCTTCGTCTTCTTCCTGGTGCTCTTTTTCTTCCTCTACTACATCCTGTGAAGAGGTGGTTTGAACAATTGGGTCATCCTGAACTGGAGGAGTACCAGTGGAAAATCCGCTGGATTGTTGCTGACCTAAAGAAGCAGAACCCATGCCAGTGCCAATATATTCGCGCAGTCTTCTTCTGGTTTCATCAAAACCGGTAGCAATCACAGAAATCTTGATTTGATCCAACTGGTCTTCTTTAATGGTCGCGCCAAAGATAATGTTAGCATCAGGATCTGCTGCCTGGGCAATAATTTGTGCTGCTTCATTAACCTCTGTCATGGAAAGATCTGCACCACCCACAATGTTAAACAACACTCCTTTGGCTCCTTCTATGGATACTTCAAGTAAAGGTGAGGCAATGGCCATCCTAGCGGCCGCAGCAGCTCTGTTTTCTCCGCCAGCCATACCAATACCCATCAAGGCTGATCCGGCATTAGACATGATGGTTTTAACATCAGCAAAATCTACATTAATTAATCCCGGCATGGTGATTAAATCAGAAATTCCCTGCACTCCTTGACCAAGTACTGAATCTGCCAACTTAAATGCTTCCTGCAAAGTCATATTTTTTTCAACGGATTCTAATAGCCTTTGGTTTGGGATAATAATTAAAGCATCAACCTTATCTTTTAGAGCTTCAACACCTTCTTCAGCCACCACCATTCTTCTTGTCCCCTCAAAAGAAAATGGCTTGGTCACCACAGCCACAGTCAAAGCACCGATTTGTTTGGCAATTTGGGCTACTATCGGAATAGAACCAGTGCCGGTTCCTCCACCCATACCGGCTGTTAAAAAAATCATGTCTGCATCTTGTAAAACGTCTTCCAGCTTTTGAGTCGATTCCTCTGCTGCTTGTTTTCCTACATCAGGGTTACCACCAGAACCAAGTCCACGGGTTAAAGTTTCACCAATTTGTACTTTGGTCGGAGACTGGTTATTTAACAAGGCCTGAGCATCGGTATTAACAGCTACAAATTCCACACCCTGGATCTGTTGCAATGAAATCATCGAGTTTAAAGAATTTGAACCACCACCACCAAGTCCTACAACTTTAATCTTGGCAAATCTTTGAACATCAGGTTTGATCAGCATATTTTATGAATAGGCAGAATATAACAAAACTTCATGGGAGTAGCAAGCCCCAATCAGTTCACATGATTGGGGCAAGTCCCAATCCCAAACAACTATGGCAGTAGTGATTTCACTAAACTAATTCCTTTTTGAATCATGCCTTTAATTGGTAAACTACCGGATAAAACAGGCATTCTCATTTGCGGCGATGAGCCTTGCTGCGCCCCATATAAAATTAAGCCGGCACCGGTCGCAAAGGAGGGTGAATCAATCTCATCCACCATACCGGATAAACCTTCAGCTTGACCAAGTCTGGCTGGAAAACCTAACACATATTTAGCTTGCTCCATGGCCCCAATAGTTTGTCCACCACCCCCACAAATAACCAGTCCTGAGGGAATTTGAGTACCAAACCCACTTCTTTTAATTTCTTTACCCACATATTTAAAGATTTCCTGCAAACGGGGCCTAATAATTCCATCCACCACTGATTTGGTAGAGATTTTCTGTACAGATTCTTCTATTCCTAAAGCTTTGGTATCTAAAAATCCTTCTTCTTTTTTCTTGGTCTTTTCCTCAATTGGTTCTAACCCTTCTGCCAAAGCCGGACTTTTTTGAATTTTACCCAGAGATAATTTAATTTTTTCAGCTGATTCCAGAGAAATCCGAAGACCCACTGCCATGTCTGAGGTTATATGCCTGGCACCAATTGGTACTACTGAAGAATAAGCCACTGATCCATCAATAAAGATCACCACACTAGTGGTTTCTCCACCAATATCCACCACCACCACTCCCAATTCTTTTTCAGTATCAGTTAATACGGCCAAAGATGAGGCAACTCCGGAAAACACCAGCTCCGAGACATCAATGCCGACCTGGGACACACATTTAACCAGGTTTTTCATGGATGTAGTTGAACCGGTAATAATGTGCGTTTCAGTTTCTAGCCTGACTCCAGTCATACCAATCGGATCTTTAATACCTTCTTGGCCATCAACTGTAAAAGTTCGAGGGATCACATGTAGAATTTCACGGGATGTTGAAAGAGGTAAAGCTCTGGCCGCATCATTAACTCTTTGAATATCACTTTCTTTGATTTCACCTTCTGGTTCAGAAACTGCTACCACTGCATGTTGATTAACACTCTCAATTTGGGGACCACCTAAAGAGATATAAGCTGATGAAATAGAATACCCGGCCATCCGCTCAGATGCTTCAACTGATTCGGTAATGGCCCGGACAGCCTCATCAATATCAACCACCTGGTCTTTTCTCACACCCCGTGAGGGAGTACTGGAAACTCCAATTAAATTAATTTTACCGTTTTCATCAATTGAGGCAATCAGGGTAGCAATTTTTGATGAGCCAACATCGATTCCACAAATTATTCTGTCCTTTGGCATATGTTATTTTTTTGGAGCAAATTTAACCACGGGTTTATCAAACCGCAGATCGATAAACTCAAGGGTCTTATGATCTATTTTAGCCTGACCGTAAATGAGTTGTAAAGATGCAATTTGTTCGTTAATTTTATCATCAAGTAAAAAGATCATTTTTGGCGTACTACTTATCAAAAGTATGCTTTTTGAGTAGATTTGAGATTCCTTTGGATCAATGCCTAAATTCTTGACTGCAGAAAGAATTTTTAAAGTACTAATAATCAGACTTCCGCTTAAAGTTTGACCTAAACTTAAACTAATGTCACTAATATATACTCGAGGCGCAACAATTTGTTCAATTTTATTGGAATAGATTACTCCATCTACATCAACCAAAAAACTAGGGCCGGATAAATCATTAACTTGCGCCGAGCCAGAAGCCTCAGCACTATCTGTTGCCTCGGCTTGACTAAACTGATCCACTAAATTTGCTGATGCTGTAGCACCTTTTTCACCAACCTTGGTTAAAATTGCAGCGGCAGTCCGGCCACTAATATTTAATATCACTGTACTTGGAAAATTGCGCGAGATCTCAACCATGCCAACGCATAAAAACTTTGTTTTTAAATTATTAGCGACTGCAGATTTATTCAGCAAGAAAAAGTTTTGCCCGATGAGTCCTGCTTGATCCATGATTTGCTGCTTACTTGCACAGTCAACTTGATGAAGATTTACATTAACTGATTTAATATTTAAAAGTCCAATTCGGTAGATAAAAAATCCTAATCCTAAGATTAAAAGAATAAACAGAAAAAATAAAACTTTAAATAAACTAAAACGCAAAAATCTTTTTGAATTTGGGCGGCGGTTTCTTCTCATCTAATTTTATCCCCCGGCCAATATCACTGTTTCCAAAGCAAGTCTTTTGGCAGCATCGGGAATAATACTTTTTTTAGCCAGCTTGGCCTGTTTGGTAATTTGCGGTAACTGACCTAGTATTTGTTTAATTTTATCGGTTAAGCTACTACCGGATAATTTTGATTGGGGCAAAATTTCTACTAGTCCTAACTCTTTAAAATATCTGGCATTTTTATTTTGCTCATCACCATATAAATAACCAATTGGAATTACCAAAGCCGGCTTACCAGTATAAGCTAGTTCAGTTAAAGTATTAATACCGGCCCGAGATACCACTAAATCAACTTGACCTAAAACATCTCCCCACTCTTTGCCGATCCATTTTTTAACTTGATAACGATCATTAAAGTTTCCCAGCTTTTCTAATCTTTCAAAATCTTGGAATTTACTATCTCCGGTGACATGAATTACTGATGCTATTTTGGTAAGTTCTTTTAAACCCTCTTCCACAGCCAGATTAATGGCATGCGAACCTTGGTTACCCCCGGTAATTAAAATGACCGGCACTTTATTCTTTCTTGGAGTTTGTTTCCATTCCAAAATTTCTTTACGGATAGGATTACCCGAGAAAAAAACTTTCTTTTTATCAAAATGATTTTCTCCGGGAAAAGACAAGGCAATTTTATCTGCAAAAAAAGCGCTGATTTTATTAGCCAGTCCGGATACTAAAGTTTGTTCATGCACTAAAATTGGAATGGAAAATAACCAACCAGCCAAAACAGTTGGCACTGCCACATATCCTCCAAAAGATAAAATCACATCCGGTTGTTCCTTAATAATAAAAAACAGTGCCATCAAAAATCCAATTGGAATTTTCAAAAGTGAAGGAATTGTATAAATAGTAAAAGACCGTTGCAAACGACCAGTAACTATAGGCAAAAACTTTACACCCATTCCCGGTAAAATTTGCGACTCAGCAGATTTGGCAGAGTCACCCTCCATAGTGGTTTTTCTTCCCACATAAACAATTTCAACATCCGGATATTTTTTAAGTTCTGCAATCACTGCCGCAGCTGGCGTAAAATGAGCTCCGGTAATAAGGACCTTCATGTATTAATTATAACAAGATTGAATCTGGATTATTGGATTATACAAACAATTTACTGATGCTTTGTAAAATCTTGTGCTTAATTGCTGGATTTAGTTGACCAACAGCATTTTTAATAATAGTTGTATCAGCGGTGAATAATTTATCCGGTCTAACAAAACTTGTAACTGGTAATTTACCCTTAGAAAAATCGTCAGACTCAATACGAATAGCGGTCTTACTTGTATAGGATTTTGAGGTAATTTGGCATAAAATAAGATTACCAAATTCAACTTTAGCCAGGACTAGCGCTGGACGAACTTTTTGGCCCTTTAAATTTGAAAAGGGAAATGTGACTAAAACAACCGTACCTACTCGTAGAGTAGCTTTGCTCACTGTAGACTGGCCCATGCTTCATCCTCTTCAGGTCGATTCCAATCGGCAGCAAGTGCTTTTTCTGATAGTAAAGCACTGGCTTCAGTAATGCTCTTAACAGGTGCTGAAACAATTCTTATTTCTCCTTTTTTTACCTGCAACTCAACTTGTTCACCTAGACCACTTTCGCTAAGAACAGGCTTTGGTATACGTATGCCTCGGGAATTTCCTATCTCGATAATTGTAGTAATCATTGTAGTCACATTGTAGTCACATATAATATAATTGTCAAGCCACTTGACGGCTGACATATAATCTTATACGCTAATTGTATGGACAATAATTCACCTCAGGATCAAAATACTGATTATTCATCTAGCAACTCAGTTACAATCCCTAGCGATCCTCAAGCAAATATTCCTACATCTGTTCCTGTGACATCCGGGCCGACCAGTACTCCCGAAACATTCCGTAAGAAAAAACCAACTGTAGTATATGCGGGATATTAACTCTTATGCCTGAAAAACAAGGTCCGGAATTAAGTAAACAATATGGTACTGATGTTATTAGTCTCACCAGATCTGAATATTTGGACAGTTTTATTCATAATTTAACTACCCCAAAAGAACAGGAAGGCGTTCAGGAAGCTCTAGATCTTGCAATCAAAGAAGCACCGGCTGATGCCGATTTCTGTGTGATTAGTGACCAGGTAGGAGACCGGCTATCCGCCCGCCATTTATTCCGAGCGGCTGCAGAAGCTTACGAATTTTCGTATGTGCAGGAGGCGGGTTATACTGATGCTCAAGTCCAACACGCAGAAAAATATGCCAAAGCAGTTGATAGTTTCATTAAAGATGATAGTGATTTGATACCAAAGGCCGAAAAAGAAGGATGGCTGTTAGCAAAACAATCGACGATCGATGCGGTCAATTTGTGTTTGATTAAGGATCATGACTATCGATGGAGCATGGAGTTTCGTAGACAAGTTAATGAAAAATTTCCTGATTTCCAGCCTGAACCAAGTGCAGCTTTTGTTCGTACCAATGCTTTAGCAGAATCAAGAGACATGGCTACCGAAGCTACTAAGTTTGTTCAAGCATTAGCAGAAAGACAAACCAACTAGCTATCCTTGGTGACGCGAAATATTTAGTAAAATTCCCACGGCTGTTAGATTGGCAACCAGAGCTGAGCCGCCATAGGAAATAAAAGGCAGCGGAACTCCGGTTAAAGGAAGCAGCGCTGTCATAGAGGATAAGTTAATCACCACCTGAATCCCCAACCAGCAGGTCAATCCCAAAGCCAGAATTTTTCCAAAAGGATCACTACAATTTTGAGCAATCTTAAAACCACGGAGGATCAATATTGCAAATAAACAAATTAGAAAAAAAGATCCTAAAAAACCCAGCTCTTCCCCCACAATGGCAAAAATAGAATCAGTAGAAACTTCCGGAATATATTCAAACTTTTGTCTGGAGTGTCCCAATCCCAACCCTAACCACCCACCTGACCCTAAAGCAATTAATACCTGCAGTATATGATAAGTAGAACCTTGCGGATCGGAAAAAGGATCTAAAAACGCTAAAATTCTCTTACTTCTGTAGCTGGAGGTAAAAATTAATACCGCTAAAGCACTTAACCCAGTGGGTATACTTACTAAAATTTGCCAAAGTGGTGCCCCTGATGCAAAATACAATAAAGAAGCAGTTGCTACAAAGACAATAGCGGACCCCAAATCCCTTTGTAAAACTCCAGTAATAAGTGTTACTCCTAAAACGACTACTAAAAAAGGCGTAAGTCTGGCTTTTTTTTCAAACATAGCAGCTAAAAAAATTACTCCGGTTAACTTAATAATTTCGGTTGGTTGAATAGTAATCGGCCCGAATTTTAGCCAACGGTGAGCACCTCCGCCAGAAATCCCAAATCCGGGAATAAATACCGCCAGTAACATTAAAAAAGAGACTAAAATTAAAGGCAGGGCAAAGGTGCGAAACTTTTTGTAATCAAATCCAATAAAAAAAATCATTGAAGCAAAACCCAAACCCACCCAAATTACTTGCTGTCTAATATAATAGTAGCTGTCATTATAATCTTTTAAGCCCTGGACTACGGAAGAGTCATAAACCATGATTAGCCCAAAAACAACTAACCCCAGCACCACTGTTAAAAGTGGTAGATCTAAGGTTCTTTTTTGTGAGTGGAAGGCAGTGTTGATACGCTTCATCTGGCGCTAGATAAAAGAGCAATCCAAAGACCAATCATCGCAAACAGTCCCTGAGCTAACCAAAATCTGGTGACGATTTTTGGCTCTTCCCAGCCCATGTATTTAAAATACATATGAATTGGGGCCACTGGGAAAAGTTTTTTATGCAAAAATCTCTTTGATAAAATCTGAAGTAAAGATGATCCGCTAATAATCACAAACATTCCACCAATTATTGCCAGTGCTAAAATTTTACCGGTTAATAGTCCCACCACCCCAAGAGTTGCACCAAAGGCAAATGACCCGGCATCTCCTAGAAAAATCCGCGCCGGCCAAATATTAAAATACAAAAAGGCAAATAGCGTTCCAATCCAAATCCCAATAAATGAAGCCAAAGTTAAGTCCAAAGACCGAGATGCTAGCGCCAAAAGCGCAAATAAACAAATTAACAAAAGTCCTCCGGACAAGCCATCAAGACCATCAGAAATATTGTAAGCATTGGCAAAAGAAATAATGACAAAAGCCGCTAAAGGAATATACCAGCCGTGAATTACAAAATTGCCAATACCGGAAATGTAGATATTATTTAGTCCCACTGTAAAATACAAAGCCCCTCCAATTGCTAAAGCCAACAGAGTTTGAATAACTAACATTCTTGTGCGACTTAGCCCAAACATTTTACCGGTTCGCTTAGTTAAAATAAACTTCACATCATCCATTAAACCAAGTAGCCCAAATGAAGATAGGGTCAACAGCAAAATTCGAAGACTGATGCTAAGTCCACCGTTAAAAATACCATATCCTGCACTGATCAAAAGTAACATAATAATTAACAAGATTCCTCCGCCAGAAGGAGTTGTTAAGTCAGATTTCATTAAACGGTCATGAATCGGGGTCTCTGATTTTGTCAAATCTGTTGACTGCCTTTGAAAGCGGTTTTTTAAATAATAAAGCAAATCAATAAACGGCACCATGCAAACAGCAGTGGCAGCAAATGATAATAAAACCAGTCCTAACAGTTGGGTCATCTTTACTCGAAAGTCATTTAGACTTTCTCCTCCTTTTTCTTGGCAATTCTTTTAACTACCTCATCTAATCTTACAGCATGTTGACCCTTAACTAAAACAACGTCGCCTTTTCCTAAGGTTTTCAAAAGCTTACTGACAATTTGAGAATTTTGTAAATTCGTTTCCACCTTCTCCTCCCAAAAACCCAATCTTTTTAATTCATCGGCAATGAAAATCGTATCCCCCTGGCCTAGAAAACATAGATCAATTTTTTCTTTATAAATTTTTTGTGCCAAATGACGGTGGATTTCTTCTGAAAAGCTGCCTAAATCTCGTAATTCCCCTAGCACTAAAATCCGTCTTCTGGCGCTAATTTGTAATAATGTATCAATCGAGGCTTCCACATCAGCCGGCGAAAAAGCATGCGTGTCATCCAAGATCACTGAGCCGTTTGGTCCATAAAAAGGCTCCATTTGATGCTCAACCGGCTCCAGCTCCTCCAAGGCAATTTTGATCCTAGTTAATGGAATTTGGTTAAGGATCCCCAAAGCAGCTGCTGCTAAGGCTGAGTAAACATATTGCATGCCCAACAATTTGAAATTTACCCTGACTCTTTCCACTCCATAATTTAGTTCAAAAGTAGTTCGAAAATTCTCGATTAAAATATTGCCTGCCCAGACCAAACAATTATCAGGATCAGTACCAAAAAATACCACCTGCCCTTGACCTTCTTTAACTAACTTTTTACTAGCCGGATCATCAAAATTTAAAATCGCCACCCCTTTTTCACCAATTCCGGCAATTAATTTTTGCTCTTCCTCAATAATTTCTTCCAACCCACCTAAATGATCACTATGTGCATAGGCAATTTTAGTAACAATCACTGTTTGCGGCTTGATTAAGCGAAGATATGAGTCGATTTCCCCTTTTTTATGAATACCCATTTCCAAAATTACTTTTTTTATCGAAGGATTAAGATTTAATAAGGCCTGCGGCAGTGCCGAGTGCGGACTGGCATTTAATTTAGTGGTTAAAGTTTTGTATTTTTTTCTTAAAATAGCCTCACAAGCCTGTACACAGACGGTTTTGCCAATTGATCCGGTAACACCGATAAATAGCTCAGGAGAATAAAACTTGGCATATTGTCTGGCCATGAAAGAGAAAACACCCATTGACTAATTTCCTCTTTCAATCTGGGCCCCTAAACTCTGCAGTTTTTCAACAACTTCATCATAACCGCGTTCAATTAACTCTGCCTGATTGATCACACTCTCGCCTTTAGCTATTAAAGCAGCTAAAACCAAAGCCATGCCAGCCCGAATATCCGGAGTTTCCAGGTTCCTACCATGTAGCTTAGTTGGGCCGGAAACTAACACCCGATGAATATCTGCCAGGGTAATCGCAGCTCCCATGGAAATTAATTTATCAACAAAAAACATCCGTGATTCATACATCCAGTCATGACATAAAGTTACACCCTTAGACTGCGTTGCCAAAACAATAGCCACACTCATTAAATCAGTGGGGAATCCCGGCCACAAATTGGTTACTAGTTTATGGGGAGCTTTTAATCTTTCAGCATCAACCACCACTTTATCCCCATCTGGTTTAATGCGCACACCAAATCGCTTTAAAGGTTCTAACACCGGTTCTAGATCGGTGCCATCCAGTCCGGAAATTGTAATCTGACCTCCAGTGATGGCCGCTGCCACAGCATAAGTCCCTACTTCCACATAGTCCACCCCGATTTTAAATTTAGTACCATTTAGCTTTTTTACTCCTTGAATTTTTAAGCTGTCAGTACCAATGCCCTCAATTTGAGCCCCCATTTGTTGTAACATCCGACATAAATCAACAATATGCGGTTCTTTGGGGCAATTTTTCAAACTAACAGATTTTTCCCCAAGAACTGAGGCTAATATTAAGTTTTCCGTAGCAGTAACTGATGCCTCTGATAAAAAAATGTGGTGTTTACTGGAAGTATTTTCATTAAACTTTAAAGTATATTTTAGATCTTCTTTTTTTAGCTCTGCTCCTAAGGCCTTAAAGCCTTCTAAATGAGATCCGATACTCCTTTGCCCGATCACATCTCCACCTGGATGATAAAAACAAACTTTTCCCATTCTGGCTAAAATACTACCGACCAACACCATTGACCCGCGTAGTTTAGTCATTAACTCTTTGGGCAAAGTGGTCTGGCGAATCGAAGAGGCTTCTATTTTCAAAGTAGTCTTATCCTTGGTTACTTTCACTCCTAGCTTATTAAGGATTTCCAAATAAACCTGGGTATCTTTTAGATTAGAGATATTTTCCAGAATTACCTCCTCTTCCGTTAGCAAGGCAGCAGAAACACAGGGAAAAACCGAGTTTTTGTTGCCGGACATGATTACTTCTCCTTTTAACTGATTCCCACCTTTTATTGTATATTTCATTACTGTTTTGCTTTAACCCGAAAAACTGCTGATAAAACAATGTGTTTTTTCGGATTTAGGCCGTCAGCATCAATTTCTTCAATTTCTGAGGCCTGATCCAATACTTTAATACTTTTTGCCCTTGATTGCAAAAATTTTGATAAAAAAAGATTCCCCCCAATGCTACCCGGGATTCCAATAAACTCTGCTGTTGATAATCCTGTTACATCAAGATATTCACAGAATTTGCCAATACTAACTCCGGATTCTACCTCTACCATGGCCTCTTCTACTCCGATGCCAAACTTTGACACTTTACCCTTGACTGAGACTGTTTTAATATTTTTAGTACGGTTTTTAATCACCAATCCTTTAAATCCAAAATCAGAGATTAAAATTTTACTGCCAGTGCCAAAAACAAAAATTGGCAAATTTAATTCCCTAGACATGGTTATAATTTTTACCAGTTCTGAGGTAGTAAAACTAATAAAAAATAAATCCGCCGGCCCCCCGGCTCTTAAAGCTGTATACTCTTTTAAAGGCTCGTTAAATTTAAACCGATCCTTCCCGAAATAATCAACTATCAATTTGTATTTGTTATCCACGCCCCACCCTCTCAATTACCTCCTTATCCGACCAGGGAATTTCCTTTTTCCCATCCAAATTCATAGATTTTTCATGCCCCTTACCAAATACACCCACAATATCACCTTTTTTTGCCAATTTATTGATGGCCAGATCAATTGCCCCTTCCCTGTCTTCAATCACAAAGAAATTAATTCCATCTTTGGCTCCGGCTTTTTTAGCTCCTTGGGTGATTTGTTGGTTAATTTCTTTGATCTGACCACGCGGATCCACAGCGGTTACTATTACGACATTAGCCAGCTTCATCGCAATTTCCCCCATCGGGATTCTTTTTCCCGGATCTCTGTCTCCTTCAGCACCAATAATGGCAATCACTCTACCGGAAGTCTGAGTACGCAGTGTTTTTAAAGCATTTTCCAAAGCATTGGGAGTATGAGCAAAATCCACTATTACTTTAACTCCTTTTTTGGCTTTTACTTCTTCCATCCGGCCGGTTAAACCACTAAAGTTTTCCAAAGCTTTTTGGGCAATCTGACGATTTATTCCTAATACAAAACTAACTGCCATGGTGGCCAAAGCATTTTCCAAATTATAATCTCCGGAAATTTTTAGGTTTAATTTCAAATCTTTTTGATTAAAATCTCCTTTATCTAAACTAAAAGTAATGATTTTTCCCTTAATTTGGGCAATTTCTTTAATAGAATAATTGACTACCGCAGTTTTAGCATTTTCCGTAAGTTTCAATTTGGTTTTAACATAATTTTCAAAGGTTTTATGATAATCCAAGTGTTCTTGAGTAATATTAGTAATTACCCCCACTTCGAACTTAATTCCGGCAAAACGGTGTTGGTCCAATCCATGAGAAGTCACTTCCAAAACCATATATTCATCACCATTTTTCACTGCAGCATTTAGAAACTGCTGGATCATAAACGGGCTGGGTGAAGTCACATGAAACCCGGTGTCATATTCTTTTCCGGCAATTACAGCATTAATCGTAGACACCATTGACACCTTTTTCCCAGCCGCCTTAAGCACTTGGTAAATCATGTTGGTCGTAGTAGTCTTACCATCAGTGCCAGTAACCCCAATAATCTTGATCTTACTAGCTGGGCTCCCATATCGCAGATTAGCAATTGCAGCCTTAGGCCGATGATACAAATCATTAATAACCTCCTGAGACAAAAACGAACGTATTGTTTTCTTCATTGAAGCTAAATTATATCAGAATCTATTGTTTTAATCTGCATCGTGTGAAATAATTTTATTGAATGAAAAATACTGAAAGATTGATAGAGATATTAGGCCTGATTGGTATTCCACTACTGGGATCGACGTTACTAATAAATCTCCTTGCTCTTAATATCGCTCCATATGTAGGCTTATCAATCCTTTTTGGGATCAGTACAATTATTAAAACAAAGAAATGGTCAACATATACAAAATTACTTGTAATAATCTTGGCACTATTTATATTCAATATAACCCCCTATTTCCGACCAGGGGACTATACAATCTTTGCTGGTGGGGCTGTGCTATTTGGATGCATCAATCAGTCTCCTAACTCTTTAGGATTAGGATGGCCAGCAGCATATGTAAAATATTCACTTGAAAGAGGAACCATTTTAGTTGGTTCATCTAGTCTTAAATCTAACTGTGAATATAAAAAAATTGATACAGGGACATTTTTTCCACAAAATCCCCAATGGTTAATTTTTGATGTTCTTTTCTCACTTTCATGGTTACCTTTATTCTATAGTATTTTTAAAGGGGGTTCTAACACCAAACTTATTTACTTTCTGTTAAGTCCTTTGTTTATAATTGTTTTAATAAAAACAATATTCCTCTTCCATATATTATAATTTTCGCGCCAATAAGTGGCTAACCTAATAATTTATTCTGTGGGGGCGATTTTGTAGTAGTTAAATAGTTGTCAGCTTCCAACCCCAGGGGTTGAATACGTTCAAACCTCAGGAAATAAGCCTAAAAGAATTCTTAAATCAAATGCCTGATTTGCGCTAAAGTTCTCTGGTATTCAGCCTGATCGAAAACAAACTCCTTATATTTATCCTCGTTTCCTATTAAACCTAAGATTAAATCACTATTAATGAACTGGTAAACTCCTGAGCTCTTTTTTATGTAGTTTTTATATGAAGACCAAATATAATCTTCTAAACTATCTATCTTTACAAGGTAGTCGGTGGATGGATTCAAATGTATATACCTACTAACATGTAGCAGTTGTTCATCCGTAACAATTCTGACTCCCTTAAACATTGGTTGAAATAATGGGCCGCTCCTTTCAGATTTAATATTGAAATATTTGGCATATCCATTTTGTAAATTACTGATAAATTTAGCTATACCCTTTTCACTTATTTGTTTTAGGAGAAAATGAAAATGATTATTCATTAAGCAGAAAGCCAAAATTTTTATATGAATATCACCTTCCTTCTGTAGACCAGCAAAAATCTTTTCCCTATCCTCTCTGGGAATTTTTTTAAAATGCGAAAAACTAACCGGGGTATTTTGAAAACGATAATAATCTATTAACTCAATAAAGCGTTGGAAATCTCTTGGTGTCGAAAAAATGGGTAAACGAGCAACTCCTCTATTAAATACATGATAAATTTGATCCTGAGCTAGCGGTGTGCTCCTGTAAGGCATTAATTCAATCTTATCCTTAGGTTGGAAGCTAGTCAACACCGGGTGTTGGAAGCCAAAATAATTCTCTGTAATTTGTAAGATTATAGGTTTTTGAGTATAATTTGCCCTTAATATGATTGACAATTTAGCAGACCTTCCAAGAACTGAAAGAGACGGTATCTTTATTGATTACACAATCAGTGATCAAAAAGTAGTAACTCTAGTAAGAAGCTCTATAAATGAAACCGTTATGCACGGGTATAACCAACTCCGAGATTGGGAACCTGAAGATAGAATAGAATCAAATTGTCCTTTATATCGTGTAGTAAATGCAGAGCAATCAACAGGTAGTTTAGACCAAATGATCCGCGTTGGTACGGAATCACAGAGAATTGCACTAGCTGTCTTAGAATCTTATGGACTTAATTTAGATTCACCTGATAATCTAAGCGATTACAATGAGGCCAGAGGTCGAGAAAAATTGACTTTTCGCTCTCAATTAGTTGTGGGATTATCTTTTACTCGTCTAGCATTCTACGAAAATCACCCACCAACTGCAAAATATGCAGAATGGATGGCTAATTTCTGGGTGCCATTGAGCGACACTGAAACTAAGAAGAGCACCGACGAAAAAGCATATCAAACTCTGCACCAGATTGCCTCCATTGTTCCTCCTGAGCTAATACAAATGGCTAATGAAGCTGATTTAGCTTTACCTGAAGGACTTCTTAAACATAGGTTCGGTCCTGATTTAAGCAATGACGAAAGAATTCAATTTGCCAAGTTCCTTTTTGATAGATATCTTTGGTGGGAAGACTCTAGAGGCTCTAGTGAAAGAAAAAGAATTTTTATCAAAGAAATAGGTATTCCAGCAGCAATAACCGGTAATATCCCCCAAGATCGAAAAAAAGATGAATTAATCAGCAGATTTGGTGGACTAATTGAGGTAGCAAAAATGTTTAATACACATTTTATTATATTTAGAGAGCGTCACGGATATTCTGTTTCTGAGAATATTTCTACCTAATTTATTCTGTGGGGGCGATTTTGTAGTAGTTAAATAATTGTCTGGCGATTTCAAAGAAGGTTGGAGCGGCTGTGTCAGCTCCAAAGATTGAGGCTGTGGGCTGATCATAGCGAACTAGGATGACAAATTTCGGATCATCAGCCGGGGCAAATCCCACAAATGAGGCAATGGTTTTAGTGGGATCATAATGGCCAGCCACTGGAATTTGCGCAGTCCCAGTTTTTCCGGCAATCTTAAAGTTTCCTACTCCACCATGTGTTTTATACCAACTAGCTTCTCCCTTATCAACTGCTTGCACCATCATTTCTGTGACCACTTTGGCAGTGTCTGGAGTGACCACTGAGCGGATTACCTTGGGTTTAATTACAAAAGTACTACCATCGCCTTTGATTTCTTTAACAATATGCGGCTCCATTAAATTACCGCCATTGGCAAGCGTGGATATCGCGGTAACCATTTGGATCGGAGTAACGGCAATTCCCTGGCCAAAAGTAGCAGTGGCTAAGTCAATTTCATGCCAATCTGCTTTGGGTCGAATACTGGTATCAGCCCCGTCTTGCAAATCAATATTAGAGGGTTGGCCAAAACCATAATTTTGAATATAACTATATAATTTATCCACACCCAGTTTTTTGCCGGTAAACACCATTCCGGTGTTATCCGAATGAATAATTACATCAGTCATCGTAGTATCTGGGAAATATTTATTATCCCAGGTTCGGATATCATAATCAGCCACACGGACCGGTCCGGCACAATTATCACAAATAGTATCTGGAGTGACTAATTTCTCATTTAATGCCGCCGCCATCACCAGTACCTTAAAAGTAGAACCAGGCTCATAAGTATCTGCAACTACAGAATCTTTAAAATATTCTTTGGGATATTCAGTATAATTTCCAGGATCATAGTTAGGATAGGCTGCCAAAGCCAAAACTGCCCCGGTTTTAGGATTCATTACCACAGCTGAGGCTGATTTTGCTCCATATTTTTCAATACCAGCTTTTAAATTCTGCTCAACAATAAACTGCACAGAGCGGTCAATATTAAGCTGTAAATCTTTTCCGTTTTTAGCATCGTTACTTAAGAAATTGCCAATTAAAATCGGTAACCCAGAGGCATCAATCTCATGCCTAAGCAGTCCCGAGCTGCCCTTAAGCTCGCCGTCATAGTACCCTTCCACTCCAAAATAACCCTTGCTTACGCTTTTGGCATCTGCCCCGACAAACCCTAATATATGAGCTGAAGAAGATCCTTCCGGATAAAATCTACTGCTGCCTTGTTCAAAACCAATGCCTGGCAGTTTTAGAACTTCAATGGCTTTTTTCTGATCCGGAGTAATTTGTCTCATCAATACCACCCAGAATAGATCTTGAGACAATTTATTAATTAAGTCCTTGGCGAGACTATCCTGATCCTGATCCGCAGTAGCCAGTAGTTTAGCCAAAGCATAACCGGTATTAACGGTTTGTGCTTTAGTTAATACTTTTGGCTGGCCAAAAAGTAAATAGGAGGGGTTGGAAGATGCCAAAATAGAACCATCACTAAAATAAATCCGGCCTCTTAAAGCCTCTACTTTGGTGTCCGAAAAATGTTGCCCTTCGGCCTGAACCTGCAAAAAATCAGCATTAACAATTTGCCAAAAATATAATCTGGCTAATATAGCAAGAAAAAAGACTAGAAAAAACGCTTTAATCCAAAATATCCGCATTAGCTTAGCGAATATATTCTATACTTAAGTTACTGGAAAAACCAAGTTCTGCCGACTTTGAGGAGATGTTGCTTAATGATGCTTGTCTGGCGATTTCATTTTCCAGAATTTGATTTTGGGTTAATAAATTGGCTTGCAAGCTTTCCAGTTGATCAAACTTTGCTCCATACATTATTACCGCATTACTAACCCAGATTTGGGTCAGAGCCAGCACAAACAAAATTGCTACGATTAATACTAAATATTTCCTCGGAGAGCTGTTCCTTGGTTCTTCTGGTTCAAATTTTTTGATGATAGTCATAGTATTTTAAATATCCGCATTTTGGCTGAACGCGACCTGGGGTTTTGCCTTATTTCATCCTCTGATGGAATAATTGGTTTTTTAGTTACCACTTCCCCAATCCCTTGTTCTTGCCAGTCTCTAAAAGTATTTTTAACGATCCGGTCCTCAAGTGAATGAAAACTAATGATAATAACATGACCATTTTTAAATATTTTCTCCTTTACCTGCTCTAAACCATCTATTAACGCACCTAACTCATCATTTACTGCTATCCGCAAGGCCTGAAAAGCCTTCGTTGCTGGATGTATTCTCCCTTGACGCTCTCCAGCTTTTCTATAAACTTCCTCTATCAACTCCACTAAATCTCTTGTACTTTGTATTACTGTCCCCTGTTGCCTGTTACCTGTACCCTTTCCTATTTCACGGGAGCTGACCAAAGCGTCAGCCAAACGTTTAGAATATTTTTCTTCACCCAGTTTTGAAAATAATTCATATAACTCCTTTCTATCTAATACATTAATTAAATCTAGAGCCGAAACTCCCAGTGTCGGATCCATTCTCATATCAAGTGGGCCATCTTTTGCGAAAGAAAAACCCCGGTTCGGGGTTAGTAGTTGCAAACTAGAAACCCCTAAATCAAAAATAGCTCCGCTAAACTTTTGATCCGCAATTTCCGTCTGCAATATTAAATTTTTTAAATCTCTAAAATTACCTTGTACTAATTTGTAATCCTGTTCCCTAATGCCTGTGGCCTGTAACCTTGCCTTGGTTCTATCCAGTGCCTCTGGATCCACATCCAATCCCAAAACTTTACCCCCCAGCTGCAAAATCTCTAAGGTGTACCCCCCGTCACCAAGTGTTGCATCCAGATACCATTTATCAGGAGCAACACTTAAGTGCTGCATTACCTCTTTACGAAGAACGCTAGTATGATACCCTTCCATTATTTGAGCAGTTCCTGTTGCCTGATCCACGATTTCTGATCCCAAACCTCAAAATGATCTCCTGCTCCAATAATTTGTACTTTTTCACTAAAGTTTAAATTATCCATAAACTCTTGCGGCAAAATAAATCTTCCCTGGCTATCTAAACTACACTCCTCAGCTTTGGGAAAAAGTTTTAACCTTTTTCTTCTGCCTTCCTCTGTGGAAAGCGCTGACTGCAATATATCTTCTGCTAATTTATGCCAATTTATTGTGTCAAATCCCCAAATCTCTCCATTTCCCCCCAAAAGTATATAAAACTTATCCTCATTTCCCAATTCTTTCCTAAATCTCTTAGGTAAAATTAGCCTATTCTTGCCACTAAAGTCGGTTGTATAACTGCCCAAAAACATATTTTCTGGGCAGAATCACCATCTGTTTCTATTTTCCGCCATTTTAATCATCCTTGTCAATAGGGTATTTATATTTGACAAACTGTGTACAATTTTAAACACAGTTTGTCATCCTGAGGAGCGATTAACGACGAAGGATCTCCTACATGAGTCCGCTGACTTCATTAATTAGATTCTTCGCTTCGCTCAGAATGACAAAAGTGGTACTTTTTGGTGTGACGAGGTGCGACGGTACTATTTAGCAGTTAAGACTGCAAATATTCCAGCTCCATCAGCTTTCCCGGAGAATTTTGAGCCGGATAATTTGGCATTTAGATCAACCCAGCTACCTTTGGAATCATCATAGCGCATCAGTTTAGCGTCTGCCGGAGGATTATCAGCCAGTTCCAGGCTGACATCTCCACCAGGTAAGGTTTTGGCAATCGGCACGTTTAAGGCATACACTTTTCCTAATACTTTTTTACCATCCGGCAGCTTTGGTACACCGGTTAAATCATTTATAATAGTAAAACCAACATTAGATAAAGCTTGCCTATCGGCATTAACTTTATAAACCAAATGCCCATCCCCGGAAGTTAAATTACCTAAAGCCACATCAGGAGCCTGAATATGCCACTGAGTAGCCATTTTGTAGGCAGTATTACCTTTTTTAATATGCAAAGTTAAAGTACCATTTTCAACTCCTGTATCATATTTACAAACGTTCTTGCTACAAGTGCCAAATAAAATTTCTTGGCTGTATTCACCCTTTTTCTCTTTGGTATCGATTTCTCCTACCACACCCCGATCAATAGTACCAGATCCTGAACCTTCTTCATCCCCGGAATTATTTCCCTGCACCACTGTTTGATCCTGCTTGGAAGTATAGGCCAGTTCATAGGAAATACTATCATAAGAGGCAGTCCGTTTAAGATTTAACAGTAAGGCATTACCATCTCTTCTGGGAGATAACAGGGCATAAGGACCTTCTGCATCAAATGGTAAGTCAACCTCAGTCACTGGTCCCTGACTGGGTGCAAAGAATTTCGAAGCTCCAATAATTCCACCAGCCCCCAGTACTATCAGTGCCACAATAAGTCCGGCAGTTATTTTGTTGGCGATTAGCCAATTTCTGAGATTATCCATCACTTTATCTTATCACTGAGGTAAGTATTCAAGTCAACTATCTTTACCCGTTCCTGCTTGGCCGTGTCCCGTTCTCGAACTGTGACCGCCTGATCTTCTAAGCTATCAAAATCTACTGTAATACAAAACGGAGTCCCAATTTCATCTTGAGCCGCATATCTTTTCCCTATATTCCCCCTAGCGTCCCAAGCCACCATAAAATCTTGTTTTAAATTGTCATAAATTTGTTTAGCTTTTTCAACCAGTTCTGGTTTATTAGCCAAAAGTGGAAACACTGCGGCTTTATAAGGTGCAATTTTAGGAGAAAGCTTTAAAAATACCCGACCTTCCTGCTCTGTATAAGCATCAATGAGTAAAAACAACGTTGAGCGGTCCACACCGGCGGAAGTTTCAATATCCCATGGTAAATATTCCTCATTAGTTTCCGGGTCCCGATACATCATGCTTTGTCCGCTATACTGTTGATGCCTGGATAAATCCCAATCTCCCCGGTGATGAATTCCCATAAATTCAGACCATCCAAACGGCGCGTTATATTCAATATCACAGGCAGCTTTAGCATAATGGGCTCTTTCAGACTCGGCATGATCCCGGAAACGCAAATTTTCCTTTTTCATTCCCAAAGACAAATAAAAATCCATCCGATTTTGTTTCCAATACTCAAACCACTTCTCTCCCTCTTTAATTTCCGGCTTAATGTAAAACTGCACTTCCATTTGTTCAAATTCACGGGAGCGGAAAGTAAAATTCCCCGGGGTTATTTCATTTCGAAAAGCTTTACCAATTTGTGCAATTCCGAAAGGAATCCGCACTCTGGTAGAATCCAATACATTTTTAAAATTAACCTGCACTCCGTTGGTAATTTCTCCCCGCAAATAAATTTCTGACTGCTTACCTTCTAAAACTCCCAGGTATGCTTTTACCAATAAATTAAATTGCTTAGGCTCAGTCCACTCCACCTTTTTGTCTTTGTGAGTGGCAGCGTGTTCTTCAATCTCATCTATCTTGTCAGCGCGAAACCGCTGATTACAGATTTTACATTCAATTAACGGATCAGTAAAAGCCTCTACATGCCCAGATGCTTCCCAGGCCTTAGGGTTCATCATAATGGCCGCATCAACTCCCACAATATCATCCCGCAGTTGCACCATTTCTTTCCACCACAAATCCTTTAGATTCTTTTTTAATAATGCTCCAGCTGGACCATAATCCCAGGTCCCTGCTAAACCACCGTATATCTCAGATCCGGGATATATAAATCCCCGTCTTTTACATAAAGCTACAATTTTGTCCATTAAGTTATCCATACTTTAAAAATCCTCTACTCTTCAACTTCCCTTCAATTACTCTTTCTAAATGATAACGCAGAACCCTCTCCAGTTCCATAGCCTCTTTTTGATTAACCGGGATCTTCTCAATTTGATCCCAAGATAAAGTTTCCAGTTTTTTAAGTAAATCCCCTGCTTCTCCCACCAGTCCACCCACTCCAGCACCTTCTTCTTTAAAACCAATAAATCCTAAATCAGCTAAAACTTTAGCCTCAAAAGCCCTAATTAAAATCTGCCGCGGTTTAATAGACAGTCTTCTTAAAACTTGCAGAAGGTGTTCATATAAGATCCGGTTTTCCTGATTTTCTACTGTCAGTTTGTTAACCAGTTCAATAATATGGAAAGCATAGGTAGATAGGGTTAAATCCTCCTTTAGCTTGGAAAAAGTTTCTAAACTTTCTGCCTCGGTCAGAATTGGCATGCCCTTTCCCACATATAAATACATCTGTACGCGGTTTAGCAGCTCAACATTCCCGGCGCGCCGGGAAGTTACTCTTCTAACCCCCTTAGCCACTATGGAAATTTTCCCTTTTTGAAGTGTAAAAACAGTTAAAACGCGATCCGCCTCCCCAAAATCTTTTCTTTTTAACACAATCCCTTCACACTTAAATGATGGCATGAGTAGGACTATATCACGAAGTCATACAGGAAGCGAAGCGACTATATCACGAAGTCATACAGGAAGCGAAGCGACTAGATCCCAAATTTAATTTCTTCATCACTGGTTAGGTTTAAATCAGCTTTGGTAAAAGCGCCGTTTTTGATGATGTAATGAAAGTCTTTGGCGCCGGGCTGTTTTTGGATTAACAGCTGATATTGGCCTTTTGGCTGGTAGGGAATTTGGTATTCAAATTCCAGTTTTCTGGTATTGCCCGGCCTCACTTGGATAAAGGCATCAAAGACAGTTTTCCCCAGCTCATCAAAAGTGTGCACTGCATCTTCCGAGCCTTTGGAGGAAATTAGTTTACTACCGGCTGGAACATAGACTCTGACATAATCACGATTAATTCCATTTAACCAGGTGGCAAAGGCTTTGGCATTTTTATATTCAATAGTGATTTTTTTAGTCACTTTACCACCAGAAATATTAATTTCCTGAGTGACTGTTTGATCAACATATAAATTAGACTTCCCCCCAGCAAAATTAGAATCATTAATCGCCAGATAATCTCCATTATAATTTTGAATTTGACCAGTCCAGTTTAGTTTGGACAATGCCGCTTCTAAATTAGCATCATGCATATAAAACAGCACATGCTTTTCATTGGCTAAGGTAGCTAAAGTTTCGATCAGGGCTGGTAGTTTAGCAACATCACTGCCTAATGAATGAGATAGAATTTGTTGCATCAAAACGCCCAGCACAGCCTTGCGATCTGCCTGACCCTTGGCAGCAATTTCCGCATAGGATTCCAACTCATAAATTACGTTAGGACAACTACATCTTTGATCAATTTTATCCGAATAAGTAGTACCATTAACATCAATCGGTCCGGTAATACCGATTAGCTCCTCCACTACCTGGGTATCAATATAAATAATTCCATCAAATGGTAAGCCTTGACCAAGCAAACTATACATTGTTTCAAATTCTTTGGCCGAAGTTGGTACATCCGGAGATAAATTAGAATCGCGCATACTCCAAGCCGAACGTGTCTTACCATCAGCTTCCGGCAAGTATTTTACAATCGGAGCCGGAGGAGTTAGGGGACAAATTTTCTTTTGACATACTTGCAGCAATTTTTCATCCAAACGGTAAATATCATCGGATGATGTAGCGCTAACCTGGCCGTTACTTAGCTGCATGGTAGCATAGGCTGTCATAAACCCACCAGTGGCCCTAATTTCTTTGTCATTTTGGAAAAGCAGTAAATAATTTTTACTGGAAGGAATTCCTAGCGCTCCCGGAGCCAATCTTAAAGCATCTTTACCCTGTCCAACTGCCACTCCAGCTCCCAAAATAAAGTTTTTGGCTACTTCAATATTTTGACGGACATTTTTGCCCCCAATTTTATCAGGATACTTTGTCGTATCAATTCCTTTGACATCATCAGCCCCTTTTTGGAAATTAGCCGCCACTTTATCCAAAATCGGCACTGTTTTATCCAAAATCTTTAGTCCTTGTGAAATACGATCCGGTCCGGATTTAGGATGCCCATCAAATCCTAGCTCGGCCTTACTAGGAGCTAAATTGTCGAAGATAGTAGTTAAACCAGTTAAATCCGCCACCCCACCAGACACCAACCCTTGGACATCAGAATAATATCCACCGGCAATTGGTACAATTTTTAGCCAAATTAGAAAAGTTAAGGCAAAATTTACTTGTTGCAATCCACCTTTGGTAGCATTAGCTTCATTTCTGATCTGATCAAAATTTTGAGCCTTATAAGCTTCTACCAAACTTTTTCCATGAGCAGATACTTGCTTAAAACCTAAGTAAATAAATATTGAAGGAATAATCAAGGCAATTAGTAAAACCACCAGCACTCTCACTAAATTCTTTTTAAAAGCTGAGGGCTTTTTTTTACTAAAACTTTGTTTTTCTAGTCTTTTGTTTAAATTAATCATACCGCTCCCTTACCCGACAGCACTGCCGGGATAGTTTTTAAAAGTAGCCACAGATCGTAAAAAACTGATCTTTTTTCTACATACGAGGCATCCATTTGCACTCTTTTATCAAAGTTAATTTCCGATCTTCCTGATACCTGCCAGATCCCGGTTATTCCTGGTTTACCGGATAAAATAATCTTAACATATTTTCTAGATGCCGGATATTCTGCTTGCTGGTGTTCCAACTCATCCGGATAATAAGCTCTTGGACCAACTAAACTCATCTCCCCCCGAGCTACGTTAATTAGTTGAGGCAACTCATCTAGGGAATACTTTCTGATAAATTTACCAACCTGGGTAATACGAGGATCATTATATAGCTTGTAACTGCCTTTTTTGTATTCCTGGTAAAGTTCTTGAAATTTTGGATCAGTCCGCAGTAAATCATGAGCATTGGAAATCATAGATCTAAATTTAAACATCCTAAATTGTTTACCCTCTTTGCCTACTCTCATTGGAGTATCAGCAAATACCGGTCCCACTGAATCCATTTTTATCGCGATCGCGACCAGTAAAAAGATGGGGGATAAAATAATTAACCCAATAGCTGCTCCAATTAAATCAATCAGTCTTTTAATTAAACTATACATGCTTTTATATACTACACTAAAGCTACCACTGCTTTCTTAAAATTATCTTTAAATATCTCTTTACTAAAGTTTGCCGCATTTTCCCGGCATTTTTGAGGATCAAATTTAAGATGCTCCAATTTTTTAATGGCTGCTACTAAACTTTCAACCGTTTGATCTTCAAAAAAAATTCCGGTTTCATCTTTAATGACAGTTTCTAAAGCCCCACCTTTAGCAAAGGCGATCACCGGTTTACCTAAAGCCTGCGCCTCCAAAGCTGATAACCCAAAATCTTCAATCCCAGCAATTACCAAGGCTTTACAACCAGACATTATTTTTACTACTATTTCATCTGATAAACCGCCTTGGATAACTTTTAATTCAATATCTAAACTGCGACAAGCAGCTTTTACTAAATCCACTTTTTTGTAATTATTTGGTCTGGCCACAACCACAAGATACCCGCCATCAAATGTTTCAATATTTTTAAATCTGTCCAGATCTATAAACGGATAAACCACTTTAGACTGTTGATGATAAATTTTGGCAATCCTTTTTTGGGCATTGATAGACCCGGCTAAGAAATGGTCCACCCGACTGGCGCTAACCTGATCATAAATCCGCAGTTTACTAAGCAAGACTTCCCCCCAGCCAAAATGCGGTAATCCGGAAAAATGCCATAGAAATCTCGGCGGAGTATGACAATAACAAATATGCACTGTTTCTGGTTTAGTAACTATCGCTTTAGCAAACCGGGTGGTATGAGAAATTACCAAATCAAAACCATCAAAATTAAACTGTTCAAAAGCAATTGGATACAAAGGCAGTAAGGTTTTATATAAGCTGATGGCCCCGGGAATTTTCTGCAAAAAGGATGTAATAATTTTTTTCTTACCAAATTTCTGTTTTAAAATTGGATTATTTTGATTAAATAAGGAAGTAAAAATTGGCGCTTCCGGATATATTTCACATAAACCCTCTAAGACTCTTTCTGCCCCACCCCATTGCACTAAATCATCATGAACTATTGCAACTCGCATTTTTCGTATACCTCCAAAGTTTGCTGTGCAAGATGTTTCCAGCTAAATAATTTTACTCGCGTTTGTCCTTTTTTAATCAATTCCTTTCTTAAACTTGCTGATTCAATAACTGAGGATATTTTATTCGCCATTTCTGGGATATTTTTCGGGTTAAAATAAATCGCCGCCTCCCCTCCCACTTCTGGTAAACTCCCAGCACTAGAGGAAACTACTGGCGCACCCAAAGCCATTGCTTCCAGTATTGGTATACCAAATCCCTCCTCAAACGACGGTTCAATATAGGCTACTGCGTTTTGATACAAAGCAGTCAGCTGAATATCTGTTACAAAACCTGTATAAATAATATCCGGGTCTCGATATTTTTCCTGAAGTCTTTGCCAAAAATAACTACTTTTACCAACCAAAACTAATTTCAATGAAGCATTAGTTTTTTTCAATATTTGAAAGGCCTTTAATAAACCTTCCACATTTTTGTGTGGATGCGCATTACCGACAAATAAAATATATTTGCCATTAATTTCTGTCTTAGTTTTTGATTGATTTAATAATCGATCATCAGCAGCCTCATTAGTGATGGTAATTTTTTGTCCCTGCAAATTAGTTTCATTAATTAATTGTTCCTTAACATGTTTGGAGGGTACTAAAATATGAACAGATTTTTTAATAGCATGATTAAACACTTTAGAATATCCAATTTGCTTTAGCTGATAAACTAGTGGTCCATGAGTTGTCGAATGTTGCAGATTAAAATGCCTGTGAATCAAGTCATGAATTGTTACCACAAATTTGCCTTTATAAAAAACCGGCACATTAAAATGTGGAAAATGCATCAGATCTAAATTATATTTATTTAGCAGTGCTGGAAATTTAAATTGTTCAGCCATTCCATACCAGGGAAAATCAGCCGCAACTGCTTTAAAATTGGCACTGATTTTAAAATCAGCTAAATCCTTGGATAACATAAAAACCACATACTGATTTTCTTTATCCAATAGCTGCAGATTAGAAATTAAATTCCGGATATAACGGCCAACGCCGGATTCATTATAAAAACGCGCGTCAATGCCAATGATCATTTTTTGGCCAGGCCCTCATAAATCTGGCTTAGATTTTTGGCAATCTGGTCCCAGTTATTTTTTTGCTCAACTAATTTTTTAGCATTTTGGGCAATTTTTTTAGCTAACACAGGATCATTAATTACCTCAATTGCTGCTTTGGCAAGTTCACCGGGATTATCTCGCAAAATCACTTCAAGTCCATCTTTGGCATCAATTCCTCCAATACCAATCGAGGTAGTTACAACCGGCAGACCTGAAGCAAATGCTTCAAAGTTTTTATATCTGGTTCCTCCTCCACCATAAATTGGTGCAACGAGTACCCAAGCCTGTTGATAAACCTCACGAACATCAGCAACTTCATCTACTCTAATATTTGATCCTTCTAAATGATGGAAAAAGTTTTTAGCATCCTTACCAATAATCCAAAGTTTGGCACTTGGAATACTTTGGCTAATAGTTGGCCAGACTTTGCTTATTAAAATCTTGACTGCTTCTCTATTTTGTAACCAGGTAAAGTTTCCTAAGTATAAAACTACCGGTTCTTTAAACCTCTTACTTACTACCTTACTAAAATAAGCTGTATCCACCCCATTTGGCACAATTTCTGAGCGCAGTCCAGGCAACTGAAACTTCATTGTTTTCTCATCCTCATCTGACATGGCAGCTACCACTGTAGCTTTCTCCCAAAATCTTTTCTCCCAAAGTTTTAGCTTTTCGACATCTATGTACAGAAAAGGCTTCAAGAAAAGCAAAGAAAATTCATCGACAAAATGTTTATAAACTAAATATTCAATAGTTTGTTCTACAAGCAAAACTGGTATGTTAGTTTCCGGCAAATGAGGCATTACATAAAAAGTTTCCGCATGAATTAAATCAAATTGCTCTTTTTTTAATTTTTCCTCAATCGCCGCTTTTTCTCCCTTAGCCCAATTTCTAATTACCAAAAAGGGATAGACTGAAAAGCCGGTTCTTAAAATATTGGTAAATGTCCACGGTTTTTCCGGACGATTAAATACTCGAACTTCCTGACAATATTTTTCCAGCTCCGAGACATATTGTTTTTCTTTTTCACTTTTTACTAGACAAAACAATGTAATTTGATGACCGAGGGAAGATAATCTTTTAATTAAGTTGTATGAACGGGTCTGACCACCTGTTAGTAATGGATACGGCAGATATGGAGTCAGCATTAGCACTTTCATGTTTATGTTTATGGTTCCGGGTCAGTAGCAGTTAACGGATGTTCAATTACAGTTAGATCAGCAATTACAAATCCCGGAGTATTTTCCAGGATTTTGAAATGCCGAATTACCCAGTTAGTCTTATCATCTTTGCTTACTGAAACAAAACTCGTCACACCATAATCTGCCACTAAATCAGTTAGTGGCAACGGCGTAAACGGGAAACCAACCCGATTGGTTTGATACAAAAAAGCCGTGTCTCCGTTATACGGGGCCACAACGACCGCATCCGTTGGTAAAATTTTATCAGCCTCTTTTCCAGCATCCACAATCACTCCATTATTAATCTGATAAAAACCCTTCACCTGAGTATAGGTGAAGTAAAAAGCTAAAGGCAGAAAAAGTAAGGCTAAAATAATAGTCCAAAATCTTGGTAGAAATTCCTTGATCCCTTTGATTAAATAAACAAAACCTAAGGTTAAAAAAACCGCGGCAATCGGCACAAAAATATATTGATAATAATTATGTTGCACGTTGCCGGTTGCAAAAATTACAAAATATCCAAAAAAAGATAGCAGCCAAACATGAAAAAAGTAATTACGGTCTTTTGGCTTAATAATTACACCAATTACAAAAAGCACTAAACCGGTTGCACCAAGTATCTCCTGTCCCAGTCTTTCACCAATAATCCACCACCAAAAAGCCGGACGGAAACGAATGCCATTAGAATTTAGCAGCCAACTGGATGCCGGAATTCCCTCTGGATGATTTAAAATCCAAAGCCGCCAAATAATAAATGGCAAAACAGCTAAAACAAATGGCCAAATATATTTTAAACTTTTTTTAAAACTGCCTTCTTTTCTTAACACCGAATACAGCAAAGGTGGCACGAAAAAAATCGCCCAAGGCTTTATTAAAAATGCTACCATTGTAAAAATAAAACCCCATCCTCCCCATTGTCTTTTGTCCGTGATCCAGGAATCGACAAAGTAAATCATTCCTAAAGAAAAAAATAAAAAGGTCGGTTCGGGTAAGGTAGTTCTGGAAAAGTAAATATTAAACGGCAATAGTCCATAAATTAATGCAATTAAAAGTCCTTTTAAAACTCCCAAATATTTCCGGGAAATTAAATACAAAAAGATAATACTGCCTAAAGAAAAAAGCACCGAGACCAACCGGGAATATTTATCCATTGCTCCAAAAAATAAAAAAATAAGATAAACCGCCATGTTGTAAATAGGAAACTCCACAAAGCGATAGTGATTAAAATTAATAATTGGATGCTCAGAAATACCTGACATATCATCAAATTTGGGTAAAAATGGATTGAACCCATATTTTAGGAAGTTTCTGGTCACTCCTGCTGTGTCTGCTTGTCTCCAGGAATGCCAATCAGCAATTGGTGAATCAATTTTATAAAGCCTAACTATCAAGGAGACCAGTAAAATTAAAAGTAGCCAAAAATATTGGTTTTTAAAAACTTTTATCATAATTCTCTTCCAGCCAATCCCAATCCTAGCATTAACCAAAACAAAGAGGCCACTTTTGATGCTTCCAAAACATCAATAAACATCCCGTTAATAATAAAGGCAATCATCATTGCAAATACCCCGACAGAAAAATAACGAATTAATTTACTTTCACTTTTAATATCATTTAATAATCTTTTTCCAACGGCAATAAGAACCAGTAACAGCGCCCAAGTCCCCAAAATTCCCACCTCCCCCAAAGACCTTAAAAAATCATTATCTGTGGCGATATCAATTGATGAATAACCAGTTCCCAAAAATGGGTTTTTGGTAAAAGCTGCAATCGCCCTTGGCCATTCAATATTTAACCGAATTTCAAATGAACGAAAAACTCCCAGTTGAGTTGTATCAATTGGTTCACCTGGTGCAATATCTGTTGCTACACCAGCAGAATGAGTGGCAAAAGTAGCAGTATTGGCCGAAGTACTGGATGTTTTTACAGCCAACGTTGGAATGTTTAATTTACTGCGAATTTGTTGATCCTGAGTTTTTCCAGTATACCTTTGCCCTAAGTTAAACAAATTAACAGTCACAGTAGAGACTAGTCTATCCCGCAACTGGGAAGGATATAACAAGATTACTACTGCTGCGACAACAAATAATAGAATATATTTTTTCTGTTTTCCTAAGATAAGTACCAAAATCATCCCTGCCAAAGCCGCAAAAAAGGATTGCCTAGCAGCAGTCATAATCAACAAAAATAATGACAAACCGCCCAAAAGAATTACCGGGAACCTAAATCGTTTTTTGAGAACAAAAAAAAGCGCTGTTAAAACCGTAATTGCCATGGCCAAAAAGATTGCCAAATCATAATGTCCGGCAAAAGTAGAATTAACTCTGGCATCCGGTGTTAGCCGTAAAATTTGTCCTTTTGAAAATTCAGAATTAGTTGTAGAAATAACTGGCCAGTCCAGATATATTTGTCCCAGTCCATATACATTAACTGCCAAAATTGTCGCAGCTAAAACCAAAAGGATAATCACCACATCTTTTTTCTTTCGCACCACTGAAACCACCACAGGCAAAAGTATCATAAATTCTACTCTTCTTAAAAAATGTAAAAAGCCCAGATGTGGCACGACTGTATGAGTTAAAAAAATTGCCGAGAAAGTCGACACCAGTCCTACAAAAAAGAACAGCAAAATTGTTTGGTTAAGTCGGTCTTTAAATAAACTGACTAAAGTACCTGTTAACAACACATTAATCCCCCACAGTAAAATAGCAATTGCAATTAAAATATCCTCCAAACGAATTGCCACAAAAGTTCCTGAGACATTAAATAAAGGAAATTTAGGATATAGCGGAATAAAAGCAAAAATAAAAGTAACAAACCAGTAAAGAAATTTGTTTAAAAAATTATTGAATTTATTCATGTTTAAAAATCACTATCTTGCTTAAAACATACAGTAAAAAAACCGATGCCGTAATTCCCAGCCAAACCAAAAGTCTTATTAACAGGCTCGAGGGATAGAATCGCATTGTTACTTTAGTTGACCAGTGGTCACCATTTTGCACAAAATCAGTTGCCCCCCAAAATTTTGGAGTACCGTCCTGATAAAAAGGTTCAAAACCATTAACATAAATTGAGTCCCTAAGAGGATAAACAAACTCTTCAATATAGGTACTATCAGTATACTTTTTTATCGCAATCCAGGCATATTCCGGAGGGCGATTAATCACAATTGGTGGAAATGGCAAGCCGGTTCTTGTTTGATAAAAGTGCTCATAAAAAGGAATGACAAAATCACGGTAGTTATTGGAAAAATACCCAGCCACATTAGGTATCTGTATGGTGTCCCCCTCTAATGTTGATTTATCAGACTTGGGTAAAGCCGGAAAATCGGAAATTCTGCCCGGGCCTGACCAGATCATATAAACCAATAAAACTATTGAAAATGTAATAAAAATATATTTCATTGAAACCAGCGAGCCCTACCCAACTTGTAATGCGGATCTTTTAATTTTCTCTCCCCTATGACTTTGGCAGGCACCCCACCAACAATAGCAAATTCTGCCACATCTTCCACTACTACAGCAGCAGCAGCTACAATAGCGCCCTTTCCAATAGTCACACCTGGTAAAATAATCGCCCTTGGCCCAATGAATACGTAATCATCAATCACTACTGGTGCCAAAACTGCTTTAAAATCCTCCGCGCTAATGTCATGCTCGGAATTATAAATTAACACATCTGAGGCAATATCCACATGATTTCCAATAATTAAACTGTCCCGACCATCTAAAAAGACATTTTTGCCAATTAAAGTATCTGTCCCAATACGAACTTTTTTTAAAGAAAAAAAACTGCCACCCATATGAATACTGGTTCCTGAACCAATTTTGGCTCCGGCCAGTCTATAAAGTAGCCGACGCAGGTGATGTAAGGGCAAATAGCTAAGGATATTTATCACAAACAAAGCTAAATCAGCTAAATAATTATAAAGTCGGTTAGCAATCTTACCTGAAGCCTCCTCAGAAGATAATTCCCTACCATTACGATCATAAAAAACAGCCATACCTACTAATTATATGGAGAATCCACACCATAAGCAAACCCTACCATAGCTCTCGATCCTATAGTTTCTGGTAATCTCCCTAATTTTTTGTATAATACTCCTCTATGGTTAGCGAATCTTTATTTAGTAAGCTAGAAACTGATGCTCAAGAAGCTGCAGATCTTGCATACCGGGCAGTCTCAAAAGGTTATGGTGTTCCTGTAGACCTAATATTTCGTCAAGCAGGATTCTGCTTCTCAGTAAGTAAAGATATGGTGGAAACTCTGCATAAAATGAATCGTAATGCTTATCTCTTAGAAGCAAACGGAAGAGGTCACTTTAATGTTGAACTTGAGGCTTTGTTTCTTACTGATGCTACATGGCAACAATTTTTGGGATTGAACCCTTCCGATCCAAGCCCTGCACTCGCACCTAAAGTTTTAATAGGACTTCGATCCGAAATCCCTGTAATACTTAGACGATTTAGTACTCCTGATTATGCAATATCTCTAATAACTAAAACACATATATTTCGTTAGGCGCAGTTTAAGTAAGAGTATAATGAGGTTATGAGAAACCTCGAACCTAAAATATATAGGCAAAGGCTTATTATTGAGGGTCACTACACACGAAAAGTCGTCGATGGTGAAATAATCAGAGATTACTTGGCAGAATTGTCAAAAGTTTTAGAAATGAGGATATTTTCTGGCCCCTTTTCCTGGCCTCCTGACAAATGGGATCACCCAGAAGTTCCACTATTCGAGCTAAATGGATTTGTTGCCTGGACAGAATCAGGGGCACACGTTTATGCCTGGAGAAAAGTTAAATTTTTTACCTCCGATATTTATAGTTGCAAACCTTTTAATTCTAAAAAAGTTATTAAGTTTACTAAAGATTTTTTTATGTCTGAAGATTTGGTTCAACAAGAGATATAAATATTAGCCACTGGCTAAACTAACAGCACCTTTAATAATTCCTTGGCAGCTTTTTCCCAAGAAAATTTTTGGGCTTGAATTAGTCCCAGTTTTGAATATTTTTGTCGGAGTTTATGATCTGTTACCATAACCCTGATGGCTTGTTCAATTTGATCAATTGAATAAGGATTAATTAAGATCCCGGCATTGCCTACTACTTCCGGCAATGATGACACATTGGAGACTATCACTGGAGTACCTGTTGCCATTGCCTCTGCAACTGGGATACCAAATCCTTCATACAAAGAAGGTAGAATAAAAGCTTCTGCACCAGATAGCAAATGCACTAAATCATAAGTTTCCACAAAACCCGGAAACTTGACCCGATCTTCAACCTGAAGTCTTTTAGGAGTTGCCAGAATTTCTTCAAATTTCCACCCCTGTTGACCTTCTCCGGTAGTCTTACCAGCTATTACCAACTGCAAATTCCCTTCAATCCTAGCAAATGCTTCAGTTAATCTCACCAGATTTTTCCTAGGCTGAATTGTTCCTATATATATAATGTAGTTATTTTTTATTTGATATTTTTTCTTAGCTTCTTCAATTTTAACTTTTTCATTCTCGCTGGAAAAAGAACCATTCTTTTTTTTCATTTTAAACTTTGTTTGATCAAAACCCGGATAAATTACAGTAACTTTTTCTTTAGCCAAATGATAATCTTGCAAAATATCCTTTTTGGAGGAGTTGGAAATAGTTACTATCTGATCTGCATTTTCCGCTGTAAATTTAGTGCCATTAGTTAACTGCCATAAATCTTTTTTTTCAAACATTTCGGGAAAATGTAAAAAAGACATATCAAAAATAGTGGCGATTTTCTTTACCGAACTTGGTGCAAATCGAGGAATATAATGTGTTGGTGAGAAAAAAACATCCGGTTTATCTTTACTTAAAAATAATTCCTTAGGCAAAGCAATTTTGGTCCACAATTTTTTGGGTTTTAAAATTTTATACTGCCAATTAGTCCGGGGCTTTGGTAAATCACCCAAAGGATCTGATGGCAATAAAATTGTGTAGCTGTTTTTCCGGTCCAGTTTTTCTAAATGATTAATCAATTCATAAGCCCACTGGGAAGATCCTAAGCGTTGTTTTACATTAGCCTCATATCCATCAATCCAAATTTTCATCGCATTAATTCCTTATATACCTCAAAGGTTTCCTTAGCATTTTTCTCCCAGGAGAATTTTTTCACCTGCTCTAAACCTTTCTTGACTAAATCTGTTCTTAGATTTTGATCATTCATTATTTCAGTTAACTTTTCTTTGATATCATCGATATTCCTTGGATTAACATACAATGCTGCATTCCCACCCACCTCTGGCATTGAAGAAATGTTAGAAGTAATCACCGGTACTCCACAAGCCATGGAATCGACTATCGGCAAACCAAAGCCCTCATACAACGAACAGTAAACTAAAACCGTGGCTGATCCAAATAATAATTCTAGCTCTTCAATAGTTAACCAAGGAATAGTTTGTCCGGCAATCACCAAATGATAATCTTTGGCTGCTTCTTTAATGCGGTCCAAATTTCTTCTTTCTCCAATGCCACCAATTGCCAACACGAAGTTTTCCGGTAAATTATATTTTTCCTTAAATTGTTTAATTTTTACATCAGTCGATGGTTTAAAATCTGCAGTCGCTCCTTCATAAATTACTTTAATTTTATCCTCTGGAATAGATGAAACTTCCATTAAATCTTTTTTCGTAGACTCTGAAACCGCAATTACCATATCAATTTCCTCTTGTACTAATTGCAGTCTTCTCTTATGCACTGCCACAATTTTAGGATGAGACCACTCAGGATATTTTATCGGCACTAAATCATGATAAGTAGTTACCTTCTTGGCCTTGGAAGGAGGCTGAATCCAATCGCTAGAATGAAATACATCAATTGGTCCAATAAACTTTTCAATTGGGACATTTCTCCAGCGATTAAACAGCATTTCAAACAAAGATGGCGGTAGTTTGTATTTCTTGACATGTTTTAAGGATCCTTTGTAGGGTTTTCTAAGTGATGAATAAAAATATGCCATTTCTAAATCATTAAGTTTTGACAATTGTTCCGTTAGATTCCGGGTATAGGTATTCACTCCCCCTAGATGAGCTAATTGTGAGATATCCATCCCAACGCGTAACATGAATTAATTGTAGCAGATTAAGGGACTTTGCGGCGCATAATTTGCGTTGTCCCAACCTGATCTATTAGCTGATAATTTTCATTAATGTATTGATCAATTTCTTTACCGAATTCAGTAATTGGTTGATCCTCAATTTTTACAGTTCGATCAGACACAATAATATTTGGCTTATCTTGCTTGATGCCATTTAGTATGCGACCTTCTGCTACTTTAAAAAACCAAGGAAATTGAAATACAAATATATTTCCGGCCGGCCTGGTTTTAGTCATTTGGTACAGGCCAGGTGAAGCTCCGAAGATAAATATAGTTTGCCCATAATCTGCATAGGAATGAATTTTACTGGCTAATAATTTGGTTTGTGGGTCAAAAAATAAAACTTGATTACTAATATGGCCTTTGTAAAAAATACCCAACCACCAAACTGCAATTAGCGAATAGGTCAGCAATAAGATTTTCAGCAACTTTTGATTAAACAACTGATAAATTCCTAAAGTACTGGCCAACAATACGAAAGGAAGCGACGGCTGAAAATGCACAAAATCAGCGCGGTCAAAAATTCCAGCCATAGACCCCAACAAAAATAACAGCAAAACAATGGCCATTTTTCTGTCCTTTAGGAAAAAAAGTAATAAGCCACCGCTATAAACCAGTAATGGTCTGGCAATTAAACCAAAAGTCGTAGGGGCAGTAGTGCCATATTTGGCAAACACCGTTAGATTAAAAACTACAGTCCAATACCAAAAATCCGCTAAAACACCAATACTAAATAGATAAAGCAACATTAATCCCACTGGTAAAACCAATCCAGTAATATACCTAAGGACCATCCTTATATCCCTAACCTCCCAAATCATCCAAACTAACACTAGTCCTCCCAAAGGAATAAGAGTCTGCTTAAACACTATTCCTAACCCAAGAAATATACCCGTTAAAAAATACTTTTTCCTTAGGTGAAAATAAAAAGCCGGCAAGAGTAACAATGGTAAAAAGCTATCAATCCATAAAACCCAGCCTTCAAAAAATGGCTGCCATATTAGATATAAAACATTTACCAGCAGTGCTTTTTTTCTGCTTTTTAAAATTGAGGCAGCAATGAAAAAGAGCAGTAAATGAACAAGGATAATAATTCCCATCGACCAGTATCTGGCAATAACTTCATTATTCATTCCTAAATTATCCAAATTTACTGGTAGAAACATCAGCCCTGGGAAATGCTGATCCAAAATCTGAGAATACGGTTTTAATCCATGATTAGTTAGATAGGGATAAACAAATAATTCCGGGTATGGAAAATAGATTAATTTAGTCAGTATAAAAACATGACCTAAAATAATTATTAAAAGTATGGGTATAGCAAATTTACCTAACATAATGATAAACAAATCCTAAACCGTTAAAATCCCGGGTTTCTTTAATTTTATACCCTAATTCATTCAGATTCTGGGCAACTAATCGATTTGGGTCACTGATTTGCACTAAATAATCTACTAAAAATACATTGCTTGATCCATTGATCATTGCATTTAAATCCTCTATCTCATTACTGTTACGAGCAGGGAAGGTTTTTAGGGCACCATAAGCCTTGATTCGATTCTTTGCATAGTAATCAAATGGCGGAAAGGTTCCCGAACTTTCAAATAACACTACTGATTGATTCTGTATATTTAGAAAATTCACCAGGCCTTTCCAGTTTTCTCTTTGGTAGCTGGGATTAAACAAATAAATTAAACTGGAAAATATTTCTACTGCTGTTATCACAACAAAAAAAGTATTCCGCAGATTTCTTTGATAAGAAAAAATTCCCAAGGCAACCAGAATAATAAAAGCTGGCAATATATAAAGCAGTCGAAAGTATTCATAAATTGGTATTACCAAAGAAATAAGAGAAGCTAAAATAATTGGTACTACCAGCCAAGAAGATAATAAGTTTTTATAGAAAGTCATGGCTTTTTTATAACCCCTTAACAGCAGCCATATAAACAATAGACAAACCGGTATTAGAGCTGAATAATAGATCAGTTTATCCGGATAGCTTATTCTGCCAATAATGAATTTTACCAGGGTTAAGGGTACGGTTTTAAGATCAAAACCACCAACAATCATCTTCCAAATCGGTAAATTATTAGCAGTAGTGGAACCGATATTTAATTGACTTAAAAAAATTGGCAGCCACCATACTCCTAACAAACAAGGGATTATTAAAGAATAAAACCATCTTTTTAATGTTAGTAGTTTTCTTGTTAATAGTAGAAAAACAAAAATTGCCGGAAAAATTAAATAGGCCACATAATCTGACATTAAAATCAGGAAATTACTCCCTATTAAATAAACCCAGCCTACTTTTTCTTCTTTTATTAGTTTAATTACTAAATAGATGTTAATAATTACAGCCATTGCTGCCAATGAATACATTCTGGCTTCCTGAGAATAGTAAATATGCAAAGGGTTAATAGCCAACAAAAAAGCAGCTAATAATCCTAGATTTCGAGAATAAATTTTTTGACCAATCAAAAAAACCAGATAGATGGTAATTAGACCAAACACTGCAGAGGGGACCCTAACCGCAATTTCGCTGGTACCAAATAACTTAGCCCAGGTCCAGAGAATAAAAAAATAACCAGGTGGATGAAAATCAAAACGGGCATAATCAGTAATCATACCAATCAGAGAAAAATTCTTAGTAGCTAAAACATTAATTGCTTCATCTAGCCATAAACTTTGATTTAAACCAATTAGTCTTAAGATTGACCCCATCAGAATTATCAGCCAGATCATTTGCTTTCACGCTCCAGTTCATGCAGATTAATCATTACTTGTAGTTGATAAACCATCATTAAAAAGGTCAGGGCAAGCCCGGCAAAACCATCCAGAAACCCAGCATGTCGAATATATCTAACTAAAAACTCCCTCAGAGGTTTCCATATAAATGACCCCCAGGAAAATTTGATATTTTTATCAAATAAATTCCTGGCTGCAATTTCAGAATAGCGATTTTGCCGCTCCATAAACTGACTAATAGTTTCATATCCGTGGTGAAGTATAGCCAATTCTTTTTTTGCTGGTAAATCATAGACCGCTCCTTTGACACTCGGATAACTGTGGATAGTGTTATTCCATTTTACCTTATCTTTTTTAAAAAAACGGATCTGCTTATCTGGCCACCAGTTAGAATGAGCTATCCATTTTCCAAAAAAAATATTCTTTCTCGGAATATTAACAGCAACATATTTACCCTGTTTTGCAATCTCTTTTAGTTTATTTTTTAACTCCGGGGTAATTTGTTCATCCGGATCAAGCACTAAAATCCAATCCCCTGTGGTTTTTTCAATTGCATAATTTCTAACTAGCTCAACGTATTCAACTATTTTATGAGTTAAAAATTTACCTTTAAATCGCTCTACCAACTGTTTGGATTGATCAGTTGAGCCTAAATCAACCACTACAATCTCATCAGCAAAATCCGCAATGCTGTTTAGACAAAGTTTAAGTTGTTTTTCTTCATTAAAATTAACGATGCAAATTGATATCATTTTTTTATTATATCTTCGAATAATTTTACGTACTGATCAGCAATTTTATCCCAGGAAAATTTTTCTGCTTGAGCCCTGGCCTTTTTTTGCCAGTCAATTTTTAAGCCTTGTTCAATAGCTTTTGAGTATTCATCAATATTTTCTGTATTAACTAATATTCCAGCTTCTCCGATAATTTCTTTTCTTGATAAATCATTCGGTGCTACTACTCCCAGTCCGGAAGCCAAAGCCTCCAAATAGACTATTCCAAATGCCTCTCTGTCCCAGGAAGGTAAAGTAAATAGATCAACTGACCGATAAACTTTTGGCATATCCTGATATTTAAAATTGAAGATCCGAAATCTATCTCCCAGTAATTGTTTTCCCAATTCCTTCAGAGCATTTTTTTCCGGTCCCTCACCTACAATCACCACTGATGCTTTATCCAGCTTGGCAGCGGCTTTGATAACTCTTTCATGATGTTTATACCAAACCAAAGCACCGACTGACAAAATAATCGGTTTTGGTAAATCAAAATCTATTGATTGACCAGTTGGAGAAAATTTATCTAGATCAATACCATTCGGTATTTTTATTATTTTTACACCCAGTGCCCATTTTTTAGCCCACTGTTGCATATTTTCTGTTAAAGCCACAAAAACATTAGGCCTTACTAAAATATTCCAAATGTCATCTCTACCAATTCCGCTGTGACCGGATATCACTAATTTGTACCGACCAATTAATCTTCCTAATGACATTTTCAGGCTTTGCCATCTGCCATTAAGTGGGATGACAATGTCATAACAACCCCTTATTACTTGACTCAAGGAATCGGCATCTTTTCCACTCAATATATCAACTGTATGATTTTGGGAAAGCCTATTTGTAAGTTCTTTTACAAAACTCTCTACCCCTCTTTCAATCTGATTTTGGTACCTGCTTAGAAAAACTATTTTCATATTTTTAATTAGTAAATCGATATTTAATTAATGTCCAAATTGCAGTTACTCCATCTATCCAGTTAATTTTTTTGCCCTCTGCATAAGAGCGGGGTTTTACCTTAATTGGTATTTCCAAAATTGTAATTCCTTTTTTTAGAATCTTGGCGGTTATTTCCGGCTCAAAATCAAATCCATTTGATTTTAAAGTAATATTCTTTAGTACACTTCTTTTAAAAAGTTTATAACAAGTTTCCATGTCTGTTAAATTACTTCCATATAAAAAATTCGTTAGGGCGGTCAAAAAACGGTTGGCAATTAAATGCGATGGCAAAATTGTTTTCTCACCATCAAGAAAAGATAATGGATAATTTTTTAGTCTGGTGCCATAAACCACCTCTGCCATCTTTTGTTGTATTGGTTTAATTAATTTTAGGTAATCATTTGGGTCATATTCTAAATCTGCATCCTGGATGATAATTAATTCTCCTGTAGACTCCTTTATACCTGATCTAATCGCTGCCCCTTTTCCTTGATTCTTGGTATGTGAAAGAATTTTGAATTTTGAACTTTGAACTTTGAATTTAGACAAAACTTCTCTAGTTTTGTCGCTTGATGCATCATCAATTACAACGACTTCTTTCTTTACGGATCCGAGTTTAACTGCTAAAACTTTTTTGAGTAAAGTTTCAATAGTTTTTTCCTCGTTAAAAACAGGAATAATAATTGATAATTTCATATTAAGCTTTCTGGGCCACTATTAATACCGAGGTTCCAACCGGCGTTTCAATGATATTTTCTAGAACTAAAAATGGCGATAGCAAATTAAATAAACGTATGTTTCCGGAAGTTACAGCTTTACTTTTTAGGATTCTTCCAGAAAGAAACCAACCAATAGCGCCAATAAAATTAAGTTTTCTTGATAAGCAAATTTTCATTCCCATTTTAGAAATTTTATTTACTAAGTATTTGGAATTATACCTTCGAAAATGTCCAATCGAACGATCTATTTCTCCGTACAATAACTGATGAATTGGTACTAGCAGAATTAGCTTGCCATCTTTTTTTAACAGCTTATACATATTATATAAGGCTTGCTCATCATTTTTAATATGTTCTAAAACGTTAATACAAGTTATAGTATCAAAAGTTTTTTTCTGAAAGAAATATTTCCCTTTTTCAATATCACCAAATCCGGCATTAATTCGATCATTTTTATGGATCTTTTTAACCAGATCTGGATCAATATCAATAGCAGTTACTTGGCCATATTCAGCTAAAATCTGAGAAAAATTGCCAATCCCACAACCCACTTCCAAAATATCGCCTATTAAATATTGCTTGAATTTATTTAAAGTCCATTGGTTATACCAACCCGCTTGACTCATGCTTTCCAGGGTGGCAGCTCCACTATCACTATATTTATTCATCTACTTTCCCATCCCCACTCGCCTTTTAATTTTCCGTAGAGGAGTTAGCGGTAAAGCAGTTAACCAAAATAATTTGCTTCTCTTATTTAATGGCGAAGGAATAATCTCTGGCATGGGTCTTGATAAAATTTCTGGAAGTAGAAACTCTTTTTTAAAACTTAAACCTAGTTCAAATTTTCGTTTATTACTTTTCTGTGATTTACTAGATCTTTTTAAATGGGTTGTGTGAAGAAAAGGAACATCCAAATAGATAATTTTTTTCCGTTTTTGTACTGGTTGATTGTCAGAATCGAAATAGCCTTCTTTTCCATAAGGCAGATCTACATGCAAGCCAGGAACTGACTTGCTAATCGCCCTTAAGCTTAAATGACCTTTTTTGCCTAATAACTGATATTGACCAGCCTCTTGCTCTTGATAATGATAAACATCTCCAAGACTCACAAAATATGGTACAACAATTCCTTCAATTGTATTACCTTCCTTTCTAATTTTACTGGTAACTTTTTTTATTGAATTTTCCCACCAAATTTCATCACCATCAACTAATATTATCCAGTCACAATTAGACTCCTCCAGCATTTGTTGCCTTAATGTTGTAAATTGCTGATCATCAACCAATCCTACTTCTTTAAAAATAATCTTATCCTTTTTTATCTGCTGTATTTTATTAATTATTTCAACAGTTCGATCAGTGGATCCAGTATCGTAGATCAAGACCTTATCAACAAAGTCCACCACACTCATTACAGCAAACCAAATAAAATTTTCCTCATTATGAACAATAGTGTTTACCCAAATTTTCATTTACTTATCTTTTCTTAATCTTAAAAGTAACCAAATCAATGGATATATAAAATTAAAACTGTTACCAACTAAGACTGTAATCGCTGCGCCCATAATTCCTAAACTTGATATTAATAAATAACCTAAGCCGCCAATTATTAACAAATAACCAATCGAGGTCCAAATAAATACATCCGGTCTACCAAAATAAAAAATAACACTGTTATGCACCGGTACCGAGAAAAGAAAAACTAGCATTGCCAAAAAGATAAAGATAAATGGCATTATTGCTGTTTGATACTCAGCACCATAAATAATTGGGATAAAATAACTGGCAATCGGAATTGCTAAAATGCCTAACAAACATAAAAATGTCACTAATCCTTGTAGTTTTTTTAGATATGTCAGCATTTGCTGATTATTTTGAAAACTGGCAAACTTAGGAGCAGATACTAACCCTATTGCAGAAACCAACTGTGGCATTACTTGGTTTAATTGAGTAGCCACTCCATAAATTCCTACTTCTTTGATATTTAATATGCTAGCTGTCATATAAGTATCCAGTCGTGCCGAAAACGCTGAAATAATAGTAAAGATTGCAACCGGTATGTTATATGAAAACAATTTTCTTGTTAATTTTAATTCTCCTTTGACTGAAAATATTTGCCTGGTTGGTAAGATAAGTAAAGATATAAAAAAACCGAAAAAGGGAAAGATTATATATACAATTAAACTACTGGAAGAATTTACGACTAAGTAATAGCCTAACAGTAAAATAGATATCAGCCTTAAAAAATTGCTGATTATATTCACTGCACTCCATAAAAAATATTTTTGATAAGCTTGCAGTGCGGAGGTGGCGTATGAAAAAAGTAATGCTCCCCCTATTCCAATTGCCACTAAACGAAGCGGGTTAATCAGTCCTGGCTGATGGAAAAATTGATTGGCAATAAATGGCGAAAGGAAAAAAACTACTAGAAACGAAAACAACCATACTACTAATTTGATCTCCAAACTGAGTTTTAAAAACCTTATTGCCTGGTCTTTATCATGATCCAGATTTAAAGAAACAAAACGTACTAAACCGGTATTAGTACCAATATCCACCATGTCAGAGATTAAAGTTAAGGTGACTGTTGCCAAAGTAAATAATCCAAGCTCCACTGGGCCTAATATTCTTGCCACTACAATATAAAATAAAATCCCTAAAAAACCGTTTATGATTGTACCAGCAAAAGTGATACTCGACTGTCTAAAAGTGGTTGTGGTTATGATTTGCTTGAGAAATGATTTCATCTAAACTCATTATACAAGAAGTATGATCAAAGTAAGAAGCAGCGTAATTCCTGACACCACTAAAGCAGGGATAATATATTTTTGGGGCTCAAAGATTAAATCATATTGACCATTCTGGGAAATTTGATAACCGTTTAAAAGGCTATATACAGGCAATGGTTCCTGACCATTTAGTAGCCAGTTTTTATCAAAATTCTGAGAGAAAATTAACATTTGCGGGTTTGTTAATCCGGAAACAGTCACATTGATATGAGTGGGGCTATTGTATTTATAACTAATTCTGGCAGCTCCAGTGGCAACATTATTACCGGTAAAGGTAGTGATCTTATTTTTTTGTAATAAATCTTGTGCTTTTTGCTGATCCTGTTGCCAAATGTTCGCTGGTAGTATTGCCAAAGCATTTATGACGTTGATATCTCCTGAGCTTTTAACAGTTAAATCCCCGTTGCTATTTAAATTACCCACCTCAAACCACCTAACATTATCTCCAGGTTTTTTGGTATCAATTTGGCCAATCACCTGATTATTTTGAGAAAAAGTTAAACTCCCAGAGCGGGTACTTTCTAGTACCCTTGCCAACAGTATTTGATCTTTTTTTAACTTTTCACTTTGCACTTTTAACTTTACACTTCCTTCTCCAACAGCCCATCCACCTCCTAAATCAAAATCTTGATTGTAAATTCCATATTTGTTTTTAAGAAAATCTTTCCAGTAAATAAAATCACTAGTTTCCCGCTTCCACCAACCGGAGGAATCTGGATCATGTTGCAGCTGGTACGCCGGGAAAATTAGATTTTCTGGTTTAATAAAGCTGGCAGCTAAATCAGTTAAGGTTTTTTGGTTAAGTAGAATTTTTGGTTGAGGTATCTGATCGAATCTTTGTTCCAAATCTGTTGATTCTTCAGCAAAGATTAAACCATTTTTCGATAAGGCCAACTGGCTGCTGGTGGTTGCCTCTGGGTAAAGATTATCAGACCCAATTACCCACCAGACATTGGGAGCAATAAACATCTTAGCTTGATGATTGGTGACTTTAAATAACGGTATTGCTGATTGATCGATTCTTTTTAGCCAGGGTAAATTAGACAGCTGACTTAAAAAAGTCGAGTAATATTTAATCTGATCTTTATCTGTTTGTCTTCTTAAATCCGGCGGCGGATATGAGACAAAACCGATATTAGCTATATCAAAAATTTGTCCCATATAAGGCGCTTCCCTTAAAAAGTTAAATCTTTCATAGGTACCAACATTAGCCTGAGCAAAAGGCCGTTTATTCATTAGTCTTAAAGCCTCTAGTGAAGGATGGTTAGTATCCAGATTTGTCTGAGGAGAAATAGTAGGAATCCAAAAGACATTAGAAATATCCGGGTCACTGGCTATAATTTGATTTAAATTATTGTATGCTACTTGACTGGGTGGGTTGGATAACACCCCTGTCATCTGATTTAGCCAAACCGGTCTAATCAAAAACAAAAAATAGATGGTTAAGATACTCAGAAAAAACAATCTGGCTTTTGGGAATCTTTTAATAACCTCATCCGTTGTGACACCGATTAATAATGCATACGCTAAGGATATTAGGAAGAAAAATTTAGAAGCATCGCGAAACAGAGAAAATCCTGGGACATGTAAGTAAAACCAAGGGTAAATTCCGCCAAAAGGTTCAGCCGATCCTTTAGTAAGAAAGATACCGACTAATGCTACTATTAGCCAAAAACCTACCTGACGATTCTTTGGTCTAAAAATTAAACCTAAGAAAGCCAGTACCGGAACTGCTAAAAATTCCGCTTTTACTGGAGTTGTTTGACCAAAGATATTTTCATACCAATTTGGTGATAATAATAAAAAGGCATGGCTTAAAGAAATAAAACTGACAAAACTAGTCTTAGTTAAGCTGGCAAAAGTCGCAGAAGACAAAGGATATTTTAAGTAAATAAAGATCCAGTAAAAGTTAAGACCAAAATAGACCAATAGTATAGTAACTGCAGTTTTAATCCATTGTTTTAGCCATAACCAGCTACCAAAACCATACATAAATCTAATCAAACAAAGTAAAGCCAGTACAAAGATAAAACGTAAATCAAACACTCCAATTAAAGAAACTGCTAAAGCAGCCTGGATTTTGTTTTTTAGATTTCCCGTTAATGCTTTCTCAACACTTAAAAAAGCCAGCGGGAAAAAGCCGTAAGCTAAAGCAATAGTTAACTGACCACCATCTATTAACAGTAGAACATAAGTGGTAGTCATATAAAACAAAGTGGAAATAAATCTTGCTTCAGGAGATAATTTAAAATATTCACCCAATTTCCAGATATTAAAAACTCCAAAGAGTAAAAAGGGAATAATTAGTAGCAGCCGTTGTATTAAATTAAAAGATAAACCAAGATTCGCCAATATCCCCATTAATAAACTGAGAGGATAGGACCACAAAGTAAAAACCGTGTATTCACCAAGTCCTTCAGTACCCCAGTTAATCCAAGTTTGAGGATAATCCATTTGTTTTTTTAGGGATGTTTCCATAATTCTGGAAAAATCCGTGGAAACTCGGGGCCCGGGTAACCAAAAAATCCAGAAAACTGCGAATAGCATCAGGATTAACAAGACTAATAACTTTTTTTGCCGGATCAAAAATAATTTTTTCACTCCATTATTATATACATTTTCTGTATAATTTAAGAGATGACTAAAAAACTTTTTTTTATTATTAGTTTTGCAGTGGTTTTGTTACTTTACTATCCGGCATTAACTACCTATTTTTCTCAGGATGATTTTTTTCATTTTAAGATTAGTCAAACTGGTAACCCCTTTGGATTCTATTCCTTTGCTAAGAGAGGGGTGGCCTTTTATAGGCCCATTTCGCGCGAATTGTTGTTTCACCTCTATTACTTAATTTTTGGCTTAAACTCTATTCCCTTTAGGATATTTGCTTTTTTAATTCATTTCATAAACATTACCTTAGTTTATCTATTAACAAAAAAACTCTTTAGAGCCAAAGGATTAGCTTTCTTCGTGGCCTTTTTCTTTGGGATAACTGCCGCAAATGTAGCCACCCTTTATTACCTGGCAGGTGGGGTTCAAACCTTACTTGTTACTACTTTTACTTTATCAAGTCTGTTGTACTTTATTAAATTTCTGGAAAATAAAAAGCTGGGATTTATAATCTCAAGTTTTATACTCTTTCTGCTTGGTCTGGGATCTATGGAGCAAGCAATGATTATACCCATATTGATGCTAGGTCTTACATTTGTCTACCAACCAAAACAATTAAAAAACACCTTTTTCCAGTTAATCCCTTTTTTTGTTGTAACTTGCATATTAATCTACCTGGAAATCTTTAAAATTGGTTTTTCCTCCAGTGAACAACAATACCATGCTGTTTTTAATATTAAAACAACCCTTAATTCACTATTTTGGTATTCCAACTGGGCACTGGGTATTCCGGAAACTTTAATTGATTTTGTTAATCCCGGTTTTAAGCTTAATCCAACTCTGTTGCGATATTGGAGTAATTACTATATATTTATTTTCCCTGCATACTTCATCTCAATAATCTTACTGGGAATTTCCACAATTTATCTATTGTTAAAACAAAGAAAAATATTTGCAAGCAGACAATTTTTATTGTGCATATTTTGGTTCCCTCTGGGGCTACTACCGGTAATTCTATTACCTTTACATAAATCAACCCATTATTTAGAAATCAGCTTACCTGCTTTTTGGGCGGTTATTGGTTTTATCGCATTAAATTTCTATCTGGCTATTAAGAATAGCAACCATATAATAGCTAAGATTTATTTGAGCTTAGTAGTTATCAGTTTAGTTACTTTATCTAGCGCTTCAGCAATCTTAGGAAGTACTAATTATTGGGCTGCTCAAAGAGGGAAAATAGCTGAAAAATTAATTCAGCAAATAAAAACTTCATATCCATCTTTACCGAAAGGAGCAGTTGTATATATTAAAAATGATCCCAATTATCCAAAATTAACTCAGGAATGGGGTAGCAGCTCACAACAAGCAAATTTTATTTTAAATGGGAGTGACGGGCTGCAACTTTTGTATAAAGACCCCACACTTAGAGTATATTATGAAGATGTTGAAGAACTGCCAAAAAACATTTCAAAACATGATATTTACTCATTTATGGCAAAGATCTATTAAACTAGGTTAATATCTCTATTGATAAGTCTGTGTTATTATTAAAATCATCAAGTGTCTGAATATATAAGCCTTTTTACTATACTTTTTATCTTAGCCATTGGTGGCATCGCAATTTTTCTTAACTTTTATAAAACCCAAAATAAGCTTCTTCTTTTAGGTGGTGGAATGGTTGCTGGTCCATTATTTTTTCTATTAATATTGAGCTCATTTGTTTATATTTTTAAAGGTATTATAGCAGTGAGATTACTTTTCCTGATGTATATAATTTTAAGTTTTTTTCTTATCAAAAAAAGCAAATTACGCTCAGAAATTATTAATGTTTTTCATATTAAATACCGAAAGAATTTTTTAATCATATCGCTAATAGCTTTCTACCTAACCCTTATTGTTCTAACTTTACCAAATGCAAATGTAGGTCCTGATAATTATATCTACTCAGGCATTGCCAGTTCTTTTGCCAGAGGTAACTACCCAACAGTCCTTCCTTGGCAACCTAATTTCTTAACTATTTATCATTTTGGGACATTTGCTCTAGAGGGGGCTGTCGAATCCATTTTCAACATTGGTTTTGGACTTACAAATTATATTTTTTCTGGTTATCTAATTTTCGCTATGTTTTTTATGCTCACTGGTTTGATGCGTGAGAAAACCAGATCCATCTTATGTCTTATTCCTGCTGTATTTGGATTATTTCTTTATGGTGGGCCAATTTTAATATTCTCAGGCATAGGTAATTTATTAAATTCCATATTTACTAGCTCATCCTTAAGCTCACTTATCCACTCTTTAAGCCTGTATCCGCAACTTTCTGATTTTAGACATCCTAATGGAGGCGGACCCGCTCAATTAGCAGACTTAGCATTCATAAATTTTACTACATTTGGTTTGGCATCAATGATTCTCTTTTTCATTCTACTTTTTGATGGATTTCGTGAAAAGAAAATAATTTTCAAATACATTGTACTTACAATTATTCTAAATTTAGTCCTGTCAATTGACGAAACTATTTTTCTTATTCTTTTTCCTACATTTATTTTTAAGCTAATCCTCGATTATCGAAAACAAAAAATTCTTGAAATCGTTAAATTACTGGCTTGCGGGGTAGTCTTTATAGCATTATTTTTTACAATTCAAAATCCAGTTAGAGATTCATTCCTAACTCCTAGCAAAGAGTACCCAAGATTTTTATTTTTAACACCCTTGGACTCAGTATATCCAATTCCATCCAAAGATAATTCTACTGAGAGTGAGGTTCACAAAATAGCAATACAAATGACGCAACGATCTGCCTCATTAAATAATCTTGAGTTAAAAATAGAAGGAACGAAATGGGACTTATTAGACTGGCATCTTGTGATCTTTTTAGTTATTTTACTCGCAATTATGATTCGGTCAAAATGGGCCTTAGTGATAGGAATGTCCGCCGTTTTTAGTTATGCATTTGGGTTAACATTAACCAATACTTATTGGCCTGCAAATTTTGAAAGATTTTTTAACCTAACATACATTTTTACAACTATAGGTATTGGATTTTTAGTTGCAGATTTATATCTAAAGAAAAAAATGTATTTTTTAATATCAACCGCAATAGTTTTTCTTTTACTCCCACAGCTTATCACTGCACATGCAAGATATATTGATAAAGCGAATTTAAGTGGTTACGCAGCTTTGCGAGACGAAAATGGGTTTGATGTTATATTAGAAAATATTTCTAATACTATTCCTTATAATACTACTATTGCCTTTATCGATGGTTACCCTTATAGCGGAAAATCAAGCTATATAAATATGCGTGCAGCTACCAAATTTGGCTTATTTGTGCCTATGTCGCCACCAAATAATAAGGTACTGACACCTGACGATGAAGGTGTAGAATTTTATGATTTAATGACTAATCTTAGCCCAACCTCCACCAGAGAGTTAAATTTGGATTATATTTTTGTTGTCAATGAAGATAGGAAATATTTATCAGAAACTCGACAGAAACAATTAGATAATGCTATATATTTTACTCCAAAACTCACTAATTCTTATGGAACACTTTATCAGATAAATAAAGATTTCAAAAATATAAATGATGATCAAATGACACTAAAACAAATAACAGATCAGATCCCTAATGGAAAAAATGTCTACATTGATAATTTTTACACTAACTATATCCCTAAGGCAATTATACTTCAGCTAGCAAAGAGGACAAACTTGATTGGCTTCCCTCATGCAAATGGAGGAGGTAACTTTATGCTTATCGAAACATATTTACCTTACAATTCAGTTTGCGCAAGTTATAACTACAATTATGAGCTCCAAAAATGTAATCCTGGTGATTACCCCCCCGTAGAAAAGTACGTTAAAAATATTGATTATATGCTATTAGACCCCAGTACTGACCCTAAGTTAGTTTACTCAGGACAGTGGAAAAAGATCACTGAAGTACCTTATGTAACCTTATGGGAAACAGGCAAATAAATTACATATCAGAACCGATCTATCCTTCCTTTTTTAATCAGCATCACTATATATGAAAAAACCGATATCAGTAAAATTCCAAATCCTAAACTGCCAAACCAGTTAGAAACTTCCCACATTTGTAAAAGATAAGTGATAACTAGTATGGCTTGTAAAATAACTGCAGCCACTACAAAGTATTTTCTAAACCTGGCATAAAAGATAGACAAAGTTAAAATCATCGCAAATATTCCTGGTTGAATTAATAAATCAATATGTGAATAATCTCCCCCACTATCCAAAGTAGTAAATAAAAGAAAGAATAAAACTAAAATGATTGGCATAAAAATTGCTTTTTTATTCATTCGATTTCCTTTTAATAATTTCTGAATATATTAAAAAACCTAAAATAATTATCCAGCCAAAAATCGAGGCGATAATACCTTTGTTAACCGTCTGTTGCGGGGTAAACTCTAATTTAAAGCTATAGTCTCCTGGTTTATCAATAAAATACATATTCCCATATAAATTTCCCAGGAGGTGATCGTTTACATTAATTGATTGATTATCTTTAGTCAGTGTCAGAATCCACTGAGGATTATAACTTTCTTTAAAGAACATAAAGCTTGGATGATCAATTGTTAATTTCCCTTGATATAAAACCGGACTGATCTGCCTTTGAATAATCATCCCAGCAGATGCCGTAGCTTGATTAGATGCGCTTATTCTTAAGACCATATTATTATCCATTATTCTGTTTAAATTAAGATTCTTCAGGGTGAGAGTCGTGGTAGATGAGCTACCAGTAGTAACCACAGGTAAAAGTATCTGTAAAAAGGCCTTTCTACTGGCATGATTCAAGGGCCCTAGGTTTAAAGAATAATTATTCCAGCTATTAGGATTTGAATTTGTTACTGGATTAATAACACTACAAACAACCTTACTACAATCAAACGGACTATCTGGAGACTCCGTATCTTCTACTGTTTGAAAGTAAAATTGACGAGGATTATCAATCATTGCCTCAAATGTTAGCTCATAGCTATCTCCTCCAAACACATTTGGTATCTCTACTCGCCCTGCACCTCCACTTTGTTGATTATCTCCAAATTTTAAGCTTGTAGCATCATTTTTTTGACTAAGTCCTTGGAAAGAAAATTTATTCAAATCATCTACTAAGTTAATAGAGGGTAAGATCTCATAACTTATTTCATGAGGGCCTTTGGCTAACTCTATCTTGCCAAAGCTAATAACATTTCCCTGCTTAGTAATACTAATTACAATTCGTCGACCATCTAATTGAAAATTTAATTTTGATAAAGCATCCGGATAAAGTACTAAATTATCTGTATCTGTTAACAAAAGCTCAAATTTACCATCAACAGGTATAGTAAATTTTTGCACTCTTCTTTGAATGTCTTGCTTAATTGAATTACGATCTAGCCTAGAATTAGGTAAAATATTATTCTTAACTAAATAGTTATTTAATATACGCTTCGCGTTTTGACTAGCTTTATCAGAGAAGTTATCCAAAATGAATAAATGCATAGTAAAAACTTTAACAAGTAATGGTTTGATAATCTGCTGCAAACTGGAACCATTAAATCCTTTGTTAAAAAAACTATCTATCCTATTTTGATAATCATTTAAAATCTCTTCCGATGAATTATTCCTGCTCTTTTTAGATTGGAGTAAAGAAATTAAATCATTATCAGCGGTAATTAAATTCGTAATTAAAGTTTCGCTTAAAAGCTCACCTGTATCAGTAAAAAACGCCTTCTTAGACTCCGCTAATTGACCAAAGGGCGTGGAGACATCACTAGAATCCTGAATATTTTTATCTAATAAATTACTTAATGTTTGGATTGATGGCTCCCAGCTAATTATCGTTTTGTCAGGAAAAAGTAAGGTCTGGGAAACATTGGATAAAACTTTTGGATTTATCTTCTTGCTAACTGGTGTAAGCTGGTTATCAGCAGTAAACAAATCATAATCTTGTAGCAAATTGCTTTCACCTGGATAGACTAAATCCGGATTATTTATTAAAGAGATTTTTGATGAGCTAAACTGCGGCCTTAATGAATATATGACTAAATCTCCAAAAGTATGACTTTTTTCTAGAAATTCTAAATTATCTAAAGTTTGCTCTATTTCTGTAGGGTTACTAAGTCTGATATCTTTTCCATATGTAGTAGTATCCTCCCAGCGAGTATCTTTGTGCAGCAGTATATATTTAACATTTAACGATTGCAAGATATTTAAAATTCTTTTTTTATCATCCGCAAAAGGCTGATTAAATATAAAAGTTAGGCTTTTTAATGTTCCATCAATCCTGTCCACTCCAACATTTCTGGTAATAGAAGGCAAAGCTGTAAAAAGAATCTCATTAATCTCTACCCCGTGATAACCATTCTTCCAGTTGTAAGTTACTACATCGTGACTAGGAAAGGGTAACTGTAAAATATTACCTTGACCATGCTGCTCCTTAAGCCAAGTATTAGCCTCTTCGTATGAGGGAGGAACCTTTACCTGAAGTGGATATCCTGGCTTATTAAATACCATCGTACTAAACATTGGCAGTGCATAGATAACAATACTAATTAGTACCACTCCAACTAATAATCTGGGAATAATCATACCCAGTTTTTTTGTGGGTAATATTAGTATTGCATCAATGCCAACAGCAAAAAGAATGCTACCAAAAAAAGGGAGTAAAATTCCCAGTTTTTCAAAGGGATTCCTGATCACTCCTAAAATAAATACATTCATAAATCCCCAAATATAGGCATGACCAAAAGGAGGTGCTGCACCTTTAGCGATTACAATTGCGATTAAATAAAATAAACTAAAAGCTGCAATATTTTTAAGCCTCAAACCATAGATCAATCCCAAAAAAATTACAGAGGCTGGAAACCATGGAAGTAGCTGAAAGAAAAAGTTTGAATACATTGCACCTAATTCCTGGCTATAAAAAAGATAAAATGGATTAGCAAATTGTAAAGTAAAAGGTAATGCTGTTTGTTTACTTATATTTATTAAAGTAGAAATGTTATCTTCAAAACTATGCTGCTCTGGTAATACCGAGGTTGAAACTAAGGCTACTGGCATCATCCACCATAGATTTGTCAAAATAAATAGGACAAATCCAATCAAGAATCTTGATGTTATCTGAAAAAAATTCTTTTTACCTTGCCAAGGTAATACTATTTTTGCTACCCACATCATCCCCAATACCAACCAAATAGCCATCGCAGAGGTTAAATTTCCAAACATGTAGCTAAAAGCAAGATCAATCAGTAAAAATATCGCAAGGTACACTGCCTTTCCCTCATCCATCCAATATTTCCAGAATAAAGCTACTAAGGGTAAGCAGGCAGCTAGAAAAAATCCGGTAAATAAAAATCTATGCCATACTTCAACCATCATGTAGGAATTAAACATGTAAAAGAAAGCTGCGATATACGCAAATTTATACTTTTCTCTTCCTAAAACCGAGAGAGAAAACAGGTATATTCCATAACCCATTGTGAAAAGTAAAGTTAAATAAATCATTGATTGAATTAACACAGGCGAAAAACCTTTTAAAAAAAGCAGCAATGAATAAAAAGGTACAGCAGAAACAAATTGAGGCACTAACATTCCAGGTGCAACTCCACTCCACCAAATGTAACTTGGCAGCTCTTGATATCTTTCCGAGGGATAACCTAATATCCCAACTTCTGCACCTCCATACATTAAACCACTGTTAAACCAAGTGGATGTAATTAACAGCGAAAGCCCAAAAAATACCAAAAGTGGAAACACAAACAACTTGATAACAACTTTATTTCTTGGCATTACTTCTATTATAAACTAATAATGTATCTATACACCCAATTACAAATAATACGGCACTATGCCTGGCTAGAATTTCTCCCCATTCTACTGAGATACATAGTGTAACTATGGCCGCCAGAATAAAAAAAAGAAAAGACGCCTTGAATACTACATCCCTCTTAATTTTAGTCCGCCAAATAAAAAAAGTTGCTCCTAATGCAAACCACCAGTAAATAAATGGCTGAAGTATGGAAGAAAATGCAAGAAAACTATAAATCAGCAAGAAAATTATAAGCACTATAACCTGAAACATATTATTTTTTTCTAAGCCTCCAGCCAATAAACAAGATCCCAAGCACAAGGAAAAATCCTGAGATAATTTCTGTAGGAATTAATAAATCTTGAGGCACAAATCTAACAATCAACCTATACGTACCCTTTTTTTGGATTTGCCAACCATTAGCATAGGAATTGATAAGAAAATGATTTTGAGATACTTTTTCCCCTGTATCTGTAAAAACTTGCCAACCTGGATCAAATAATTCCGACAAAACTAAAATATATGGACTGACAGCATTTTTTACTTCTACTGTATAGCTAGTGTTGCTTATTTTATGAAAATGAACTTCTGGTAAGGAAATATTTTGTTGGGGACTAGTCCTTATTAATACAGGTTCATCTACTAATTTTCTGGTTACATTAATATTCTTTATTAACACCTCTGTTGTTCTATCATATGCTCGTTTTATATTACTATCCTTGCATTTCTTTTTATCTTTTTGAAATATAGATTCACAGTCATTCCAGGGCCTAACTTTAAGAAATAAAGTTGCGCTTTTTGTAGTACTATTTAGCTTTACAGTATTTGAAAAATGTTTCTGATCAAAATCATAAGCTTCTGGTCTAATAATATGCCAATAGTCAGAAATTATTTCTCCTGATTTAATCAAAGAGTTATTGGATTCAATAGATACCTCAACGCCTGAGCCCTTTTTTATGAAGTAGTCAAAAGAAATAATATATTCAGCCTGTGGATCGTAATTTTCTATGGGAAAAGAAAACTGTTTTACGCCATGATCGACCATTAAACTAAAATCTTGGGGTGCTGTAATTAAACTATGCTCCAAAGGAGTATTTATAGCAATATTATGAACCCCTTTCGTAAGAATTATTTTTCCAAATGATTTATAACCATACTCATTAGATACTAACTGTACCGGGACAAGTTTGTTGTCAAACTGCAATGTTATTGGCTTATCTAACCCCTCATAATATTTATCCCAATTATTACTTCCCCACATTAACTCATATTCTCCAGGATCAGTGATACTAAATTCATAATCCACCCTTCTTCTGAGAGGAAAATCCATAGTTTCTTTAAAACCAAAGACTGGATTTATTTTTTCTTGAGCTAGTTTAAAATCAATCAGCTTCTGTACGCTCTGTAACTTATTAATCATTTCTGAGTTACCAGGAAAATGACTAGCAATTTCGTTAATTAACAGTTTATGTTTTACAAAAACTCGATAGAACTTCTCCTGATTGATTAATTGCTTATCAATATCAGACTTCAAATGCAAATAATCTGGAAAGAATAAACTCATATAGTCCAACAATTCCTTATAATTATCCATTGCTGTGAGTACTTGCTCAGGTTTATTATCTTCGCTAGCTATCTTTGCCTCAAATAGTCTTTTACCTAATAGACTCAAAATAAAATCTACTTTTTGGGAAATATTTACTATCCCATTTAATTCCAGTTTCTCTTTAAGTAATAACAATTGATAAAACTTACTGCTCGGAGAAAATTTAGCATATGGGAAAATATCTTGTCCGCCTTCATAATTATTATCTGGACTTTCCTCTAATGAAAGGCGGCTGTAGGGATGTATTACTAACTGGTTTGGATGCATACTAATAGAAGTTGCATCTGTTGCCATGAGTACCGCAGAATTACTTGCCAGAAACTGCGAATCAGATATTTTTGGCTGAGGAGCAACTGCTGTAATTTGATTCGAGACATAGATACTCCTATCTTCCCACGGCATTTCCCAAAGGGACAAGCTACCCCAATCCTTTGCTAGCTTAATCTGGCCTTTTTCTTGCATATCCTTTAGCTTGTTGAATATAACTTGAGGATCCTGCATTCTCCTGGCATGCCAATCGATATCATTTCTAAACATAATATACCTGGAATTGAGTATATTAGTTACTGTGGCAAAGTTTGGTTTATTTAAAAATGTATTCTCTAAATCACTAGCTAAATCGTCGTAAAAAGGAATATTTGTCTGAAAAGAAATCGCCGGAGTCGAGATTAATTGATTAGTTAACTCAACTCCCGTGTAACCTTTTTCCCAATTATAGGTAATTCCCTCAGTACCCAAAGGAAAAGTTAACAGTCGAAAATTTCCTTTTTGCATGCTTAACCAATCAGATGCTTCCTTATAGTACTTAGGTACTGCCACTTGATACCCTTTACTTAGTATTTGGGTTGGCATCTCATCATTAGTAAACACTAAACCAGTAAAATAGGGCAAGCCCAATACTCCAAGTAACCAACAAAATATTATTACAAGCAAATATAGTTTAAATTTTTTAAAAACATTTTCTGCTAATAAAAAACTGCCGTACGCGAAAAGGGGGGCTCCAGCAAAGGGTAAAATAAAGCCAAACTTTTCAAATGCATTTCTAAAAGCTTGTAAAAAAGCAGTTTTTGGGAAAAATAAATTTAGAACTTGACCAAAAGGAGGATTATTACCCTGAGAAAGAAATACCCCTATTAGCAGTAAGCTCGTTAAAAAAATTACAGAAAAATTTCTTTTTTTTAGAATTATTGGAATAATTAGGATTAAAAACAAACTAAAAGAAATAAACGATATGAGGGGGTTCGTGTATAACTTAATCCATAGCAAATTGCTTGTCTCAAAAAAAGAACTGTGTTCAAATCTAAGGATATATATTAATTTGCCTAATTTTTCACTCAAAATAGTAAAAATTAACTGATTATTAGATGGGGAGAACGACGTTTTTTCCACAGCTTGAAAACTTCCAGAATAAATATAACTTAAGGTTTGACCTATCCACCAAAGATTAATACATACCCAAAAAAATAAAGTAAGGAAAAAAAAGTTTATGTAAAAACCAAATGATTTTTCTTTACTAAAAAGTAGATGAAAAAATGTTGTAAAAAGTAATATAAACCATAGTAAAGCATTAAATGCTACAGATGAAAATGCATAAGAAAAAAGTATTGAAATAACCCCAAAAATAATTGCATAAACATATTTTTTTTTGTTTAATCCTTTTAAAAAGATTAAAAATGATAATGGTAAAAACATGTAAAACACAAAGAAATTATTCAGAAATCGATTCCATACATTAACCATGCTAAATAGATTAAACCAATAGAAAAACACTGCAAGAATTAAGTATTTATTTTTAAGTTGAGGAAACAATTCTTTAGTTAAAAAAAGGATTGAAAAACCAGAGACAACTAATACGAACCAAAAAAAAGTTGCTTGTATTAAAAACGGCGGAATACCCATACCTTGAACAAGGGAAAGAAACCAATATGATGGTACTGAGGATAATGTGATATTAGTTGGATCTCCCAAAGCGAAACTGGCCCAGGCTTCTTTGAAACTATTATATTCTAGATTCAAATTATAAAATGGTAATCCTGATTCAGCAGTTCCCATGATATTACCTTCTCTAAACCATATAGAAACTAACACTGTAGATAAAAATAATATCAATATTAAATTGAAATTAATCCCTTGGAAAAATTTTGCAATCTTCATTACTAACTGTTTTCTATATTTTTAGTAGCTATTAGGTTAATAGCTAGAGCAGGGAAAAAATATACTAAGGGAGAGATAAGGAAAGCTATCAATCTAAAGATTAAGGCAACTGTATGCGATTTATTTCTAGCCAATCCAGAATACGACCAAACAAAACTTAAACCTGTTCCTTTCACCCTGTATCCTCTTGTACTAAAATCTTTTTCTAACCATCCAGAAACATGTTCCTGATACTTATTATGACCTAGTGATTCCTCTATCTGTTCTAGATAACCTCTGGGCGTTGATATTACAATCCTCTTTTTAGCAAGACTATCTAGTATCTTTAAAAGTTTTTCTCCTTTTTCTTTTGGTAGATGTTCTAGGACCTGTGAGCAAAGAACTACATCATATTTTCTTCTTTGAGACCTTAATTTGCTGGATACAGTTTCGATATCGCCAAAAATTATATTTTTGTAATATCCCGTTCCTCTTGCTACCGCTAAAGCTGGTTTATATGCATCAACACCAGTTACCTCCCAGTCTTCATCTTTCGATAAGGCTTCGATTAATTTCCCTTCTCCACATCCTAAATCAAGTATAGTTGTAATATTGTATCCAATAAATCCTCTTATTAGTTCAATATAGGAAAAGGGTATGTATTTTTCTGGTATAAAAAGCAGTCCCAGCAAAGTTCCCCAAATAAAATTAAACCACTGACCTAGTTTGTTAATCTTAATTGCTAAGTATAAATAGTACAAAGCATATATTGGTATAAATAGGACAAAGATCAGAAAAAAATTACTATACCTTTTCATAAAAATAACTCTATTTCGTCCTACCCAATAAGCTCTGGATAGCACTCTTTTTGCATCATCTTTAGGTGCAAAAGATATTTTATGATAGGCAATAGCCCGGGGAGAATAATAAGTTATGTATCCTTTTTCTTTAGCATTAAAACAAAAATCTGTGTCCTCATAGGTTGCGAAATAACTATTGTCAAAAAATTTAATTTTTTGCATTACCTCTTTTTTTACTAGTAATGCTGCTGGGGCAACCTGAACTTCTTCTGCTATATCATATTGGCCCGTATCTTTACCCCCTCGAAATAAAATTTGTCCGTTCCAAAGATTAATACCTGTTCCAGCTGACCAAATTCTTTGTTTGTTGTTAAAATAAAAGATTTTGGGAGTTACTATCCCAATATTCTTTTTTAGGTTTGATGTTTCAATTAAAGATTCCAACATCCGTTTATCCGCAACCATGTCATGATCAAAAAAAAGTAGGTAATCATAATTTTTAGCTTTTCTTATTCCTTCGTTCCTACCCCCGGTGACCCCAGTATTGGTGTTTAAGGTTACTAAATTAACCTCCGGGTACTTTGCTTTAACTTTTTGCGATGTACCATCAGTAGAGGCATTGTCTACAACTATTATTTGAGATGGCTTTACTGTTTGCTTTTTTATCGACTGGATTGATTCATTCAATGTTAACCAACTATTATATGTGGGGATTATTACAACAATTCTTTTCATAAACTATTCACTCTTATTTAACATATTGAACCCATTTTAGCAATTGATCGGGAATTATATATAAACTGCTATAAAATAACCTGCTCAATCTACCTGGTTTTTCATAGGGCTTTTATATATTTATCTACTACCTGCTTCCAGGAAATCGCATTAATACCTAAATGTTTTTCTGACAAAGACATATTTAAACCTCCATACTTTGGATAACGCTTAGGATTATCTTTTAAATATTTATCAATGCTTATTCCAGGGATTTGATTTTTCTTACCGGTAACTTTTTCAATTAGGTAGTTAGCCAGTTCATGTGGAGTAACTAAATCCTTGGTTGAGACATGAAATATACCGCTTAATTCTTTATCAATTACTTTAAAAATTGAATCAACTAAATCAGGAATATAGGTCAAACTCAGCATTTGGTCATTAAACATTGGATATATTTTCTTCTGATTATATAACCACAAAATTTTCCCTACATAATCCAAAGCAGGGCTGTTTCCTGGACGACTAATATTGCAAATTCTTATTATTGACGAATGTAGAGAATATGCCATAACAGCTTTTTCTCCTTCTCTTTTAGTCACACCATACCAAGATAGTAGTCTATTACTATCTGTGTGCGTTGACTTTTCATGATATGGACCTTTATTATGAGTGTGTCCGGAAAAAACATAATCTGTCGAAATATATATAAGATAGGAATTAAGTATTTGGCTAACCTTGGCGATATTGCTACTTCCTTTTACATTTACTTTCCAAACTAGGTCAGTTTTATCTCCTCTTTGAGTCTCAGCTATGCTAGCATTTCTAAAAGCGGCAAAATGTACCACGGCATCGGGACGATATTCCCTAAAGAATTTATTTACTGAATCTAACTTAGTAATATCCATGACCCGATGGCTAGGCGCTATTATTTTAAAGTCTTTATTTTTCTTTGCAATCTCAAGAAAATAGGATCCAATCAAGCCGCTTCCTCCTGTCACTAATATTTTCTTCATATGGTAAATTTAGCTTATTTTTTTAGGCGCAAACAATGGACTGGAAATAACTTTCATTTGATACAACTCAAATATAATCAGGGTCTTAAGTGTTTCAATTACAAACTTTGCTCCCTTTTGCAAACTCATTGAAGATGACTTCTCATCATAACGAGTACTGATTGGTATTTCGCCCACTCTAAATTTAAAACTTAATGCAGAGAGCGTCATCTCTTCATCAAATAAAAAATCATTGGAAAATTTTTCAAAGGGAACGGTTTTTAACAATTTAGCAGAGTATGCTCTAAATCCAGAAAAATGTTCTGTAAAATTTACTCCCAGTAAAATGTTTTGTAAAACACAAAAAAAACGATTAGTATAATATTTCAACTTAGGCATCCCACCATTTAAAGCACCTTCTCTAGTAACAATCCTACTTCCAAACATGAAATCGTTTCTTTCTTTTAAAATTGGTTCTATTAAGTCTTTCAAAAATAAGGCGCTGTATTGATAATCGGGATGCAACATTGCTACGACATCTGCACCAATTTTTAATGCTTCTTTGTAACAAGTTTTCTGATTCCCTCCGTAGCCTAGGTTTTTAGTATGTTTTATTACTTTAATTTTTAAAAGGGATGCTATTTTTAAAGTTTTATCCGTACTTTTATCATCAACCAGAATTATGTTTTTGCGAAATTTCTTGGGAATATCATTATAAGTATCCACCAAGGTCTTTTCCGCATTATAAGCTGGCATAACTATCACTATCTTTGCCCTATTTTTGTTCATTTGAATTTTTGTTATTGTAATCCATTTGGTTGAAAATACTATCTTTAATATTAACTGGTTTTTTATCGATTAGCTCAAAAGCATAAAAATCCTTCAAAGGATAAAAATGAGGCGTGTAACAATAATCATGATAAAGAAAACCCTTTTCCCCATCCTTTATCATTGCGGCCTTCTGTAATAATTCCAGTCTGTCAATAATAAATACAGGGGTCAAACATCTGTTAGGTGGAAATTTACCTTGCACAAATAACCATTCTCCAAATCTACCCAGAAGTGTTTGTTCATAGAACCTTCCATTTGGCAAATCTTTTAATGTACCGAAGTAAAACAATGTAAATCTATTATTGTCAAAGGATCCTAAAGAATCCATCAAATTATCCCTAAGCTTTTGCTGTTCGTTTGCATTCATGCTGTAATTTGAATTTATCCAGTAGAAATCAAGTATATTCTTGTTAATAAAAAAAATAGGCACGAGAACAAGGAAAACAAACGGAGCAAATGCTTTACCAAGAAAGTTGAGTGATCTAATTTTATTGTACAGTAAAACTATCAGCGCGCTAATAAATAAACTGGAGCCAATTGAAGGAACATTTAAATAGCTATGGACTCCTTTAAAAATTACTCCATAGCTTGCTAAAGCCCAAGTCCCCATAATAGAAATCATCGAAAAAATTGTACCAAGCCATAAAGCCAAAAGCAGGTTATTATTTTTAGAATTAGTCCATTTTTTATAGGCATAATAGGAAATGATTAAAATAAAAATTGCTAGAAAAACCGGCAACAATTCTAAAGAATCATAATTAACTCGTATGGCGGATGGAATCTGTTCAATATGCTTAACTAATAAATAAGCTATACCTTGGATTAAAATATTAGTCAATAAAATCTTGACAAAAAATCCCAATAGCTGTTTCCGAGGAACTTCTAGTATAAAGGCAAAAAAAACAGAAAAAAGTAGAAAAATTATTAGTGTATTAGTTAACAAATAAGTTAAAAAAATTGGGAAGGTATTTATTTGAACTACACCAAAAATCCTCCAGTAATCATTTAATAAAAATAGGCTTCCAAAAGAACCTAAGGGATGTAACAGTAGATGCCAATTTCCAGCGATTGTCCTGGAGGGAGCATCCAATAATAAAAAACTTAAAATTGATAATGGCGCTAAAGCCAGTACAACTAAGTAAGGAATAAAGAGAACTAGTATCCTTCGTAAAGCGACTGTAGGTTTTAAGATCTTACTACTCAAACCATAAATCTCAGCCAAAATAATAAAACCTAGTAAGGGATACATTCTAATCGGACAAAAGAAAATAGTGAGCAATAGCAAAATACTCGCAGAAATTTCCCAAATCCATCCCTTTTTAATACTGCGATATAGATAATAATAACAAATTAGAAATCCAGCCATAAAAGAAATTGAGATGAAATCGCTACCTTTGGCTACTATTTCCAATGTGCCAGCGGGCGAATATGCCATGGCATATAACATACTGGTTAAAAAAGCTAACTTGCGATTGTTAAAAATTACTGCAACTAAGGGATAAATTGAAATTGCTGATATTGCTTTGAGTACATGATTGGTTATTTGATATGCTTCAAAATTCAAACCAAAAAAATGATGCAATAAACTTATATAAAGTACTTGGTAAGTAGTATATGCTCCATCTGTTTTCCAAATAGCAATAATTTTAGGAAATAATCCTAGATTATCTAAAACATGAAAATGGGCTAACGGCCACCAATCATCAGGTGTAAAACCATAAGATAGATGAGGACCTAATAAAACTATCTGTAGATAAGAAACACTTAAGATGACCATTAACAATATTAAAAGATCCTTTGTGTGACTCTTAATAATAGCTATCATGTATTTCTTTGCTTCTTAAATGCATCCAAAGCATTTTCAAGATCTGAAAAATTCATTCCCAACTGTCTTATCTTATTAGAATTTAGCCAGGTATGCTGAGGTCTAAGAGTAGTTCTTTTTTTAGAAAACTCCTCAAAAGTTATAGGTTTTATTAATGTTAAATCAAGTTCCATTACTTTGGCTAAATGCTTGGCAAAATCAAAAGGAGAAATATATCCTTTTGTGAATTTTCCAGCAACATGATAGATTCCTGAAGCTGAGGTGTTTATGAGTAAGGATAAAGCCCGTGCTATCTCATCTACCATAATCGGAGTTATCTTTTGATCAGTAATACCAAAATACTCATCCCCTGCTGCTAGTTTTTCAATTATTATTCTGGCAAAATCTAATTTTTTCTCGTAGTTAGCACTATAAGGATAAGCTATCCTGGCAATAACAAAATTCTTCTTATCGCCAAAGCCTTGTTTAACATTCTGCTCTCCTAGATATTTGGTTTTGGCATACCACGAATCAACAGGTTCTGGGACATCCTCCTCTGTATATGGGGCGTCCTCTTTTAGACCATCAAAAACAAAGTCCGTAGAGATATGAATTAAACTTTTACCAGAATCTTTACAAGCCGCCGCGAGCCATAATGGCAATAAAGTATTAATGGTGTAAACTTCTCCAGTTACATCATCTTTTTCTTCTTCAGCCTTATCTACATTTGTAAATCCCGCGAAATTTACTACAGTTTTTACATCAGAATTTTTAATTGAATTTTCAACTTCTCGCTGACTTGTTAGATCTATTTTAGTATCCACATTTTCTCTGCCAATAGTTTGAATATCAAATTCATTCTTTGTTAGTGTTATAAACCTAGACCCTACTAAACCTGTAGAACCGGTAACAAGAATTTTTGAAACTGAATTAAACATTTTTTAATATTAGCATACTAAGGCTTAATCTGACTTAGAACCTCGCTTCTTATATCTATTAGTTGCTTATTAACAAACCTCATTGCGTAGAAATTGCTTAAGGGATAAAATCGGGCTTGCTTATCCCCGCTAAAAGGTCGTTTGTAAAATATACCTGCTATGCCATCTTTCACACCATAACCCGATTTTAATAGTTTCATGCATGATAGATGAGTATGTATTTCGCACATTACATTAGTACGAAGCATATTTGTATCCCTATTTACACTCACCTGACCTCCATCTGGGGTAAACTTCGACCAAAATTCAAATCCAGCGAGAATAGTGCTTTCATCAAAATAGCCATTTACAGTATCCTGTGTTTCATCAAAATAAAACAGTAAAGGCTCTTTTTCTTTAGGAATACCTGATAATTTCCAGAATTGATTTTTCATTCTAGCTTGCTCACTCCCATCTAATCCTGCATAACCTAACTCATATCGGAAAAATTCATGGGCAACTTGATAGTTGATAATTAACATTGGAAATAATAACAAAAAAGTAACCCAAGCTAAAGCTTTAGTAAGTCTAAATTTCCTAAGAGACGTAAAAATGACTACTAATATCCCACTAATAAATAAGCTCGTTCCCATCGCTGGAAAACTTAAATATCTCTGCGGACCAACAAACAATAACTGAACATCAGAGGCAAGCCAGGTTAAGAAAATAAACAAAACGGCAAACGCAGTACCACTAAAAATTGGTATCAGTAATTTATTTCTATTTTTAAGCCAACTTATAAAAATAGCAATGTTTAGGAATAAAATATAAGCTCCGAATAATGCAGGCTTCCCAATGGAATCCAAATCAAAATTAACTCTTGTTGTACTATCAAGAAGCAACCAATTTTTAAAAACCATATAACTAAATAGCCCAAAGATAAATGTACTAAAAAGGACGATAACAACTGCTTTTAATGGTTTTCTTGCGACACAATACATTATTAATATTGTGGGTATTAATAAAACAAGTAAGGGACCAAACAGTAAGGAAGCCATATAGCTACCCATACTGGAACTGTCTAACTTGGCAAAGTAATTCCAAAAATCCCCGTGCAAAAATATGCTACCTAAAGAGGCGAATGGATAAAGTATCAGTTGCCAATTCCCTTCAGTTATTTTTTGCACTCTGACATTCAATTCCAAAAAAAATTGCGGTGCAAAATAGCCTGAGCTAACCAAATCTTTAAACCCCACCATATAAATAACAAATAAAACTATCAAAGGCAAGAAAATAACTATTCCTCTACGTAGAGACCTTCTGAAAGCTAATTTTTTATCCTGACTTACTAGCACTGAAATTAACTCAAAGACTAATACCAGTGGAATAAGAGGATACATTCTTTCCGTACTCATAAATAAAATGGAAATCAATAAAAAACTTTCAATTATTAACCACTTTAATTCCGTTTTTCTGTTTTTGGTAATAAAAAAGTAAAGGATAAAAAAAATATTTAGGAAGATTGCTGCAAAAAAATATGAGCCAGTTGCCAACTGAAATAATGGCCCAGCATGCGTATAGGAAATTGTGTATAAAAAAACAGTTAAAAAAGCCAGCAGTCGATTCTTAAACAGATAAAATGTGAGGAAATATAAACTAATTCCTGCCATAATTTTAAACATCTGGCTCATCAAATGCAGCATTTGAAAATTAAGCCCCCAGAAGTACTCTAAAATACCTACATAATATACTTGATGAATATATGCTCCGTTTAATTTGAGAAGCTCCAATATATTGCTCCAGGTGGGAGATCCATATACCTTAAAGTAAAATAAAGACATCCAATCAACATCTCTAAAACCATAGTGCAGTTGAGCTGAGAAAACAATTAAATTTGACCCTACAACAATTAAGATTAAAAAAAGAAGCACTATTAAATCTCGCTTTGTAAATTTTAAAAGTTTCATTTAGCTTCTAAGGCACTCAGTATTTCATTTTTGGTCGAAATCAAATTTCGATCTTTTAGCTTAAAAGAATATACATTTTTAATGTCATAAACTATATCCTCCGTCCTACAATTATATGGTCCTTTTGGAACGAATAATTTTTTGCCATCATCTACTAAAACTGCCGTTGCCAAGATTTTTTTATCTGTCAACA
>CAZFYQ010000006.1:0-46564 GCA_964523905.1 uncultured Gammaproteobacteria bacterium
AATTTTTCCGTTTTTCATCTTTAATCTTTAATCCTTATTCTTTAATCATTCTTGCGTTACGGTGCTCCTGTAGCCGGTCCATAATTAACCGCTCCACCATTATACAAAGTCTTTACTTGGCCGGCTGTTAGGGGATAGTTAAAGATTTTGACATCATCAATCTGGCCATTAAAGAATTGGATATTTCCATTAAAATAACGAGTACCGATAAGAACAGGGTTGGTATTTGCATCAACTGTCATGTCTGAAGAAGTTGAAGTTCCATTCCCATCTGCCCAAGTACCATCTGTATTACTGTATGGCACACCATCAACATAAATCTTTATAGAAGTTAAGGTTGGGTAAGTATAGGTAACAACAATATTATGCCAAGATCCCTGAGTCAGTGTGTAATTATTTAGTGTGAATTGTCTGATATTGGTTAAGCCCGCTTTAGCATATAGAAAATTTATTTTATTACTGCTACTTATAAATACTCTATAATTATCGACTATATCTGCTGTTGTAGTTCCTGTACCCTTATGTATTATTGCTTGCAGCGATCCACCGGTATTTTGTTTAATCCAGCTTGATATTGTAATTGCATTTGTAACATCAAGACTATTACTATCAGCAACGTTTATGTAATCATCTGTCCCGTCAAACGCCAATGAGTAGTTTCTTTTACCAGTGGCTCCGTTAAACCACATACTGGAAGCGCTGGAACTGGTACAGGTTCCAAGGGAAGTATAGGTTCCTGAGCCTCCTACAGTAATAGTTCCGGTATTACCATTACCGGATGAATCAATTACTTTATCTCCCTGACAATCATCCAGCCGCCAGTATCCAACAGGTCCACCACGATTATAATCCCAAGCCACCTGGGCAGTAGTCCTGGCATAATTAAAAATCCGGACATTATCAATTTGTCCATTAAAGAAATCTCCACCCCCATCTCGACCAATTTCTACTTTTCTGTTTCCTGCAGTTGAGCTAGTAGCATCTGTAGCTGTAGCAACTGAAGCTCCGTTAACATACATTACCCATGAATTGCTGTTCCTCGTAACCACCGCATGGTACCAAGTACCCGCTGTGTAGGTTGAAGTGTAAGATAATACATTAGTAAAGCTCCCGCTTACTCCAATACTATACCTTAGGGCACCAGCGCTTTTATCATAAAAAAGTTGATCTCTATTATTAGCGTCTATAAAGGTATTAGCTATTATTTGATAACTTGGGGACATTGATCCATTAAATGTGTTAGTAGGTTTAAACCATGCCTCCCAGGTTAAATTTGCAGTGGGAGCTGCCCAGCTAGCTGTTTCTACATAATCATCACTGCCATTAAAATTACCTCCTTCTCCCACTTTTCCCGGTAACCAATGTCTGGTGCCAGTGCCGTTCCAGGTTCCGGTGTTGGCATTACCAGAGGTATCCTGGACAGATGTTCCTGTGCCTTGGTCAAAATCCCATCTGCCAACAGGAGCAGTACAAGAAGTACTATCCCCAGGCACACAGTATTCCTGATTCGCAGCACTTGGTTGGTAAGTGGAATTATCAGACAAAGCTCCTAAAACTTGGGTAGAACCACGGTTGTAATCCAATTTAACCTGGTCTGCAGTTAAGGCTTGTCCATAAACTTTGACTTCATCAATACTACCGTTGGCCATACTGGTGGTAGCTGAATCTCCGAACCAATTTCCTATAAATGCTCCTGTAGTTTGGTTGGTCATCGCGGTGTAGCTACCAGTCATAGAATTTGTAGTTGCTAACAATATTCCATTTTTATAAAGCTTTAGTCCTCCTGCAGTGCTACTACCATCGTATGTTGCTGTAACGTGAATCCAATTTCCTGCATCAGAAGTTAATGCGCTATTAGTTGTTGCCTGGATGGTTGCAGCATTGTTGTTAGTAAATAGCTGAACAAATAGATTATTACTGCTATCTGTAGCAAAACCGTATTCTCTGGTAGAGGTAAACCCCCCTTTAGTGAAAATTCTAAATTGTGTGGCACTAGTCATCTTAATCCATGCTGAGATAGTAAAAGCTCTGTCAGATGTACCATTACCAAAACTTAAGGAGTCTGAGTCTGGTTCAGTTACATAGTCATTACTTCCATCAAAGTTTAATGCCTTGTTAAATTTTCCGGATTGGGTCCAGCCGGAGGTAGAGGTAGCAGGGGAGGACATGTTGGTTAAGGTGCCATTAAGAGTTGAACCCTGGTTACCGGAATTATTAGCAGTAGTGCCAAATCCTTCATCAAATTTCCAAAATCCTAAAGGAGTTCCAACAGGGGAACCCGGGGCCGGATGCCCAGCATTCATATCCTGAATAACTTGTCCTTGAGTTCTAGCATAGTTATAAATCTTAACCTCATCTGTCAGACCATGCATGGAATTTCCTTGAGCTGGATTAGTTGCGCCTTCTCCTCCAATCCTAAATTCGGTTGTTCCATCAGTAATACTTTTAGTAGCTGCACCAGTTTTGTTTAAAACCCCATTAACATAGATTCTAATATTAGAGCCATCATAAGTCATCTCTACAAAGTACCAAGTATTTGCAGAAAGAGTGTTGGTGTCATCAACTGTGGTAAAACCAGAGGCGTCTGCGACTCCAGCTTCTAATACTCCTGTAGATAAAACACGGAAAAGATAACCATTTTTACCACCCGAGCCTGAATCATACTTTTCTACAATCGAACTTTGAACAGAATTGCTATTTAATTTAATCCAAGATCCAATTGATAAGCCTGTTCCAGTAATACTCTCAGTAGCATTATCTGTAACAGCAACATAATCTGTACTTCCATCAAAATTTCCTCCAGTGCCATATTTTCCTGGTCTCCAATGGGTAGTTCCGGATCCATTCCAGGTTCCGGTATTGGCATTGCCTGATTTATCAGAAACAGCAGTGCCAGAGCCATTTTCAAAATCCCAGTATCCCACTGGCCCCGGGGCAAAGTTATATAAAGTAGAGATATCTGCGGATGATAAAGCACGGTTATAAACTCTGGCCTCGTCAATCGTTCCATCCATACTATTATTACCTCCAGTATTTTCTGATCCAATAATAAGATTGGCTGTTGAAGCAAATTGTGAGGAAGGAATATTGGTAGTATTTATCCCGTCTTGAATACCATTTACATAGATAGCTACTGATTTACCAGGGATATAAACTCCTGTAACAAAATACCAAGTACCAGTTGATAGTACAGTTGATCCATTAACCGATCCTGGGGTAGTACTGCCATCACCACTAAAATTAAAATTCATCGTTCCATTAGTATTAGTAACAAGTTGATAACTGTAATTACCAGAAATACCATCCTTAGTGATAACATCCTCATTGACATTATTTGAGTTCAATTTTATCCAGGCCGATAGCGTTATTGCTCCAGTAATTTGTAAACTTGAAGCATTACCAGCATTAATATAGTGATGGTTAGCTCTAGTAAAACTTCCACCGTTCCCAAACTTGCCGGTAGTAATAGTGGCAGTCCCTGTAGACCCAGCTGCAGTCCCATTATTACCATTTCCTGAAGCATCTTTAACCTCCCCAGAAGTTCCATTCCAGGAGGATTCATCCATTTTCCAGTAGCCAACTAAACCATTAGAAAGGGCAGCGGGTTGGTTTTGGGATCCTATTGTACTGGATGTTCCGATCAGTGATGATCTGCTATTGTAATCGGCGAGAATCTGGGCGCTTGATCTAGCATAATCATATATTTTAGGCTCATCAATAAAACCAGGGAAAAAACCAGTTGTTACATCTGAAGCAGTAGCCTCTGAACCAATCATTGCTTTAAATCCAGAAGTTACATTAATATTGCCCAAACTTGCATTGGATCCGCTACCACCCAATACACCATCAACATAGACAGATACATTAGTTCCACTCCTGACACCGACTACATAATGCCATTTGTTATCAGCATTAATACTCGGTCCTCCAGTAGCAGTGGCAGAATTTGCACTGTCTCTAAAGATAACATTTGCTTTACCACTATTTAAAATCTCCAGATCTACTAATGGAAAATTAGTAGCATCTACTCGGTTCCAAAAGATTCCTTGGCTCGTTCCAGTAGAGCTATTACTCTTAACCCAGGCAGCAATAGTATAGTCTCCAGTACCAGGAGATAGAGCTGAAGTTTTAGTTAGATTAACATAACTACTGGTCCCATTAAAGTAAAGACATTTACCTGAAACACACTGGTCTTCTGTTTGCCAAGTGGGGAGAGTTGAACCACTAAGAGTGCCTGTGTTAGCGTTTGATGTAGAATCTTTGGCAGAGGTGCCAGTTCCTTCATCAAATTTCCAGTAGGCTACTGGGCTGGGAGCTTTTTCTTCAGAGGCAAAAGCGGTAGAAGGAACAATGGTACCAACAGCAGTGGTGGCAATAGTACAAGTCTGTCCTCCACAGGAAGTATTAGCGTAATCAGCCGTAATTTGAGCCTGAGTCCTGGCTATATTATAAATCTTAACATCATCAATTTGACCAGGGAAAAATTCGCCACTGTTTATGTCTGAACCTACAAACATACTAGTAGCACTAGTAGTGTTAGTGGAAGTAATATTCTTTGTAGCTTTTAAGACTCCATTTACATAAAGTGACTCTATGCCGCCTGTATAAGTGCCGACTACATGGTACCAGGTACTGGTAGAGAAAGTGCTGGTATCATTGAGATCGTTAGATGCTCCCCATGTTGAAACAAAAAACTTTGGACCTGTTGCCACTCCTAGTAAAAAGGCGTTATTAGTAGAGCCGGCTCCTTGTTGAGCGATTAATCTATTAAAAGAAGAGATGGTGGAGGCATTAACCCAAGCCTCTATAGTTCTATCAGTATTACCACTTGGTAAACCAGTGGCGCTACCATTAGAAGCTGTATCACTTGTACCATTAAATGTTCGACCGTTGGCATATTGAGCAGAAGCAATCGTAGTGCCGGTTGCGGTAAGGTTGTTTCCCTTTATTGAGCTATCTGTTGCTGTAGAACCGGAAGTATCATTCATGGTCCAGTAGCCAACCAAGCCAACTACATTATCAAATTTAGTAGAACTAGAGGCGGCTGGAGCAGAGGGGTTGCCGTAGTACATGTACATGGTATAGGTGGTGGTGTTTTTAGGGACTAAATCTGCCATGACCCAGATTTTTGTGGTAGTGGTGTTGCAGCCGCTATCTATATAGTAGGGTAGTTGCTTACCACTGACACTAGTAAATCTTAAATCCTGACAATTACTTTGCAGTTTGGAGGAAATTAAGCTGGAAGTATTAACAGTTAATAAAGTTTCTAAATTAGTAATATCACTGGTTGAGGATGTCACTGTAACAGTGATGGCTTGGCGGTAAGCAAAGTTTTCATCAAACCAGGCAGCTGAAGCGGATTTTGGATGAAGGATTACTATAGAAGTTAAAATAGTAACTGCAATTAGGATAAAAGCAAGGGATTTTTTGGTGAATTTAATGAATCCTTGCTGAGTCATCGTGATCTCCTTTTATTGACTTTTTTAGATTTCTGTGGTAATATACTTTTATGATCGGTTGATCGCTGATCGCCAGGTAACCATTCCTGAGTTAAGCGGCTCCGATCTTTTTTTGTGCCTATTATTACCTCCATTACATCTTTTGAATTTACAACTAGATCAGGTTCCTTCTTACCTACTGCTACTAAGTAAGCTAGATTATGAGCAGCTGATAATTTTCCAACATGACCAAATTCCAAAACAGGAATATTTTGTACACCCAATTGCTCTAAATAAAGAGTAACTTTTTCTTCAATCAGTATTTCATGACCAATATATTCTTTATCGATAATGATCTTATTTTTTGGTTGCAGTTTTTGTATTAAAAGAGCCAGCAAAGCCGCAAAAGTTAAGTAGGGGAAAAGAAGATGCATATCCATAGTATTAAAGATTTTCTGGATTATTCTTTTTTCTGCTTTTTTTAAGAAAATAGTGATCTCCGTTCCATTTATACAGGCTATTACAGTATCTCTCTCTGTTTGTTCAATTTTTCCAGATTGATCAATTTCATATTTCATATATCACCAGGTTTACTGTCCACAATCCAGAAATCAAATTTCAAATCATGATCTAAACTATTTAGAATCTTTACTGTAAATGTGTGACTGATTGCATTCTTGGTTACTCCCAGTACGGCTGGCTCCTGGGGAGTCAAGAAAATATGTGAATTTGAGTTAATCTCAGCACTGGTAATAGTTACTTGTTGAGTATTCTTGAGTAGAATGCTTGAACCTAATGTGTTTTCTGAAACTGTCAGCTTCTGCACAGCTAAGTTGCCATATTTATCAATAGTTACCAGGCCGTTAAAGATATCCACTTTTTCTGCTATCGGACTGTTTTGCAAATAGAGGGTAGGAATGGAAGTTAGGGAAGTGCCGCTAAGTGAGGTGGTTCCATCAATTGTTAAGTCTCCGGCCACATTGGTCTTCGCCAACGTGGTTAACCCTAAGACCTTAAAGTGATCTTGGATTTGGGCTCCATAGGCGGTTAACATTCCGGAAACTGTGGCATCTGATGTCACATTTAGATTAACTAGGGTGGCAGATCCGGTGGCCAGCAGGGTATCAGGAGGAGTTAAGTTTAGGCTACAGGCAGTAGGCGTCAGGCTACAGTCAGAAGTAGTTGCAGAATCTGTGGCGTTCTGTTGCCTGTTACCTGTTGCCTGTCCACTTGCTGAGGCTTCCAGTTTAGCTACTCTTTTTGCTAAATCATCCAGCTTGCTCGAGGAAGAAGATTCCTTAGCAGATAAGGCCTGGATACTTAAAAGAGCAATACCAGCCGGGTCAATGGTAGAAATATGCTGGGCATCATTACCCACATTAAATAAGCTGTAAAAATCTTCTGCAAGCGGACCAATGTGTTTAATGCCGGGGTCTTCATTAATATAATTCCATTCCAAAATCGGAAGACTGTTCACTTTAGCTAAAATATCTGAGGCATTTAAAGCGCTAAAGTTTTCTTTAAATGCAATAGAAGATCCATTAGTCCACACACCTCCCACTGACAAGAAAGCTCCGTTTCCGTTAGTACCGGCAGTACCTACAGTTAAAGGTTGACCAACAGCAGAGGTGCCAATTCCCACATTACCATTGGCAGTCACAAGAAGTGCTGGATTGTTACCATTGCCGGCTGTAGAACCTACTTGCAGGAGACCGGCAGGGGAGGAAAAACCAATTCCCACATTACCCTGGACAATTAAACCATTAGTCGGGGCTACTTTATTAAAATTAGAACCAATGGCCACACCGCCATTAACAAATAAATTGGAGTTAGCAGTGGTAGCGCCAATTCCCACATTGCCCTGCACAGCCAGTCCATTGGTGGGAGTGACAATAGAGGCTGCCCCGTATGAAACTCCAATTCCCACATTTCCACCAACAGCCAGCATTGAAGAAGGAGCGAAACTGCCAATCCCTAAGTTACCGTTGGTATCCAACATTAGTCTTTGAGTGCCACCCTGGGTAAACATGATTGATCCACCGCTACCAGTATCCAGATCAATTATTCCGGAATTGTAGGTTTGTAAAGTAAGGTTAGAGGAATTGTTAATATCTCCGGCCACCAGATATAAAGGCGCTAAAGATTTAATATATGAGGCAGTGGGATTGGTAAAGTTTATATCATAAGCAATGGAAACATCCCCCGGAGCTGTAAATGAAGCCGGCAGGGAAGTGGTTAGCGCAGTTTGTGAAATAGAAAAGATACTGGAGGAATTATTTAAAATATCAAATAAATTACCTGTGGTAGTGCCATTAGCTCCAATATTTAAGGCAAATAAATCCCCGGTGGCTGTGGTGGCAATAGACGGTGACCAGTCAATGTTTAGGATTGATCCAATTCCTGCAGTACCTGTTAAGTTACTGGAGGTAAGAGAAATATCTGCCATTCTACCGGAAGTTAAGGTTTGAGAGGCCATGTAAAGCCCGGTACCAGTAGTTAGTTTTTGGTTTTCTATTACTACTGAGGAAGAAGTAGTTGAACCTGTGGTATTTTGTGAAACTACATGTAGCGGACCATTAGGGGAAGTAGTACCAATTCCAATATTACCAGTGGAGGTAATTACCGAAGCACTTGAACCATCATTTACTTGGAATCTTTGGGATGGTGCAGTAGTTCCAATGCCGAGATTTCCAGTTTGAGTGAAGGCCGTAGTAACAGTGCTAGAGCTATTGTATAGGAACAGCGGATCATTAGTTCCTGTTGTGCCTGATCTGTATGATAGGTCCCATTTGTAATTAGTAACATTTGAGGAATCAAAGAATTGTAAATCTACACCCTGGTTAGCTGTATTTGCTTGTAAAGCTAAAGCTCGATTACTGCTTCTGACTACTAATTGACCATTTGGACTGGTATTACCAATGCCCACATTACCATTAGCATCGATTACCATAGCTGTGGTATTAGAGCCTCCATTGGAAGTAGCTTGATTAAAGTTATATCCTCCCTTGGTACCGGTATTCGCACCCGCAGAGAAAAATCTAGCTATTCCTGCACTGTCATCGATCTGTATGGAGCTTGCAGAATAATTACCCGCAATTGAACCTGTTATTTTTAATCCACCTGTTCCAGATCCACCTAAAAGTTCTAACTGTGCTCCTGGTGCAGTAGTTCCAATCCCAACATTGCCATAAGTAGCAATGGTATCGGTGATAGTGGTGGGGAAGAGAAGACCGGGGGTTCTGGACCAGTAACCAACAGATCCGGAGGCTGGGCCGGTTAAAGTTCCATCCACTGTTAAATTCCCGGTAATTCTGGCATTTCCCCAGACATCTAATTTATTTGATGAGGTAGTAGCTCCAATACCAACATTCCCATCCACAAACAGTCCATTAGTTGGAGCTGCTGTTCCTTGGAAAAGAGAACCAATATGGACATTATTTGATACAGAAAGCTGTGAGTTAGCAGTGGTTAGACCAATTCCCACATTACCGGTAGTCGTAATCCTTAATCTTTCAGCTGGAGTAAAAGTATTACCGTTAGTGAGTCCGGTATTAGTGTAGAATTCAATGTTACCATTGTCAGTAACATAAATCATGCTGGCAAATCCACTACCTGCTCCAACATTAGTTCTAGATGTCCAATTACCATTAACTAGCTCTGCAGCTCCAGAGATTGCAGCTGATTGGGGGTTACCTGAATATAGATATAATCCACCGGTTGTGGTGTTGTTGCTGGTGACTCGTACAGAGGAGTTATTACCACTTGTTTGAATATCAAGTGATTGGCTTGGGGCGCTGTTTCCAATACCTAGTCTTTTATTAGTGGAGTCAAAGAAGAAGTTGGCTGCGGAATTGGTTAAGGAGTTGGTGCCATTCCAGTAGGCTACTCCGCCATTTACGCCGCTTCCGGTTAGAGAAGAGCTACCAGAACAAGTTACTACTTGATTTGAGGAGTTGATACAAAGTGCAGTGCCGGCAAAAGAGGATAATCCGCTTAAAGTAGTAGACCCACTGACGCCCAAAGTATTTAGGTTGGTATTACCGGAAACATTTACAGAAGAAGCAAAGTTAGCCCCGGATGTAACATTTAATGATCCGCCAATGCCAGCATTACCTGATAAAAACAGATTAGCCCAGCGAGATGAACTTGAACCTAAAGAAAAAGAGGCGTCTTGTGATGGTATCAAATCCCCGGCAATACTAATGCCTTCACCGGAAGTTAAAGATCCTCCTGAGGTAATGGACCCGGACACACTTAAGTTTCCACCAATACTGGAATCACCACCAGTGGTAATACCTCCGGCAAATGAGGCATTGCCATCAGAATCAATCGAAGCATTTTGTAAATACAAGGATTGAAAAGCTAAATTAATAGTGCCCAGTGTACCTGTTTTATTAGTTGAGGGCACCATTTCACCTCCGGCGGTGATTAAAATTGATCCGTCACCAATGGCATCAATGTAATTTCCGGTTGGCCGAACCTGAGCCATGCCGTTAGTGCCAACTTCTGTTACTGATACATCATCGATGTAGGCCACACCAGAGGTTAGATTGGGAATTTCAATTAGAGGAAACCAGTCTTTACCCTGATCCGGTCCGGGAGAGGGTAGATCAAAGGTTTCAAACTGCCAGCCGGCTGATTGATCAGATAAATTAGATTCATCAATTAAACGATTTTGGGTATTAACTCGGACTTTATTTTTAGTATCCCACCAGGAAACAGCCACATCAAAAGCAGTATTTTTATATGTTTTGATATAGAATGATAGTTTATAACCTCTGGCAGCTCCTGATACTGTATCAACATTTAATACTCCTAAATCACTGCTGCCTGGCAAAAACTTTAAAGAGTTTTGTCCGGAATGTGAGGTATCTTGAGAAACAAAAGTATTATCAGAAGTAGACTGACCAGTGTAATACCAGTGTGGTGGTTGGTGATCATTGTTGGCTTCAAATGAGGAATTGGGCACTAAGTTTAATGATGGCACAATTTGATCATAGGCTGACGGGTAATAAGTCAGCCCGGGACTTTGCTGGGCCTGGGGTGGATTGATCTGGCTCTTTGGCTGTGGCACCGGCATGCTAAAACTTATCATTGGCTGCTTCATTTGCAGAGTATGTAAAAATAAACCAATGGCAGCTCCGAGCGTGGCACAACCAATTAGTGCTCCTAAAAATGGCACTTTCCAATCAAATTTACTAGGGAGTGGTGTAAAAATCAGTGGGGAAGGTGTAGGTAATTTTGCTTCTCTTTTATAAGCATTGGTTTGAGTGGCTAAGAATTCATTGAGTTGGGATAGGGTGTAGGATCTTTGGTTTCCTTTAGTGCGGTGAGGAATTAATTTACCGGATTTTTCCCAGTTTCTTAAGGTCCAGGAAGTTACTGATAAATACTTAGCAGCTTCTGAAACAGAGTATTTGTATTGAGTATTGCTGGGCACGATATCCTTTTAGCTTCAAAAGTTAGTAAAAAATCATAGCTTTTAAGGCTAATTTAATAATGGCAATTTGGAGTCAATTTGTCAAGTAGTTTATGATTATATCAGCAGGTCCGCACTCCTAAAGTCGTGCAGGCTCCTCTGGTATTATTTTCGACAAACAATATACAATATAGATATGAAGTCGAAAATATTTGGATTTGATGGATCCCGGGCTTTTGTGAAAGACAGAACAGGTACTGAAAATTATTCTTACCAACTTTTAAAAGCGCTGGCAAAAGTGGATCACAAAAATCAGTATATTGTTTACTTAAGACCAAATGTCACCCTGAACATAGTGAAGGGTATAAAATTATATCCTTCGGCTTCGCCTCAGGATGACAATTTACGATGGCCCAAGAATTTTGAGTTTAAGACGATTAATTACCCCAGACTTTGGACACAAGTAGGCTTGGCCAGGCAAACTTTTAAAGATAAACTAGACGTTTTATTTGTTCCGGCCCACACTATTCCAATTATTAAAAAACCGGGATTAAAAACCGTGATTACTGTCCATGACTTAGGCTCAGAATACTTGCCAGGCATGCATCAGCTTAAGCAACGGTTATATTTAGGCTTTATGCAAAGGCAACAGCTTAAAAACGCCTTTAAAATCATTGCTGTATCCAATGCTACTAAAGATGATTTGGTACATAAAATAGGAATTAACAGCGATAAAGTAGCAGTGGTATATGAGGGATATAACAGCGAAGAGTTCAGAGTGCAGAGTTCAGAGTTAAAAAAGAAGCCAGATAGTTACTATCTTTTCGTCGGCACAGTTCAACCAAGAAAGAATTTAGAAAGAATCATTGAGGCTGTTAAAATATTAAACAAGAAACTACTAATTGCAGGTTCAAAAGGCTGGTTGTCAGATTCAATTTATGCAAAAGCTAGTCAAAATATCAAATTCCTGGGTAGAGTAGATGACAAAGATTTGCCTGGTTTATATAAAGGAGCAATAGCATTAGTATACCCGTCACTGTTTGAAGGATTTGGGCTGCCAATTTTGGAAGCGCAAGCCTGTGGGTGTCCAGTAATTACTTCCAATATTTCCTCAATGCCGGAAGTAGCTGGTAAAGGAGCGATTTTGGTTGATCCATATAATGTAAATGATATAGTTAAAGCTATGGAACAAATTAATAACCAAGATACAAGAAACAAGTTAATTAAAGCAGGATTGGAAAATGTTAAAAGGTTTAGTTGGGAGAAGTGTGCAAAGGAAACTTTAAAGGTATTAGAAAACATATGAAAAAATATGTATTGGGAGTAAAAATTGATGATGTCACAATAGATCAGGTATTAGAAACAGTGCAGGGGTGGTTGTCTAAAACAGGGAAAAACTATATTGTGACCCCTAATCCGGAAATTGTGATGATGGCCCAAAAAGATCCGGATTTAAAAAAAATCCTTAATCAGGCAGACCTTGCAATACCAGATGGGTATGGTTTGCAAATTGGTACTGATATAGTTTGTAATACTCCGGGAATAGACGTGATGGAGGTGTTAATAAAACTAGCCAACGATTATGGCTATACAGTAGGCCTTTTAGGGGGCCGAGATTCGGTAGCAGCAAAAGCCGCTGAGCGCTTACAAAAAAAGTATCCAAAACTTAAAGTAACTTTGGCCAGCTCTGAATTGAATAGAATTCCCTCCACAGATATCTTATTTGTAGCATACGGGGCGCCCAAGCAGGAGAAATGGGTTGACAAAAATCTGTCTAAAATTCCAGTGAAAGTGGCTATGGTAGTTGGGGGATCGTTTGACTATTTGTCTGGTCAAGTTAATCGCGCCCCTTCCTGGATGCGTCAGTTAAGACTGGAATGGTTATACCGTTTAATCCAACAACCCTGGAGAATCAAAAGGCAATTGGTACTATTAAAGTATTTATACTCTGTGATATTCTAAATTTATGATCGTTGCTAAAACTGATAAAGATTTAAAGCCGGTATTAATGGATGAAGCAGAGAGTTCCATTAAAACTCCTTATTATTTAATTGAAGAAGGGGATCAAGTAATGTTTGTGGTTAGTCCTGGTAAAAATGAGCCGGAGTTTAACAAAACTGAAGGATATATTAGCACTTTTGCTGGAATGCAAACCTGTCAGTGTCTCTATGGTCAGGGGATTATGGTGATGCAAAGAAATGATGAAACAGGCGATGCTAAGGAATTTAAAGTAGTGACCTTAAGTCCTGGTCGGATTGTGGGAGTACCAGCTGGCTGGGGTATGGGGCTGATAAATACCGGGAGCGGTTTCCTGGTTGTTTTAAGAAATGGTTTGCCTGGAGAGAAGTATGAAAACTCTAAACCTTTACTTGATAAACAGGGTTTTGCCTATTATGTGATTGAGAAAAAAGGTGAGATTAGTTTTAAGCACAACCCCAATTATTTAATTCATCCCCAAATTACTACCGAGTAGCCCTTTTTGGCTCTACATCAACTTTTTCATAATACTCTGGCAATATAGTTAGTTCGGTGCTAATTTTAGTAAGAACTGGAGGTTGCAGGCTCAGATGAAGCAGGTTTCTGGGTGATACCAAGTAACCATAAGACGGCTTCTTTTTTGTAACGGCGATCACCCCTAGAGTTAATTCTAATAGCTGGAAGCTTGCCTCTTTTGCCCCATCTTTTAATAGTCAGAGGAGAAACTCTCAATACTTCAGCAACTTCTTTAACAGTTAAAAGATCGGGTAAATTTTCGAGTGATAGTTTGTCAGTCATAAGAAATAATAACTACTCAATGTATATCATAGTAAGCAAAAGAGTGTCAATAGACCAGATTCAAAAAAGTCCCGATTGCTCGGGACTTTTTTAATTCAAAGGAATTGACTCTTTGATTACTGTAACTCAACTGTCCCGCCAGCGGCGGTCAGTTTAGTCTTTGCTTCTTCAGCTGTTGCTTTGTTAACACCTTCCAAAACTGGTTTCGGTGCTGCTTCGACCAAATCCTTAGCTTCTTTAAGTCCAAGAGTAGGTACGATTTCACGAACTGCTTTAATTACTGAAATCTTATTCGCTCCACCAGCGGTTAAGATCACATTAAAGGTAGTTTTTTCCTCAGCTGGTTCTCCAGCGGCTGCTCCAGCACCGGCTGCAGCTATTGCAACTGGGGCTGATGCAGAAACTCCAAAGCGGTCTTCCAAAGCATGAACTAAATCTGCCAGTTCCAAAACAGAGAGGGTTTCAATCTGTTCAATAATCTTTTCTAAATTACCTGAAACTGGTTTGGCTGCTTTTTTCGGTTCCTCTTTGACTTCCTCTTTAACTTCTTCCTTAACTTCTTCTACTTTTTCAGTAGCTTCGACTGCAGCTTCTGTAGCTTCCTCAGCTTTTTCAACAGCTTCGGTTGCAGCCTCTTCAGCTTGCTCAACTTTTTCTTCAACATTTGCATTATCATCTGCCATAAATTATTAAACACCTCCCTTCGATTTTTGTTCTGAAAGACGTGTTATTTCACTTAGTGCATAGACTAAGTTACGTAAATTTGCTTGTAATACGCCGACAATTCCTTGGAGAGGTGCAACTAAAACTCCCACGGTTTTAGCTCGCAACTCATCTTTAGAAGGCAAAGAGGATAGTTGGATAATTTTATCAAAACTTAAGTATTCTTCACCTAAAAATCCAGCCTTTACTTTACCTTTTCCTGCCTCTTTTAAAGATTTAACCAGGGTTTTTATTGGAGAAATCTCATCATCAAAGGAAAATAAAGTAGCAGTAGGGCCATTTAAGCTGGAAGCTGGAAGTTCGACGTTAGAAGCTGGAAGGGCACGGGATAACAGAGTATTTTTAGTAATGGTAAATTCCGCTTGCTGGTCACGTAGTTTATTACGCAAGTCACTAAGCTGGCTCATGGTTAGACCCTGATAATCGGCAAAGACCACTGATTTGGCTTTAGCAAATTTTTCAGTTAGTTTAACAACTGTCTCTTCTTTTTGTATTCTTGTTTTCGGCATTTTGCGCTTCAAGTAGGATTTAGTTGGGCACCCACTTTCTTAAGCTGAAGTTATTCTAAGCTAAGTGATCTAATTTGTCAATCTATTTGAAGGCTTTAATATATTGATCAAAACCAGTTAAAATTCTTTCCGGGGTTAAATCCTTTATACCCAATTCTTTGGCTGTTTGACGAATTGCCTGAGCAGTAATTTCCCTTTGCTTACCCAATACTAAGCCATTAGATATTAAAGTTTTTCCAGTGATCTCATCAGCCATGTTATCCTGGCAAGTTTGTTTATAGAAGTTAAGAAAAGCCCATCTGCCGTCTCCTTCTTCGATAAAATATTTGGTAAAATAGCCACCAAAACGATAGGCATATTCTATCTCCTCTTTTACATCTGTCAACACATGCCCTGCTGCTGAGAGCATTGCTGTATGCGAGCCTCCCACCTGGATTCCTTTTTCCTCGAGAGTGATTACATCGTCCCGACCATAGTAATATTTAACATTGTTACTTTCGTCATCCGGGGCAACCTCATTACCAAAGTAAATAGCAGCCCCTTCGGAAGCCATTGGTGAGTGACTGCGACCCCATTTATGACCTAAATAGGCATGAGTATATTCATGGGCAGCTGTGCCCATTTTGCGATCGGTTATATCCAGAATAATTGTACTTCCCATACCATCTGCTGCTGCACGAGGACAATATTTAGAACCAGGTACGAGTAGAACTTCTACTTTACCTGGCATTTTGCCCAGGCCAATTCTTCTTTCTACCTCTTGCTCTGTTTTTATCAGTTGATCCAATTTATTTTCATAACCAACAGGGTAAAGAAACACTAAATTCCCAACTTCTTTTCTTTGCCAACTAAATTTAGTTTCCAGTTCTTTACGATGACGAAGCGATTTATTGCCACTTGGTGTTATAGAATTTTCCCAACGGGTTAATAACCTGGAAAGCTGTGTTGGTAAATCTTCTGATGCTTCTGCTGCTGGCTCCGGCTGAGGTTGTTCTGGTTTTTCAGCTACTTCCAGTTGGGTACCATTACTGGAGTCTAGATCTTTGACAATATATACTCCTCCGTAGCTACCACCAATTTGCGTAAGCTCAATATGATGTCTTGAAATACTAGTATCGTGAATACTTAAAGCATTATCGGGCGTTCTACCAATTGTGATTTTTTTAATGTCTTGACCGGGAAGTTCATCAATTAACATCACTTTACCATCAACCATTAAAACAGCTTGATCGTTATTTCTAGTTAAAACCACAGTGGAACGACCAATTTTTATTGTGACTGGATCCTCTAAAATAAAGGGCTTAGAAGACTGACCGGGTAACAAAATTTCTTTACCGTCAATGCCTTTTATAGTTTCTACAGCAGTACCATTAGTAGAAGTATCTTTAACAGTGGTGTTTAAAAAAACTGGTGTTAAGGTTGCATGTTGACGCGAAACTTTATGATCTGGAAGATGAATATCTGATCCTAAATCTCTGCCTATTTGAATCTGTGGTTGATTAAATCTATGGGCATTTATATCGGCGTCACTAATTATTAAACCAGAAGTAAATACTCCGGCTTGTCCAGGCTTAGCATCAGAATAAATAGTGGGTATGACAATAAACCTATTTTCCCCAATAGACAGTTGAATTGGGCCTGCAAATTTAGCTGATTCATTGTGCAGTTTTCTTTCTGCTGGATTTATTGCTTGAGGTTCCAGAACTGCGGCTTCCATATAATTACTATACTATATCTACTTAGGAATCCACATCCAGTAACCATTGCTTTGGGTGGCAGGTCCTCCCATTGGTGGGGGGTTGGATTCTATTGAGGCTGAGGCAGTGGAGCTGGCAGGTGTCGGAATTGGTGAACTCCAAGCTCCGGTTGTTCCTGTGGTATCGATATTTTTAGAAACTATGCCTAAATCATAAACATTTATCAGCCCGTCTTTGTTAAAGTCAGCATTGTCATCCCAATTACTTGATGACGGGGTAGCGCCAAAGGCTTTTAAGACAATGGAATAATCCGATGAATTAACCACATTATCCTCATTTAAATCGCCAGAGGTTAAATTAATGACCGTTCCTTCATTTAAACTGGTGATATTTGGAGCAACCACAAAGGAAACTGCAGCAGCCAGTTGAGCAGGTCCTTTTAGTATGGCAGTATATTTATTGCCGACAGTTAAACCGGCTAAAGATAAATTGCTATATATTCCATTGGCCGGTAGATCAATGCTAAAACTTAACACAAATTTGGGATTTGCTGTTAAATCGCCCTCAATAATTCCAATAAATAATTTACTGGCCTCGTTACCTGCCGGCCGGCCTTCTAAACTAGCTTTAAACGACATTGTGGGGCCAAAGGAATTAGCCGTGGTGGGCAGTGATTCATCAAGGGTGGGAACCGGGGTGACAGAAATAGCGGTGCTTTCTTTTAGAGATTGCTCTAGTAGCTGGGTTTTGGCTGAGGCTGTGGCAGTTTTAGAAGGAGATAAAGTAGGGGTAGGCTGGTCAATGCCTGCTGCCTTGCTGGTGACATTTTGTTCTTTGGAAGCTAAAAAGGCCCCTACTGGAATTGACAGGACTAAGAAGACATAAACTCCGATAATGATGCGCTGTTTCAGGGAGGTAAACATAGATTAGGGTACAGGGTATAGGGTACAGGGTATAGTTAAACCTAAACGCTGTACGCTATTTTCTATACGCTCTATAGTGTATATTTAAGGAGCAAGATTGGCAACTATTAATGATAAAAATCTTACTAAATAGTATTCTAGGCATAGTTTTAATACTGGTTTGGTCACATTTTGTAAATATTGGACAAATTTTCCAAACTCTGCAAAAAGTTAATCCATTTATTTTACTGATCATTTTTTTCTTCATGTTGCTGGCCTTAAGTTTGCGGGCTCTGAGATTTAAGATTTTTTTGGCAGAAGTTAAACAAATTCCCTTAATGGATTTAATTTTCTTAAATGGGGTGGCCATGATGCTTAATTTTTTCATTCCAATTCGGGCAGGGGAGATTGCCAAAGGAGTTTATTTAAACAATCGTTATCAAATCAATTTAGGCAAAGCCATTGTGTGGACTTTTATTGACCGGTTGGTGGATTTTCTGGGAGTGCTCCTTTTGGGTGCAGTTTTATTTTTTGTTGTGCCAACCTCACTTAACATCACTTTCATCTACATTATTATAGTGATGCTACTTATTAGCCTGGGAATTACCTACTTGGCAGTATTTCAACTAAGACTTGCGCGAAAATTGTTTGATTTTCTGAGGGGTCTGTTGATAATAAAGCCTATTAAGATATACTTTGATAAGTTTACGTCATTCATTTTAGAATCGTTTGCTATTTTGGACCGTCACCCCAAAGATCTACTGTTAATGACCATTATTACCATAGGAGCATATGGAGCAGATGCGGCGATTTGGTATTTTACTTTTCTTTCACTGGGATCTCATCAGCAATATCTCAAAATGTATTTGGGTCAGTTACTGTCTGCCTTAACTTATCTGATCCCGGCAGCCCCGGGTTATGTTGGTTCTGCAGAAGCATCAGGAGCAGTAATTCTAACTGGTGTATTTGGTATTAATGTCAATTTGGCATCTGCGATGATTGTGCTATTCCATATTTCTTCAGCAATATGGGTTCTAATCTTTGGATTAATCTCTTTGCAGTTTTTAAAACTTAATTTAGGAGAGGTATTTAAAAAAGCGTTCGGAAAGGGTAATTAGGGAGATATGGATAATCAGAATAATCAGGGAAAGAAAAAAGCTGGATATGAGTATTTGCTCGCTTATAAATTAACAGTGCCAATTTATGATTATACAATTGAGTTTTGCAAAAGGTGGATTGATTATAAATCTAGGACAAAAGACCAGATGGAGCAAGCAGCCAGGTCTGGTATGCAGAATATTTTGGAGGGTAACAAACAGCAAGGATTGAGTGGATATATTAAGTTGTCTGGAGTTTCAAGAGGCTCGCTGGAAGAGCTTTTAAAAGATTATTTAGCCTTTGCCAGGCAGAATAAACTTCAGATTTGGGAAAAAGAAAGGGTAATCAGGGAGATTAGAGAGATAGAGGAAATCTGGAAAATTTTAAGACAGCCTTATCTTCCTGATAACCCCAATTTCCCCAATCTCCCGACAGATCAACAACAAACTGTAAATTTGATGATAACCCTGATTAATCAGGCTAATTACTTGATTGATAAGTTGATTGTCTCTCTTAAAGAAAAGCATAAAAAAGAAGGTGGCTTGTCGGAGAAATTATATAGGGAAAGAAAAAACTTTCGAGGTTATTAAATACTGGCTAAGTCCAGCTTAACTCCGGGGCCCATGGTGGGAGATAAAGTTACTTTTTTATAGCGTGATTTACCTAAAGTAGTTAATAGAACTTTGATATTGGCAGCTAATTCTTCATTGGGCTGATTTAATTTACCAACTGCCAAATGAATCACAGCAGCTTTGGATTCTGTTTTATACTCAGTTTTACCAGCTGCAAAACCTGATACAGCTTTTTCTAAGTCTGTAGCAATAGTACCGTTTTTAGGATTTGGCATTAAACCGCGCGGACCCAGGATTTTAGCAGCTTTAGCCAATTTTGGCATCCAAGTTGGATGGGTAATAACTAAATCAAAATCTAATTTGCCTTTGCTAATTTCATCAATTGTAGCCTCAGTACCAGTGGTGGCGCCCTCAGCCTCACCGCCAAAAACTACAATTCGCAGTTTTTTACCGGAGGCAAATGGTAAGGAAACCAGGCCGCGCATACCAGTAGAAATGGTATTAATATGAGTTTCTAAGGTGCCGGTAAATTTAGTCATAGACAGCTTTTTTACTAAATCTAAGGCTTCATTTAAAGGATAAGCCTTAGTGCGATCTAAGTCCTCACTAATTTCTTGGTATTTTTTGGATCGTGGTTTGGCTTTACCAGGTTTTTGTGATTTCTTTTTAGGTTCCTCAGCTTTTTCGGCACTTTCCTGAGTAGATTGCTTCGCTTCACTCGCAATGACGGGAGTGGGTTCAGTCATGCCCAGTTCTTCTTTAAGCTGAGCGACTAAGGAATCCTCGCCTTTTTGAAGAGGTTTTTTCACCATTGGAGCTTTCTTAATTTTCTCCTCAGTTGCTGAATCATCAATTGTGGCAATTTTTGTTTTTCCCATTTTGTTTCTTGGTTATTGTATCTTCACGCCCATAGAGCGTGCTGTGCCTTCAACAATTTTCATTGCTGCTTCCACATTTTTAGTATTTAAATCCGGTAATTTAGCTTCAGCAATTGACCTGACCTGTGCACCAGTTAATGTACCAACTGGTTCTTTTAGGGCACTTCCAGAGCCTTTTTCTAAACTGAGGGCTTTTTTAATCATTTCGGCTACCGGCGGTTCTTTGGTAATAAAAGAAAAAGTGCGGTCCTCATATACAGTAATCACCACTGGTAATACATTGCCTTTTTTAGGCTCAGTTCTTTCATTAAAGGCTTTAACAAATTCCATGATTGGCAGTCCATGTTGTCCCAGGGCTGGACCAACCGGAGGAGCAGCAGTAGCTTGGCCTGCTGGAATGTTAAGTTTTATAAAGGTTTTTATTTTCTTTACTGCCATATTTGTCTTTCTGTCATTCTGAACGAAGTGAAGAATATAATTATACCCTTCGCTACGCTCAGGGTGACAATTAAATCTTCTGTACTTGTAAAAAGTCCAGCTCTACAGGTGTCTCCCTTCCGAAAATAGAAACCAGCACTTTAACCTTGCCGCGTTCTTTATCAACATTGTCAATTTTACCAATAAAGTCGGAAAATGGACCGTCCACAATTTTGACAGTGTCGTTAACTTCAAAGACCTGTTTGTAAACCGGAGCTTCAGTTTGAGCAAAGCTAACAATGGTGGCTACTTCTGCCTCAGAAATAGGGGTGGGTTTGTTACCAATCCCCACAAAGCCAGTTACTCCTTGAGTGGTTCGAACAGCCAGCCAGGAAACATCATCTAAAATTAGTTTAACTAAAATATATCCGGGGAAGATTTTTTCTTTAACAGTCACTTTTTTACCGGATTTGATCTCGATTTTATCTTGAGTGGGGACTAAGACTTCTAAAATTTTAGCTTGCAAATGTTCGGATTCCACTCTTTGTTTTAAGGTCACAGCCACTTTGTTTTCATGTCCGGAATAAGTATGAACTACATACCAACGAGCATTGGGATTGTCATTTTTTGGAGCAGGAACTGGAGTAACAGGTTGCTCAGCAGCTTCTGCTTGTTCATTGGGAACGATTTCCTCAGCCGGAGTTTCACCAACAATAGTTTCATTACCAGAATCGTTTGATGTAGTTTCTGGATCATCTAGGATTTCTGTAGTCTCATCACTAGTTGTTGGAGGAGTAGTCAGTTCAGCTGGTTCATCTGATGTAGGTTCTGTAACAGGTTCAGTTGTTTCTACCACTTCTTCTATATTTTTTGTTTGATCGTTAATGTCCATAATGTTGTAATAAAAAAGCTGATAACAGAGTTAGTAAATAATCCAACCCTCCTAAAAAAAGCCCTACTGCTACAGCCACAATAATTACCAAAACAGTATATCTGATGGTCTGTTCACGGCTGGGCCAGGCTACCTTAAACAGCTCCTCATAAACTTCTTTAAAAAAACTTAATACATTGGGCATAGCTAAAAAAAATCCTCCATAATTTGGAGGTCTTGTGTCAAGTGTAGCAAATTTAAGTGTATAATGCAATGGTGAAAAAGCACCTGGCGATTTTTAAAGGAAGCGGAGGAGAGTTAATACTAAATGGAATAAAAACTATCGAAGCCCGTTTTTCCAAAAGTAAAATAGCTCCATTTGGGGTAGTTTCCCCAGGAGATTTAGTTTATATAAAGCCTGCGGGTAAAGATATAATTGGCCAGTTTAGGGTACAAAAAGTATTCTCGTTTGAAGGACTGGAGATGGGAGATATTAGCCAAATTAATGATATTTATGGTGTTGAAATAGCTAAAAATGCGAAGGTGGCCACTTTAATTTTCATTGAAAAAACAGTGCGCTTTTTAACCTCACCTTTAAAAGTATCTAAAAAAGATTTGCGCGGTTGGGCAGTGCTGGATTAGTTAGCTGCTTGGTCTTTGGCTGAAGTGATCGCACTGGATGTGGCGTAGCTTGAGAAAGCATCAAAAAGAGTAATTTTATCTGCATCTTTATGAACCTGAACAAGATTTTTAGTGTTTTGTCCGGAAATGGCCAAATCACGTCTGCCATCAACTATTGTATCAATCACACCTTCAGGCCTTACAAAAGCCAAATTAGGTTGATTTGCCAAGATCATAGTCATGATCTTGTTCCAAATTGGAGCAGCTCCGGTAATACCGGATGTTAGTCGGGGATCCATTGGAGAATTATTATTATTGCCTACCCAGACACCAACAACGTAGTTGGGTGTGTAACCAAAGGTCCAGTTATCACGTTTATTGTCAGTGGTGCCGGTCTTAACAGCCACAGTGTGATTGGGAACAACTAAGGCAGAACTTGGTCCAAAAGCCGGAGTACGAGCCTGGTTATCAGTTAAAATGTTGGTAACTAAGTAGGCCACAGCTGCAGGTAAAGCCTGGATAGCCTGATTTTGATAATCTTCCAAATCATTGCCATCAGAATCAGTTACTTTAAGTATGGGAGTAATTGCCTGCTTATTACCCATCTGAGACAGCGTGTTATAAACCGACATCATATCAATCATGGTTACGTCTCCACCTCCCAAAGTTAAAGATAAACCATAGTTTTGTGGCTGATCCCAAGTAGTAATGCCCATATCCTGAGCAGTTTGGATCATATTACCAATACCAACAGTGGAAAGTAATTTCACAGCGGGTATATTATAGGAAGAGCCTAAAGCAGTGCGAAGAGATACCGGGCCATGAAAGCGGCCATCATAATTGACAGGTGAGTAAGAATTAACCCCATCTTTAAAAGTAACCGGTGCATCCAAAATAGTATTACCAGGGGTAAAACCCTGCTTAAAAGCAGTGGCATAGGTAACGACTTTGATAGAAGAACCAGGCTGACGAAGGGCAGTGGTGACATTAAAAGAACCAAAATTAGGCTCATGATAATCTTTGGATCCCACCATGGCCAGGATTTGGCCGGTTTTGGCATCCGTTACCATGGCTGCACCGTTACTAACATTCAATGAACTTAAATTAACCAGTTCATCAGCTACGGCTTTTTCAGCAATTTCCTGAACTCCCAAATCTAGGGTGGTAGTTACTTTTAAGCCTCCTTGAGACACTGCTCTTTCACCGTATTGTTGTGACAGCAAATCTTTAACATACATTACAAAGTGGGGAGCCTTAATATCAGTTGACTGCGGTTTTAGGTGTAAATCCGTAGCCAGTGCTTGGGTTTCATCTGAGGCATTAATAAATTTATCTTCCACCATTCGACGAAGCACCTCTTTTTCCCGGTCCTTGCCAAGCTGAGGATTAGCGCTATATGGACTAAATTGAGTAGGAGAAGCTGGTAACCCGGCTAAATATGCAGCCTGAGCCAGGCTTAAGTTTTTGGCACTAATGCCAAAATAGGTTTCGGCTGCAGCCTCAATTCCCCAGGCTGGCCCACCATAAGGGGTTTCGTTTAAATACATTTGTAGAATTTGATCTTTGCTGTAAATTCGTTCTGCCCACAAGGCTAAGACAATCTCTTTTACTTTACGAATATAGGTTTTTTCCGGAGTAAGTAATGTGTTCTTTATTAGCTGTTGAGTAATAGTGGACGCTCCTTCCAACTGATTATTCCTAGGATGATTTACGGTGTTGGCGATAAAAGCTCTAACAATGGCCACAAAATCTACTCCGGGATGAGAATAAAAGTTTTTATCCTCTGCTGCCAGGGTGGCCTTAGTAAGATATGAAGGAAGTTCATTCAATCGGACTAGAGTACGGTTCCTTCCCTCATACAAACGATAAAGTAGCTTGCCGTTTCGATCATAAAACTCGGTTGTTAAAGGAGTATTGCTGGACACTAACTTATTAGGATTAGGTAGTTGGGAGGCAGTTGTAAAAATTACATAGGTATATTGATAAAGCAAAATTAGCACTATGGCTGTCAGGATGGCAAATCTGGCTTTTGGGGGGACAGCCCTTCTTACCTTTAGCCTTAAACCCGAAATAAAGCGGGGTAAAAACCAGGATTTGCGTGGCCGGCCAACGCGACGATGGCGCAGACGGGGAAGATGGGGCATTGAAAAATGAAATGAGGGAAAAGAGAAACTGGGCCAAGAAAATTTCGGTAGCGATGGCAGTTTAAGTTCAAAAGTTGGCAGACTGGGTTTCTGTGGTTTGGGTAATTTAATTGAGGGAGCTTTAGGTAAACTTACTGAATATCTAGGAACTGAGTGATAAAGTTTTTTGACACTATTAACTATTAACTTTAGTAAGAGAACCGGAATCTCTCCGACTTTAATTAAGCCATACTGCAGCAATAGAAAAGCGATCTTAGGTAAAGACGGCTTAGTAGCAGGTAATTTCTTTTTTCCTCTTGGCATATGTTTTAGCTTCTGAGGGAGCAGCGACTTTGAGGCCATTCTAAAATATTTTTACTTTGTCCACAAGAGGGAATTTGATTCTAGGATGATTACCTGTTAGAATCCTCGGCATGGTAGATCGTATAATTGATGGAAAGGTATCTTTAGGTGAATTGAATGGAACTGTTCTAAGAGCAGGTTATACAGGTGCCGTAGTAATGGATTACGCGCTTCCCAATGTTCCTTTGATTGAAACCGCACATGCTCCAACTATCCGAAAATTATTAGATACAGATTCTCTTACTCTCAGTAAATCAGCTGTGAGAATGTTATCAAGGCCACTTTTATTGCCTGCGCACTCACCGGCTTTGTTGGAGAGTTGGCAGGTATTAGCAGAAGGATTAAAACCTGAGGATGAGGTTGTGATCACACAAAGGCAACTAAAAGCTTATCTGATCGGTGATGCATTATTACAGCATACCGCCTTACCATATGGAGAGCGTTTGCGAGCAGTAGGAGTAGCTCTTGACGCCCAAGTCATGGTTGAAGGGAAGTTAGTAGAAGTGGAAACTTACCTAATTGACGAATATGGTGACCCTGTTAAAGTACACAAAGATAAGAAAGTTCCTCAACTATTTTTAAAAGGAGCACTAAATGCCACCAGAAAAAGGATTGAGCAAGCTGTCTCCCACCAGCCAAAAAATTTAGAAGAGGCTCAGCAGGGACTTGCTGCCACAGATTTATTAATAGATTTTTATGGTAGTGAATACCATACTTTCTGGGTTGCAGTTCAGACCGAGAAAACAAAATGGTTTGAAGATGTAACTTTGCAGGGGCAGATTAATTATTTAAACGATAACCAGTTTACCCAAAAATTACTAATGGAAGAGCAGCTTGCAATGAAACCAAGTAGTGAAACTCGTTTATGGGTGTCAGTTTTTTGTCGCAGCTTACTGTCTGAAACATTCAAGAAAGGAAATGGTCCTGGGGAATTGGCGGATTTTTTCTTAACCCACCCGAAACTACAAACTGCCTTTTGGCACACAGTTCATGACTTACATTCTCCACCAGATTCTGATGTTACAACAAGAGTTTTTAGTCAATTGCCTGAAAAATATCGAGTTCAAGCCGAAGCTTTAAATCTACGTGCAACTTATGTAGCTATTCCTGATCGGATAATAAATTGGTTCTATAGTCAAGCAGATAGCTCTGATCTTGAAGCATTTATTACTAGCTTCGAGGAATCAGGGGTAGATAAAAATGTGGCCTCAAATACCTTTGGATGGTTAGTTGAATTAGCGGCTGCTTTTAAACAGAGTAATGCTGAGCATTCTAATGTCCCCGTACTTATTCGTTCATTAGGAGCAGCTAATAGAGCAATGCGAATTGATCAGGGTTTATATGTTGATATTTTAGCTGATCAAGCACCAGGGTTTCTTTTTAGAGATCAAAAGGCTGGTTTAAAAGTTAAACAACCCAAAAACGGTCAGTCAAAAGATCAAATGGTAGCTGCATTAGCAGCTCGGGGAGAAATGGCTTATCTATCAACTGCCGAATGGAAAGCCAAGCAAATACCTGATGTGATAGAGGATAAGCCAGTACAAGTAGACATACATGCTACTCAAGTAATATCATTACCGGTTTTTGGAGAAACTGCCATGGTTAATCCGCTGGATCGATCTAAGGTATTAGGTCATTTAAATGAAAGGCTAAATCAGTCAAAGTACAAAATGGATCAGGATAGGGCTTTGGAAATCTGGGTAGAACAGGATAGCGAGCGAAAAGAAACAGGCGGAAAGCCGCTCGTCGTTTTAACAGATTTAATTCCCGGATACCATCCCTTGTCGATACTGAAAGAAGTTGGAGTTGTAGGAATTACACAAACAGCTGATCTGATGACTGTAGTTGTTGATAGCAGTAGAATGGGGCTTGCATCTGAGGCAGATAAAATAGGACTAAGCGGTCCAATAAGAAATAATGAAGCTAATATCGCTTTTTCCGGCGAGGCTTTTCAAAATAGTACCTTACATCTTTTATTAAATGCAGCCAGGCAGTTTGGATTAATGAAGATTACAGATCAGGTTTTGGACAAACCAGAGCTTTCTGAGGTTAGATCTACTGTAAAATCGCATAATGTTGTGGCCAAAAGAGACGGATTGCCCCAAGTAGAATTTATCGAAGATCCCTCTAAAAGAAAAGAGGATAGTAGTTTAACAGTGACCTTAGTAGGTAAAAAACCAGTCTTCCTGGTGCTTGCTTAAATTTTTGCATTACTAAGCCCCATAGTGTATAATATACATATATGAGTGCTGCAGAACAACCATCAAATTTAGTTGATTTTGAAAAATATCAAGCAGATAAGTCCTTAAGGGATTTTATGAAGTTGCCTTTGGCGGGTAAAATTAGATCAGCTTGGTCTGGGTTGCTCTATCTTACAGCCTTAGACCGTGATACTAAGACCGAACTTGCTGTTGGAGCTGCGGTGTTAACTGTAGTAGCAGGAGCCTACGGTCTAGAGCAATACGCTACTTCAGTGAGAGCTGAGGTTTCAAGTGCAGACGGTCATTCAGTAGTAGTCAAACCTACTGATCGTCCGGTAACTGTTTTTAATTCAGAAAAGAGAAATCCAGATAGTATTGCCAGTATTTTAGAGTCTGATCGTCCATTAAGCTTATGGAGAGCTAATATGGAATCTGGGGGTAAGCACGTTAGTTTTAATGAAGCTTTAGCTCCTCGGGCAGGAATTGTGATTTCAGAGGAACCTGTTTCTTTAATGAGATTTCCGGATTTAAATTCTGATCCGGTGCAAGGAATGGAAGCTTTAGCTACAGGTTCTGTAACCGGTTTATATGATAAAATTGTTACTGTGCGTAATGTTGAAGGTGAAGTAACCGGTATTTATGCCTTAATGCCAGCTATGCAGGTAGTTATTGACGGTGAAACTACAATTCTGTTTTGGGGTGCTTTGCCTTTACAAGCTGATGGCCAATCATTTATCAAAGAACTTGATCCGAGTGCTAAAGTAAGTTAATTATTTAGCAACAGCCAGCAAATAAAGCCCCCAGACAATTAAGGTGATCCCGAAAAATTGGGTTATTAAAAAAACCGTGCCGGATTTATTTTTAAATACCTCCGGATATCTTCTTCCTAAAATCAAGCTAAAAATCAGCAAAAAGACATATTTTAATCCTTGAAGGGAATTTACAATGGCTGGGTTAGCCAAAGAAATAGCATAGGTTAATAAAAGCTCAGATAACACAGCAGAAGTTTGACCAAAGGCAAAGACCACACCGGTTAATAAATTGCGATGTGACTGTGATACTGATTGATTTGAGCGGTCTTTTTGGATAAAGCCCAAAATTTTTCTTCTGGTGGTGGGAATAATTAGTAAAACAACAGCGATTGGAATTAAAGAAGGTTTTGACCAAACCAGTACGGTTAGGAAACTTTGCATGGCAAACCCTAAGCTAAGTAGGTAATAGGACAAGGCAAAAAACAAAGCAGCGCCGATCTCCATTAGTAGTTCCCTTTTTTCAAATCGGCCTTTTAAATCTTCTAAAGTAAGAATTAGAAGCCCTAAAATTAACACAGTAATCGCCTCAATTTGGATTATTGATAAACTTTGTCCTGCAAAAATCAGTAAAAAAATCGGAGTTAAAGCACCAATTATGGGGATCACCCGTTGCACCTGACCCATTTTTAAAAGAGCAAACATTAAATAGGCTGCCACAATCCAGCTAAAGCTAGATAGAGACCCTAATATTAGTACAGGCATGGTTGGTCCAGGAATAAAAGGAGTGACCAAAAGTACCAGAATACTGATTAAACTAAAGTAGAAGATATAAATTAAAGGATCAGGAATGCTTTTGCTAAGTAAAAACTTATCAACTGTAACGCTGATCGAATTTAGCAGTTGTGCAATGACGGCAAAAGGAAGATAGGACATTACTTTTCGTCTTTCAGTATTTCTTTATAGCGTTTTTCTAACACCTCATCAGCAGTGACTGTGTGTCCAATAAAACGAAGTAGGGAATGAGGAATTCCGTTATGCTGAATAATATCGGTAAACACTAAAGCTGAGGGTCGAAGGTGTCTAGCAAAAGTTAAATAATCTACTTCAATTAGGCCAAATCTAGGATCAAAGCCACGGTGCCATTCAAAATTATCTAAAAGTGACCAGTAGAAAAATCCCCGGACATTAACCCCACTTTTAATGGCCCGGGAGACTTCCTGTAAGTAGGCAATTAAAAAGCGGTTGCGCCTATCATCATTGGTAGTGGCGATCCCACATTCGGTAATATAAATCGGAATATCCCCTGATAAATCAGTTAACACATCAAAAATGCCTTCCGGGTAAATTTCCCAGCCTAAATCTGAGACATCATGGGTTTGCGGCATGGCACTAATGGCTTCTGGAATTAGGCCGTTGTGGCGAAAACGGTTGTGGAAGTAGTAATTAATACCCAAAAAATCATGGCAGCCTTTGGTAAAAAAATAAAACAGATGATTGGTAAATAAATCATTTAAAATCACTGCCAGTTGTTCAATCAGGGAATGTTTGTGATAAGGTTCATAGGAGATGACGTTTTGAGCAATCCCCACTGGTTTGCCAGCCGGAAAGCTGTGATGCAAAAACTGATAAACTTTTTTGTGTGCCTGTGTTAGATTCCAAAAGGTTTTAATCTGACCCCAAATACTTTTTTTGGCATTTGGCCACTCCCTGGCAATGTAAGTTTCATAAATATAGACACCTGGTTCATTAATGGTTACCCAAAGATCAACCTGATCGGAAATTAAGGGCACAATTTTTTTAACAAACCGCTCAAAATAATCAATGGTTTTTCCATTTTCCCAGCCACCTTGCTGTGCGACCCAAAGAGGTAGGGTAAAATGCCATAGCGTTAACATTACAGTGATACCAAGGGATTTTAAATACTTAAGCTCTTTAACATAATGATCAATCTCTTTGGGATCAAACTGGCCCTCTTTTGGTTCAATTCTGGACCATTCAATAGAGAGCCGGTGAGCATTATGATTTAGCTGTTTAATCAAGTCAAAATCTTTTTCATACAGCTCATATTGATTGCAGGCCTTACCTGATTGGTAGCGTGGTGGCAGATTTTGTTCCCAGGACCACCAATCCGCGTGAATATTATTACCCTCTACTTGATAACTGGAAGTAGCAGTACCCCACAAAAATCCTTCCGGAAACATTAGTCGTTCATGATCATGTTTGGGTTTGGGTGCCTTAGTATCCATGGTGTATTATAATTGTATAATAATAATAGCATGATTCGAATTCTTCCCATTATTTTAATCATTGTAGTGATCCTGGGAGGCTTGGGCTATTGGCGCTATACTGCCATGCAAAGTAGCCTGGCTTCTCCTCAAACTACTACCCCGGTTAAAGATAGCGGCCCAATTGAAGTCCCCAAAACTGCACCGGCTGCCACCTTGGATGATCGGGTCAAAGCCTTGGAGGATTTAACGGGAAAAATTGTTGATCAAATTAATCAGCTAAAAGCTGTTAATAATAATGTCGGCTCGGCAGGGAACGTAGGAACACGTTTGGATGCACTGGAGGCGGCAGTGACAGCCCTAAAAGTACAAGTAGCTAGCGCCAATCCGTCTTCAATATCTAGCTCAACTGGAAACAGTGGTAAATCTACCGTCTATATTCCTTTAGGATCCGGGGCACAGGAAAGTGATGTTAATTGGGTAACCATGTCGACTTTTCAAGTGGCCTTAAGTTCTGGCCAGTATCCGGGTTATTCTAATATGCAGCTAGAGGTCACCATGCGTTTAAATCAGCCGGGTGGAACTTTGTCAGCTCGTTTGTTTAATGTTACGGATAATACTGCGGCCTCATCAGTGGTCACTACTACTTCTACTTCTGATTCAGTGGTGGCATCCGTTGGTTTTACTATTCCCTCAGCTAATAAGACCTATGTTTTACAGGCCAATACCTCAGATGGCACGATTGGCTTTTTAGATTATGCTAGAATTAGGGTCAATTTCTAAATGGATACTTTAAAGATTTATATTATAGAAGGTACTAAAAGACAGGATCGCAAGTCGATCTGGGTAGCCAATTTGGTCGAGCAGGTTGGTAAAACCATTGAGGGGATTGAAATTACTTTACTTGATCCGAATGATTTTAATATGCCCGCAGATGGTAATGATGATGTTAACAAAGATCCTAAATATACCAAGATTACAGAAGTTGCTGATGCCTTTTTCATTGTGACTCCGGAATATAATCACAGTTTTCCTGGGACCTTAAAGCGCTTTTTAGATTCGGAATTAAAAAATTACATCCATAAACCAGTGGCTTTTGCAGGAGTATCAGATGGACAATGGGGTGGGGTGCGGGCCATTGAGGCTTTGGTTTTGACAGTAAGAGAACTGGGTTTAGTAGTCACATTTGCTGATGTACAGTTTCCCAAAGTGCTGGAGCTGTTTGATGAAAATGGCAAGTTACTGGATGAAAAATACTTAAAAAGAATAGAGAGGTCATACACAGAGCTGATCTGGATGGCCAAAACCCTAAAATATGGTAGAGAAAACATCCCCAGCAAATACCACCAGAAATAGTTACTTTAGGGTCAGGAAATTGGCTTTTTCGCAGGCTTCAAGCATCATTCTGATATCATCATAGGACTTATCATCAGCTGCGACAAATTTTTTCACCAAGCCTTTGGCCAGTTCTTTTTTCACCTGAGGATTTCTATGCAGGTTTATTAAAACTTGCTGAATTTGTTTGCGTAAACTCATGGGTAATCTTTTTGATACTGCCACAGGTTGGATGGTGGAAGGGCCTAAGGTATCGATGATTTTGATTGATTTCTTAAGTTTTGGATCATCCCGCAAGGCTACTTCTAAAACCTGGGAATCAATTGCAGCTCCTTCTACCTGCTTTTTAGCCACCATTTCAATAGCAGTTTCATGGTACCCGGCTTCTATCACTTTACTAAAAAAGCCATGAGTTTGCCCCATTTTAACCAGCTCATAGCGCACCACCCCATACCCGGAATGGGACAGTGGCTCATTATATGCCCATGAATGGCCTTTGAAATCTTTGAAGGATCTTAATTTGGAATTTTTAGAAACAATCACATCAGAAAAATATATTGGCTTGTCCTGATACCTTTTACCAATTAAAACCGGTGCGGCAATTGGGGTGGCAGGGGCTTTTCCCTGACGCTCAAAGTAAATATAGGGCAAACTGCAGACAAAACAAACATCATTTTTATCTTCCAAACAAGAATCATAAGAAGTTTCCACTACCAGCTCAGTTTCCATCCCTAACTGTTTGCCTACCTCCGCAGTAACAGCCTGGTAAACCGGCATAATATTAGGAGCCAAAAATGTCCCAAAACGCAACTTTTTCATCTGCAGGGGCGGAATGAATCGGACATTCGTCACATCTTTTGGAGAGATGGGTCCTACCACTGAACGACGCCCCTAGACTTAACAAGTATAGCTTAACCGGAAATTAGTTTCAAAGAAGAAGTTTTAAAGTTTGACTTCGTTGTGCTCAGTAGTTTTTCTACACTCTTTACAGAATTTTTTCAAAGCTAATTTGTCTTTGATATTAACCGTGTTTTTGGTTGCAGTATAATTTTTAGATTTACAAACACTACACTGCATTATAAATAAATTTCGATTGCTTTTAGCCATGTTTGGTAGTTTAACACGAGAGGAAATTTAAAGCAATCAGGTAAGCCGGGTAATTATAAAGATAAAGATCACTCCAATTACCGTCATTAATATGGTTTTAATAGATGAATGTTGGTGATGAGCCTCTGGTAAAATATCAGATGCTCCGATATATAATAAAAACCCGGCAAAAAAGCCCAGGTAAAGCACCAAAACTTGCTCTGAAACCTGAAAAAAGAGGGTAGAGATAGCACCTAAAACAGGGGCAATTGCATCTACCAAAAGTAATTTAAAAGCCTTTTGCGGGCTGTTTTTATGAACAATGGTTAAAGAAACTGTATTTAATCCATCAGAAAAATCATGGGCAATTACAGCCAAAGCCACCAAAAATCCCACAGTAGAGGAGACTTGAAAGCCTAAACCAATACCAACACCATCAATAAAAGAATGTCCGGACAAGGCTAGAGCTGATAAGACTCCCACAGTGGGATGCTTATGCTGCCCATAGGTTTCTTCATCCTCATTATGTATTAACAAAAGCTTTTCAAAAATATGAAAGATTAAAAACCCTACCACAAGTGCCACCATTGGATAAACCGGCTGCATATTAGTTTGATTGACCAGTTCAATAATTTCCGGAAAAATATCAAAGCTCACTACAGCCAGTAATACACCAGCTGTAAAGCCTAAGATCAAATGTAATTTATCCTTAAATTTAAGCCCAACCAGACCGCCGATTAAGGTAGAGATAAAAGTGAAAATAGTTAAAATAATGGCCATACGTAGTTATTTTGCCAGTTTTGGACTGTGATTACAACTAATTTGATATTAATTTACGTTGGTATTATGATAAAAGTATGTCACTGGAATATGGTGGGGGTAAGAAAAAGATTCTGGTGGTAGATGATGAGCAGTTGATTAGAGAATTCTATCAGGAGCTGCTAACTGGGGAAGGTTACGTGGTAATTGCTGCCAAAGATGGTAAAGAAGGGGTGGCTTTGGCTTTAGAGCAAAAGCCGGATTTGATTATTTTAGATATTTTGATGCCGGATATGGATGGATTTAGTGTTTTTAATCAGATTAAGGCAGCTGGTCTAACATCTCCGGTCATATTTCTTACCAATGCCGGGGAGACTGAAAATATTTTACAAGCCAAAGAAGGAGCAGCTGCTTCTTTTTTAATTAAAGCTAATATTAAACCAGAAGAATTACTGGCCGAAGTTAAAAGAGTTTTATCCTGAGCCGACGATGGGAATTGAACCCATGGCCTCATTCTTACCAAGAATGCGTTCTGCCACTGAACTACGTCGGCAATAGGGAATATTTTACACTATGACTGGATTCTTGTCTTTAAGGAGGTGAAGTAGTTTTTCGGATTAAAGTTTACCAGGTATAAAGCAATTAACATATTGATTACAAAAAAGGCCACTTTGGTCAGATTGGGATGTATTAACAGAGCATAGGTTTCAAACGGCAACAGCAAAATTGTCACAATGATTAGTACATCTAGTCCCCAGTGTTTATGTTGCCAAAGCCCAATACAGCCAACCATTTTAGTAATACCTAAAAGTAGCAGAATAAATACTACATAGCCTTGGTGGGCCAGTAAGTAGGGAATTATAAATTGTAAAACATTGGCCAGTAGGTCATGTGGGTCTTCTAAAACCTCACTATTTCGAAAACTGGTATAAAGGGTATAAATCCTTTTGCCGTAGATAATGATTCCTAGTCCTAAAATTACCTCTACAAGTCCCAGTAGAAATTTATAGACAATAATTAAACGAGAAATGTGATATTCGCTTTCTAGATTATTTTCAAAATCAGCAGAAGACATGAACTAATTATATATGCTATTTGCTAAAAAGAGAAATAGATTACTATGAGCCTCCTGGCAGAAATCGAACTGCCGTCGACTGTTTACAAAACAGCTGCTTTACCATTAAGCTAAGGAGGCTAGAATTTATATTATATCAGTTTTATAGGGAAATTTACGAGTGGAGTTGAAGTGGACGCTTTGTCCACTTGGGCAACAATTTTTTAACTAAGAACTATGCACTACGAACTAATAACTAGATAATATCTCCCTACTATAGTCGCTCAGCCAAATTTTCTCCTCAGAAATCTGAGGTGGGTGCTTTGTGAAATACTCCTAAGAGCAGATCAACGACAAGCTCCCTTGAAAAAACAAACAATGAAGAAAAAATTATTGGCTTTAAACGTGCAAAGCAGGGATGCCGGTAAGGGCAGTTGCATCTTTAGGCCATCTACAAAATGTCTTAAAGAATAATCTAACAATATCACTAGTCGAAGTGACTTGTCAAGGGGGCAAAACTTGACAAAAAAAGATGTGTATGCTAATGTGTATGTGTATGCTAAATCGACGGGTACAGATCCTATTTGATAAAGATTCCTGGAACAAATTGGTCAAAGTTGCCAAGTCAGACAAAATCTCCGCCGGAGAATTTATTAGACAAGCTGTTAAGTTAGAACTAGAGAAAAAAGACTTAATTGATCAAAATAAAAGGATCCCTTTTAAGGGTTTATTTAACCGCGGATCAAAACCCAAGCAAGCTGCTAAGGAAACTCACAATAAATCCTAAAACTGTTTGCAAAAAAGAACCATTGCCAAAAGGCACCATTAGTAGAATCAGTAAAATGATAAAGCCATAAGGTTCAATTCGGGAATAGCTGCGTGCCAGGTTGTATGGTAACCAGGAAGATAGGATTCTGGATCCATCCAGTGGTGGAATAGGAAATAAGTTAAATACTCCCAGGACTAAGTTAATTAATACTGTGTAACGAAGCAATTCTCCCACAAGAACTGGAAAGGTTTGTGGAAGGCCGTCCAGGAAATGATAAATAATGGAGGCCAAAATAGCCAAGCCGAAATTAGCGGCAATGCCGGCAGCCGAAACAAACAGTTCACCTTTTCTAATATTGGAAAAGTTTAAAGGATTAACCGGTACTGGTTTGGCCCAGCCAAACAGGATTGGGGAGCCGGTAAACATAAGGAGTGCCGGCAACAAGATAGTTCCAATTGGATCAATGTGTGGCAAAGGGTTTAAAGTCAGTCTACCGGCATTCTGGGCGGTCCTGTCCCCAAATCTCAGGGCCATTACTCCGTGCATTACTTCGTGGATAATTACCGAAAAAAGTAGGATAACTATTGATAAAGCTAGAAAAATTGGATCCATGGTTGAGTTTTCAGCTAACAAATGTTATATTACCATACATGTTAGCATGCGCAAGATGTGGTAAAGGTAAAAATGTATTGAGCTTTTCCAGACACAAGAAAGGATCTTCCGGATCCGGTGGTGTCTGGGCACTCCGTGCTCCAATTCATAAAAGAACCCAAAAACCAAACTTACACGCTTTTAAAGGAGATAAATACTGTACTCAGTGTCTTCGAATTGTTAAACCAAAACATCAAGTAGCTGAAGTTCCGGTTGTCTCTACATAGATATGACTGCGGAAAGACAGGGTGAAGACTCTCCTTTAAGGCCTTGGGAAGTTCAAGTAGGCGGTTTTCGACTAGATTTACTGAATAGACATTTAGATACCCAAAATGGAAGTTATCACTTGACTGCTGGAGAAACATTATTAGTATCAACCTTGATGCTGGCTGGCGGCGAATTGGTACCAAGAAATGCCAGCACTGCTAAAACTATTTGGGATATTAGAAATGTTTTATCCTCAGAAGATGCTAACAGGATTTGTGCTGGAAACCACGGTTACTATTTCGATATTCCAGATTCAGTAGATCAGGATATTGTATTAATAAATGATCGAATACTTTATGGTCCTCTAAGTCTACAGCCAAACAGAAGACTTTTAAAAACCGCTGATAATGAAGCTTTCTTAGGTCCACATGAAGTGACCTCTCTTAAACTGTTAATGTTAAGAGGTGGTGATTTCGTATCCCATAGGAAATTTATCGAAAGAAGTGTTGCTAAAAACCCAGAAGCTTTAAGAACACATGTATATCGAGTAAACGGAAGGTTAAAATTATTAGCTTCAGATCCGTCTATTTCTATTGAAGCAACAGCTGGATTTGGTTATCACTTAGAACCTAAGTTTGAACCGGTTATTAAAAGAGGTGAAGAGGAAAATCCGGATAACCATTAAAGAAGTCTTTGGCAGACAAGATTTTTTTACCTTCCATTTGCACACGGTTTTCGGGAAAGAATTTGACGATTTTGTTATTCCATTTACACCAGACTCCGGGCCAGGGGTAAAAAGCGCGGATCATTTGGTCTAGTTTTTGTGGATCCGGCGGGGTAGTGATGTCAAAATATCCATCTTCCCGGGTAAAAAGCTTGGTAAATGTGGCTTTGGCATGGTCTTGTGGAATGGGTTTAATTTTAGACTCTGTGAAATCTGTTATAAGTCCTGGTAAAACCTCTGCTGCAGTGAGGAATAATTTCTTACTCAAAGTATCAAAGTTATCACTACTGGAAAGCTCTAAAGTATCTTGGTATAAAATCGGTCCGTGATCAACTTCTTGATCCATTTTAATAATACTATATCCACTGGTTTTATCACCATTTAACAGGGTTTGTTGGATGGGAGAAGGTCCGCGGTAGGTCGGTAACAGCGATGGATGGACATTAATGCAACCAAACTTTGGAGTTTCCAGCTCTTTTTTGGTGAGGATTTTTCCATAAGCTGCGACCACTGCTAAATCTGCTTGGTCTAAAGAATCTACTAAAATAAAGTGTTTAGCTAAAGTCTGTTTAATTGGTTGCACAAAATCTGGAGTGCCTAAGAATGCGACCTTCATATGGTAATTTCTTCAAACATATCACTACCAGCCTTGTCTTTACCAGTAAAACGGTAAAATTGACCTTTTTGTTGCAGGACTTTTTCCGAAAAAAGCATGCCATCCAGGTGATCAACTTCATGTTGGAATACCCAAGCTGGAAAACCAGTTAAATTTTTAGTGATTTGTTTACCATCAATATCCATATATGAAACTCTAATACTTAAGTGCCGCTTTACTTTGCCCCAGATATTAGGAATAGACAAACAACCTTCAAAATAGGTTTTGGTTTTTTTAGAAAAGGACAGTATTTGCGGGTTAATCACCGCTATAAATTCCTTGCCGTAATCCTTCCATCTACTAGAGCGGTCACCCGGTTCAGAAGGTGGAGTTTTACTTGAGCTATGAATTCTGGCTACAAAATACCGTTCAGTTAAGCCTACCTGAGTAGCAGCCAGCCCTACTCCTTCAGGATCTTTAAAAGTTTTGGTAAGTTTAACCATTTCTTTTAAAGTTTGAAGTAAGGCCGGGGTAATTTTTTTAACCGGTCTAGTTTGTACTTTAAGTCTTGCATCAGGTGCTTTTACTACTTGCATCATAAACGGATAATATCATATTGTTTAATTAATGCCCAAATTAGGTCAAACAGGGTTAATTCAATATATAGTGTTGTTTGTTTTAGCTGTCGGATTAGTCGGCGGCCTCTACTTAGTCCAGCATCCCACCATTCTTCGTCCTCATGCTGAAGAATTAACTAATATTGGAGTTGGGTCTTCAAATCCACAAAGTTGTAATGCTCGTTTAGCCAGTCTTTCTGTGTCAAATCCTTGTGATGAAATAGCTAATGGATTTAGAACAATTCAGTATACTTGTAATAATAATCCAGGTACCTTTACAGATGGTAGAGGAGCTTGTATGAGTATTCAAGATTTAATGGCATTAGCTCAGCATGTTTGTGAGGCACAGTGTTCTGTTAATGCTCCTACGCCAACTCCAAGTCAACCTACTCCAACTTCGGTTCCAGGTAGTAATGTTGTGACCTGTGAAGTACACACCTCAAGTATTTCCGGCAGCAATGCTCCTGTTACTGTAACTTTCTATTATGGTGCCAGCTGGAGTGTTCAGACGAATGATTATGTGACCGAGGTGCAGTGGGACTTTAATGGTGATGGTCAGTGGGATACATCTTATGATGTTAGTCAACAGCATCCAGCACCTCATACTTATAATACTGCTGGAACTTATGATGTGAAGATGCACTTAAGAACTCATAATGGTTTGGAATCCGGTATTTGTACACAGGCTATCTTGGTTTTATCAAATTCCGTTCCAACTCCCACACCCTCAACTAATAATAATTGGACTTTCTGTGCTCAGGAATTCCAAAGCTGTAACTTTAGTGGGACTGCTACTGTCCGCTATGGTACCAGTGACAGTAACTATGTCTACAGAACTCTAAGCGGGCCGGTTGACTGTGGTAACGGTACTTTTGGGGATCCGGCTTTTGGGCAACTAAAGCATTGTGATTATCAGTTAGGAGGCGGTCAATATGCACCTACCCCGACTCCGACCCCTCCGTCAGCAGGTAATAACTGGATTTATTGTGGACAGGAATTTAGCGGAGCTTGTACTTTCCCCGGGACCAGACAGGTACGTTATGGTGCTAATGGAGTATTTACCAGTCCCAGAATATTCACTAACAGTGTTGAGTGTGGTAATGGTACCTTTGGAGACCCGCTACCAGGTACTCTTAAGCACTGTGAGTATTTAGGCCAATAAGCTAACGTTTAACTGGGTCAGTTTCTTTCAATTGTTTAAGTCTCCACATGAATACCCGGCCTTTGGATTTAGCAGAATAATAGCCTTTGGTGTAGTTTAAGGCTTCTTCCAGCAAATGACGAGGGGTTTGCTTGGCCAGTTTAATATAGAGAGAATAATGTTTGGTGTCATCTAGACTTTCAGCCAAATAGACCCCATAGGTTTGGAATTCATAGGCAATATTTTTGGGACGGTCTTTGAATTTGACCTCTGCGATAGCCTTGGCAATTGATTTCATTTAGTATTAGCTGAAGCAGTGGCTTGTTTTAAAGAGGCAATGGCCTCCAGATAATTGGGTTTTAATTCAATGGCTTTTTGAAAAGCAGCGATCGCCTCAGGCTTTTTGTTCTGTGACTGCAGGATTAGGGCTTTGTTATAGTAAAGCTTAGGATCAGTGGGAGCTAAAATGATGGCTTGGTCCAAAGCTTGTAAAGTTTTATCAATATAGCCGGGATCTTCTGTAGCTAGCTCAAAATAGGTTCTGATGGCTGTCCTGTAAAAAGAAACATTTTTGGGACTATTTTGTAAAACGATCTTGGTTTGAATAACTGCTTCATCTCTTAAAGCAGCGGATAAAGTAGCATCGGTTTCGGCCAAGGCGCTTGAGGCAGCTGCTGCAGAATAGGCCAGCTCTGAGCGGTAAAACGGCTCCCCTGGGTTTAAATCTAGGGCAGAACTAAATAAGTTGTAGGCCCGGCCGGGATTACCGGCATCTGAGGCTTTGTTTCCGGAGGAAAAAATAGTATCTGCCAACCATAGTTTATAAACTCCAAATAACAAATAACAAATAACAAAAATAATCAGGCCCAGAGCGATTTTGGTATATAAGCTTCGACGATAGATGAAACTAGTGAATAGTGAATAGTGAATAGTGAATAGTTTTTTTGGCAGCTTCAGTGGCTTAATGGAATCAGTGAATACAAAAACAAAAGCAGGGAAAAGATAAAAAAAGATGGCCAGAATTACCACAGAGAACAAAAAGAAGTTATAAATCAGATATAAAACGTAAGCCCCTAGCAAAGCAGCGGTCATCAGCGTCTGCTCAGAGTTGGTGGTTTTTTTGCTAGTTACCAGAAAACGGATACACCAATAAACAAAGCAGATAATCATTATCATATAAGTGCCAAAGCCAACAATTCCGGTCGTTGCCAGATAGTTTAAATATTCATTGTGGGCTTTGTTATATAAAAAATCCCATTCAGAGGTTAAATTATGAGCAGCCGGGCGGAATTGATAATAAGAATAGGCAAAAGTTTCTACACCTGATCCTAAGATTGGATAGTGGCGGAAAATGTCTATTGCCCCTTGCCAGACAATTAAGCGGATTTGTCCGGATTCTGTACCACCATTTTCCAACTGGGAACCTCCAGAAGCCAACTCAATAGCCGGTCTGCTTGGCGCAGCAAATTTAGATACCAGTCGAAAACTGGTTAAAGCCGAACCAAACAGGATATTGACGAGAATAAACGAAAGTAAAATACCACTAATTCTCGTCATTCTGAGCGCAGCGAAGAATCTCTCACGAATGTGAGTAGAATCTGCAATAAAATAGAAGAAAATAAATACTGCCAGGCCGCCGATTAATCCCAGTGTTGGCCCCCGGGAATAGGTAAAAGTAAAGCCTAAGTAAAGGGTAGTTAGTAGTAGGTAGTAAGTAGTTTGGGAGAGACGGCTTTTCGCAGTCATTAAAAAATACAAAGCCGGAAAAATTAGCATTCCTAGGTAGGCTGCTAACCAGTTGGGTTGGCCTAAGCTGGCAAACACCCGGGCCTGGACATCTTGAATCCAGCAGGAGTCATTAAATTCTCCGCGTAAAATTACACAAGAAAAAGATGTGCCAAAATGTTCAAAAATAGCCCAGATGGCAATTATAAATCCGGAAATTAAACCAAATTTTAAAGTTGTTAAAACCTGTTCTTTGGTCATATTAGACACAAAAGCCCAGTAAAGTAATAAATAAGATACAAGAGACAAAAGCCCGCCATTAGATCTTGAGTAATAGCCCCAGATGGAGGTGTGATGGTCTATAGAAAAAATAGTAGACAAAATATTGGCGCCTAAAAATAGCAATAGCGGAATATCAAGCGGAGTACGATTTACGATAAACGATTTACGATAAACCATTTTAAGGATCCAGGTTCCGACTATAACGATGGTTAAACCATACGTTAAAATCATCTTATTGTATTCAAACAACTCATAATTTAAAGAAGTCCAAAAAAGCGGGGTAATTAAAAAGAGCAGGTAAAAGCTGTAGCGGATGATTCTGTCTAACATAAAGCGTATAGCGTATAGATAATAGCGTATAGTCAAAGCAAAAAACAACTGTACGCTAAACGCTATTCACTGTACCCTTGGTTTATGTTACACTCGCAAACACTATGTTTGGAAAGCTGTGGTCTTACTTATCTCATGATATTGGAATAGATTTAGGAACTGTAAATACGCTGGTGTTGGTTAAAGGAAAAGGAATTGTCATTAGAGAGCCCACAGTGGTGGCACTTCATAAAAAAACCCGTCAGATTTTAGCAATTGGATCTGAGGCTAAAAGAATGTTAGGTAGGACCCCGGCTGCAATTGAGGCTGTTAGGCCACTTAGGAATGGGGTTATATCAGACTTTGATACCACAGAGGCTATGCTTCGCTATTTTATCCATAAAGTTCATGAATCTCCGGGAAAAAGCATGTGGTCTTTGCCTAGAATCCCTAAACCTCGGGTAGTGGTGGGAATTCCCTCTGGTGTTACTGAGGTAGAAAGAAGGGCAGTGCAGGATGCTTGTTTATCAGCCGGGGCCAGACAGGCCTATTTAATAGAAGAACCAATGGCAGCGGCAATTGGTTCCAAACTGCCAATTGAAGATCCGGAAGGTGTAATGGTAGTGGATATTGGTGGAGGAACCACGGAAATTGCCGTGATATCTTTGGGTGGGATGGTTGTTAACCGCTCACTCCGAGTCGCCGGAGATGAGTTGGATGAGGCCATTATTTCTTACATGCGAACCCGCTACGGGATGTTGATTGGGGAAAGAACTGCTGAAGACATTAAAATAGAAATCGGTTCGGCCTTTCCCATTGATAAGCTAGACAATGCAGCTACTGTGGTTCGCGGCCGGGATCTAGCTTCAGGACTACCCAAATCTATTAAAGTTTCTGCCTCAGAAGTTCGTGAGGCTTTAACTCCAGTGGTATCTCAAATTATTGGTGCCATTGGTGAGGTACTGGAAGAAACTCCACCAGAACTGTTAACTGATATTGTAGAAAGAGGCATATTTTTAACCGGAGGTGGGGCTTTAATTAGGGGTTTGGATAAAAAAATTGCTGAAGAAAGTAAATTGCCGGTTTGGGTATCAGATGATCCATTGACTACTGTGGTTAGGGGCTGTGGTGAAGTATTGGAAAATCTTGACTTGTTATCCAAAGTGCGAGTAACCGGTGGTCTTCGCTAAAGATGATAAAAGCAATTCTGTTTGATATTGATGGAACCATTTTAGATTCCTACGAATTTATCTATGCTGCATTTCAGTATACTTTAGAAAAACACCAAAAAGTGGTTGCAGAGGATTTAATAATTCAAGCTTCAGGAAAACCTCTGGTGGAGTTTTATCAATTTATTTTGCCGGAAGATGATGCAGAGTTACTGGCTCAAACCCATCGCGAGTGGCAGGAAGATAAGCATCATTTAGCCAAACCATTTTACAGTGTAATTGAAACTTTTAAACAGTTAAAAAAGAAAAAAATAAAACTGGCAGGAGTTAGTAGTAGGACCAGTACTAGTTTAATAAAATCTTTAAAAACCCATGATGTTTACAAGTATTTTGATCTGGTTTTGGGATTTGATGATGTGGAAAATCCCAAACCTCATCCAGAACAACTTTTAAAAGCCATGAAAGTTTTAAAAGTTAAAAAAACTGAAACTTTAATGGTAGGTGATACGGAAAAAGATATTCAGGCAGGACAAGCTGCCGGAATAAAAACAGCAGGAGTGGCTTATGGTTGGATGGGTGAAAATATTAAAGACCTTAATCCAGATTATGTAATTACTGATTTAGAAGAGTTATTGAAAGTGGTAAAATAGCCTTATGCAAATACCGTTCTACGATCCGCAGAAAAGTTATGAGGATAATTATAATCAGGGGCCGTTTGGGGCATTTGCGGATGGTCAGGATCTAAGAACCGAGCAGGAACCAAAGTATGAATTTTTAGGTTTCAAAATTAATTCTCCTTTTGGAATTGCTGCGGGTCCTTTGGTAAATTCTAAATTCTGCAAAGCCGCTTTTGAAAAGGGTTTTGATGTAATTGTTTATAAAACCCGCAGATCCGTGGCTTTTCCCTCAAATCCCTGGCCCAATGTTTTATCAGTAGAAGTTGACGGGGATTTAACCTTAGAAAAAGCCAAACAGCCTTTAACCGGCACCACTAATTTTGACAAAGACCCCAAAGATTTAAGTATTACTAATTCTTTTGGTAATCCTTCTCCGGAGCCGCCCTCGGTTTGGGTAGAGGATATGAAAAAAGCTGTTTTAGATGCCGGTCCTGGTCAGCTGCTGATTGGCTCTGTGGTTGGGACTATTCAAGAAGGTTTTTCTCAGAATGAATATTATGATGATTTTGCTAAGGCTGCTGAGATGGCTGCCTCAACCGGAGTAAAAATAATAGAAGTTAACTTGTCTTGCCCGAATGTGGCCTCAGAAGGAGTGGTTTGTTACAACAAAGAGGCTGTTTTAAAAATCTGTCAAAAAGTCAAACAAAAAATCGGCCAAATCCCAATGTTAATTAAACTGGGCTATTTTTCTCTGGAACAACAACCACTTTTGGAAGAAATCATCAAAAATGTATTGCCTTTAATTGCCGGAGTAGCAGTGATTAACACCATCCCCGCACCAGTGGTTGACGAAGAAGGCGGACAAGCTTTGCCAGGCGCAGGCCGTTTAAATGCCGGTATTTGCGGAGCAGCTATAAAATGGGCCGGATTAGACATGGTTAAAAGATTAGCTGCTTTAAGAGATCAGTGGAATGAGCAGTTTGCCATTATCGGAGTTGGTGGAGTAATGACTGCTGAGGATTTTCAGCAATACCAAGATGCTGGCGCAGATATCGTCCAATCAGCCACAGGTGCAATGTGGAATCCCTATTTGGCTAAGGAAGTTAAGGCTGCCAATCAGTAGGGTCTGATACCCAATCTAAAATTGTCTGTAAGTCTTCTTCATTAATATACTTCATTTCCTGAGCTTGTTTTACCACTTCCTGGAAATTAGTCAAAGAAACCATTTCTAGGTGATTACTCAAAAAATTATCTTCAGCTTGCTTAAATCCATAAGTGATTATTGCAAAAACAGTGGTAATTTCTCCGCCAGCTTGCCTGATCGCATTAACACTATTAATTGCGCTTTCCCCGGTAGAAATTAAATCTTCAATGACAATCACTTTTTGTCCTTTTTTGATAATTCCCTCCATCAAGTTTTCCTTGCCATGGTCTTTGGCTTTGCCTCTGACATAAACCATTGGTAGATTTAATTTATCAGCAATCCAGGCTGCATGAGGAATGCCTGCTGTGGCAGTGCCTGCTACCACATCAAATGAAACTCCAGATTGTTTGATAGCATCAATATAGAAATCTCTGATTAAACTTCTCTGATCTGGATAAGCCATCAGCACCCGGCAATCCGTATAAACCGGAGATAAAATTCCGGAGGCATATTTAAATGGTTTTTTAGGGCTTAAAGTTACGGCATTTAATTCTAGTAATAATTTAGCTACGGTTTCTGATGTATTCATGATTTTAAAGCCTCCTGTATTTGACTTTGTAAATCCTGAGTAGCTTTGCGAGGATCCGGTGCAAAGATAATGCTGCGGGAAGCAGAAATAATCAGTCCCTGCTTTTTGCTGTTTAAAGCATTTTTAACAATGCCTTCTAAATTTCCACCCTGAGTGCCAATTCCGGGAACTAAAATCGGTATATCACCAATGATTTCCCTGACTTTGGTTAAATCCTGCGGATAAGTGCCACCAACAACTACGGCTATATTACCATTAGTATTCCAACCCGTCATATGCTCTGCAACAACCTGATAAAGTGGAATTCCATCAATTCCCAAATCCTGAAATTCTCCGGCCCCGGGATTGGAAGTTTTTACCAATACAATAATTCCTTTATCAGCCCGGTTTAAAAACGGTTTTAAACTCTCTTCTCCCAAATACGGATTAACTGTGACTGCATCAACTCCTAAAGTGTCAAAAATGGCTTTGACATAGGCTTCATTGGTGTTGCCAATATCGCCTCTTTTGGCATCTAAAATGATCGGCAAATCCGGGTGATTTTCTTTGATGTATTTAATAATTTGGGCTAATTTTTCAAGACCTAAGGGACCCTCAGCTTCATAAAAAGCCGCATTGGGTTTATAAGCGCAGACCAAATCAAAAGTAGCATCAACAATGGATCTATTCTCATCAAAATCAAACTGGTCCAAACCAACACAAATAAATTTCCCCTCGTTCCATTTAACTGTTAATTTATCTAGGAAAGAATTCATCGCTCAATTGAATATACATTTTAACAATCAGGTTTGCAACTGTAACTTTTTTAAGTTATATTGGGGGCTCCATGACTAAGGTAATTCCTAACCTCAAAATCCTTTCCTTTTTAATTTTTCTAAGTTTATTTATAACGGCTTTGGATAATTTTAAGCTACTGGTTATTCCAGAAAAATTTATCTCTTACATAACTAATCCAATTTCTTTTGGGCTTTATCAAACTAAAGTTAATGTCTCACGTCAATTTGGTTTTATCTATTCACTGCGGCAAGCAGCTCAGGAAAACAGCGCTTTAAAAGAGCAAATCGGTAAGTTGCTTTCCGAAAATGCCAGGCTTCGCAAAAATCTGTCAGAAACCCAGGCTTTAGTGTCTCAAGGTACTCATTTAGATCCGGCTACTTATAGTTTAATTCCAGCCCGGCCAATTGGAGTGGATCGCTATTTAAAAATAGATAAAGGTTCAACTGACGGAATTAAAATGGGTGAGGCAGTAATTTATAATGACAACTTTGTGGGTAAAATTGTGGCTGTTTCTGCCAAAGCCTCATCAGTGCAACTTTTAACCGATCCGGATTCTAAAGTGTCGGCTTTTTCCCAAGGCTTGGAAGGTAAAAGCAAAGGAGTGCTGCTTGGTCAATTTGGCTCTGAGATTTTAATGGATAAAATTTTGCATGAGGAAAAAATTAGTGTGGGTGATTTGGTTTATTCAGAAGGTATTGAAAGCTTTCTCCCACGGGGTTTAATTTTAGGTAAAGTCACGAAGGTTTTGGAGAGACAAAATGAAGTCTTTAAGCAAGCCAAAGTTAAGCCAGTGTTTGATATTGCAGATTTGGAGCTAGTGTTTGTAATACAAGAGTAACTATGAAAACTATTATATTTATACTAATAATTTTATCTTTTATTCAGACTACTATTTTACCTATCAACCTGGTACTAATTGTGTTACTGTCCCGCGCTTTAGTCAGACCGGATAAATCTAATCTTTACCTGGCTTTTGGATTTGGACTATTTCTGTCATTGATTTCTTTGGAGCCTTTGGGGTTTAAAAGTCTCACTTTTCTAATTTTAGTGCAGCTTACCGAAAATTTGTCCCGCTCCCGTTTTTCAGCAAATCAATTTTTGATTATTCCGATTGTCATAGTTTTTTCAACATTGGATTTAGCAGCCACTGCCATATTTTCTCAGCAGTCAATTATTATCTGGCCTCAAGTGGTAATTGAAGGGGTACTGTCTTTGCCGATATTTTTTATCGTTAGGATTTGGGAAGAACGATTTATTATTAAAAAAGGAATTAAATTAAGGGTATAGGGTTCAGGGTATAGGGTATAGTTAATCACAAATAACTAAACGCTGTACGCTATTTTCTATACGCTATAAATATGAAGCAACGTAAGAGTTTGGGCCCGGGTTTTAAAGATGAACTGCTGAAAGTTTCTGCCCAAATCGGTCAT
>CAZFYQ010000006.1:46664-70617 GCA_964523905.1 uncultured Gammaproteobacteria bacterium
TTTGGGCCCGGGTTTTAAAGATGAACTGCTGAAAGTTTCTGCCCAAATCGGTCATTTTAAAAAAAGTACTGATGACGGCTGGACAGATACTTTGATCCCTAATTTTGATCCAGGATTTAGTGATCAGGTTGGTCAAAGACCTTGGCGAATCACCTATTTTTATGCGCTTTGTTTAGGGCTATTTTTTATACTATTTTTACGCTTGTTTCATTTACAAATTATCCAGGGTAAGGAAAACCGCGGTTTGGCAGATGGTAATCGGATTCAAATAAAAATTATTCACGCACCTCGTGGTGTGATTTTTGACAGGAATGGTAAAATTCTGGCTGATAATTCCCCGGCTTTTCGGCTATTTGACCCAACTTCCAAAAAATCTACGTTGATCACCAGGGAAGAAGCTTTGGCCTTAGAGGTTAAAAATGATTCTCATTACAATAGTCTGGAGGTTGATAGTTTGCGTCAATATCCGCTTAAGGAAAAATTGGCTCATGTGGTAGGTTATGTGGGAGAAATTTCAGAAACTGATTTAAAAGATCCCAAGTATAGTGGTTATCATCAAGGAGATCGGGTCGGGCAATCCGGTATTGAATATCAATATGAAAAGATTTTACGCGGTAAAGATGGTGGGGAAATTATTGAGGTGGATTCTCAGGGAAAAAAATTGAGGACACTTAGAGTTGATCAGCCTTTATCAGGTCAAAATATTTACTTAACAGTTGATAGCGATTTGCAGGATCAAATTTTTAAGCAATTTGCCAAGGATTTGCCTAAAGTTGGTAGCTGTTGTGGGGCAGCAGTGGCAATGGATCCATCAACTGGAGAAGTGTTGGCTCTGGTATCCTGGCCGTCATTTGATCCGAATATTTTTACTAATAATGTTGATGATAATGCTATTTCCTCAGTGTTAACCCGATCTGACTCACCGCTTCTAAACCGGGCCATTGGTGGGGCCTATCCACCAGGCTCAACCTTTAAAATCATCAGTTCCTTGGCGGCTTTAGAAAGTGGCAAGATTACACCAAGAACAATTTATCAGGATAACGGGGTCATGGCTTTGGGGCCGTACACATTTTCTAATTGGTATTTTTCTGAGTATGGCCGTACTGAAGGTCCGGTGGATTTAATAAAAGCGATCCAGCGTTCTAATGATATCTATTTCTATAATGTGGGGCAGACCGTTGGAGAAACATATCTGGGAGACTGGGCTAAGAAAATTGGTATGGGAAAACCTTTGGGAATTGATTTACCGGGTGAGGCCTCCGGACTGATTCCAACTGATCAGTGGAAGGAAGATAATTTTCACCAGGTTTGGTATCCGGGTGATACTTTGCATATGGCCATTGGTCAGGGGTTTGTATTGGCTACACCCTTGCAAATTTTAGGTATTACCAGTTTTATGGCCAGTGACGGCACCTTGTTTAAGCCACAACTGGTATTAAAAATTACCGATGATCAAAGTACAATTTCTAAATTTAAGCCTAAAGTGTTGATTGAAAAGCAAGCAGATCCGGCTTGGATTAGTTTAATTAAACAGGGATTGGACTTGGTGCCAAAATATGGTGGCACGGCTTGGCCGTTTTTTACCTTTCCTATAGAAACTGCTGGAAAAACCGGCACTGCTGAATTTGGCGATCCTAAAAACAAAACTCATGCTTGGTATACATCATATGCTCCGGCGCAAGATCCCAAAATTGCCATGACAGTTTTAGTAGAAGCTGGCGGGGAAGGTTCAACTGTGGCTTCCCCAATTGTCAAAGAAGCTTACCGCTGGTATCTTTCTCCGGATAAAAATAACCTGATTAAAGACTTGGGTTCCGAGGCCACCGCCTCTGCGAGAACTTTGGGAGAGTAAAGCCCCCCGTCATTGCGAGGAGTCCTTTTGTCATCCTGAGGGCAAAGCCCGAAGGATATAATTTAACTCTTGTCATTCTGAACGTAGTGAAGAATATAATTAGATATGAGGAGTTACTTTGTATATATTCTGACTACTAAGAATAACAAAATGTTGTATGTAGGTATAACCAATAATTTAGAAAGAAGAGTTAATGAACACAAGCAAAAAGTTATTTCAGGGTACACAGAAAAATATAATCTTAATAAGTTAGTTTATTATCAGGAATTTTCTAATGTACTTGATGCGATATCTGCAGAAAAGAAAATTAAAGGTTGGTTAAGAGTAAAAAAGAATAATTTGATAACTTCTTTTAATCCGAATTGGACTGATCTATCACTTTGACTTTTCAATTGTCATCCTGAGGGCATAGCCCGAAGGATATAATCATGTAGTTATACCCTTCGCTTTGCTCAGGGTGACAATGTTTCAGCAATCAGTCCTCTGCTTAACAAATCGTGTTCACTTAAGACAGCTGTTTCCACACTAGGAATAGGCGATTTAAAAGATAGCTCTATTCGTCTTAATAAACTTTCTAGTGCTAAATCAACTATCTCAGAGTAGTCAACAATCCTATATTCTTTAGCACCCAGTTCTATTAATTCTTGTCTCCAGTTGATGACAGCACTAGCCAAGTCTAAATGTTCACCTTTTGTTCTATATTTAAGAAAAGTAGGAGTCCTAAAATGAAAGAGTACCATGCCATTTGTATCTTTGGTTTGTATTGCTCCTGTTCCTCTATAATCAAAGGCATCATAACCTTTGAGAGACGGAGAACCCTCGACTTCATATTTATATATATCCCCAATAAAATGTCCCCGGTGTTTATTACCCTCAACTGTTAACATAAGGCGAATTATATAGCATAATGATAAAAATATGAATAATATTCCATACCTATTGGCCTTACATTCAATTAACGGCCTGGGGCCGGTTAGGTTAAAGGCCATTTTAGATTATTTTAAAGATCCGAAGTTGGCTTGGGAAGCGGATGGCGGTAAGTTTTTGGAAATTGGTATTCCCCGGCCGACTGTGACGCTATTTGAAGAAACCAGGAAAACTTTGGATCCACCTGAATTTGCCCAAAAAATTGCAGATTCCGGAATTAAATGGAAAACTGTTTATGACGGGGATTACCCGTATTTATTAAGTCAGATTTATGATCCGCCTTCAGTTTTTTATTATAAAGGTAATTTAGAAAACTGGGACAGTCCGGCGATCGGCGTAGTAGGCACTAGAAAAATGACCGGTTATGGCAGGGCTGTGACAGAAAAGTTTACCAAGGCCTTAGCTCAAGCAGGTTTAGTGATCGTATCTGGTTTGGCCAGAGGAGTTGATGCCCAGGCTCACCGTGTGGCAGTGCAGGAAAATGGTCAGACCATTGCAGTGTTGGGTGGGGGTTTAAATTATATTTATCCTCCGGAAAACCGGGAGTTGGCCAAGCAAATTATTGAAGGACATGGAGTAGTAATGTCAGAATTTCCACCAGATTATCCATCTCTTCCGGGAAATTTTCCTTCCCGCAACCGGATTATTTCCGGTTTGTCCAAAGCAGTGTTAGTAACAGAAGCTGCACAGGATTCCGGTTCTTTAATTACTGCCCGGGTGGCAGTAGAACAAGGACGGGAAGTATTTGCCATTCCCGGACCAATTACTTCGGATTTATCCAAAGGCCCAATTGATTTAATTAGACAAGGAGCCAAGGTAGTATTTGATCCGCAGGAGATTTTGGAAGAGCTGGGAATTAGCGCAAGGCAACAGGCGACAGGCAACAGGTTACAGTCTCAGTTGAAACTTTCGGAAGAAGAAAAGAAAGTGCTGGAATGTTTAGGCAATGAAACCATGCATATTGATGAGTTGGCCCGGGCTTTAAATTGGTCAGCAGCCCAAATTTCTGCCACTGTTTTGAAAATGGAACTGACTGGTCTGATACAAAACCTGGGAAGTGGCAGCTTCTGTAAAGCCTAAATTTGTGGTACATTTCATATATGCCCAACAAGCTTTTTTTACTATTACTTAGTCTAACAGTGATCATGCTAACGGCCTATTTCACTTTGCGTTTAAATAAACCAACAATTCCCCCAATTCCCAAAACTGAAGTAGATACAGCGGTTAATCAAGCCAAACATTTATATGATCAGCAAAAACAATTAGGTCAGGATTTTTCCAGTGGTCCTTGTCTTTCTAATGCTTTGCTTCCAGATTGGGTATTGGATATTGTGCATAACCCCAGGCAGCCGATTGATGATTTACCTCAGAACCAATGTTCGGCCTACTTGCAAGGCCGGGTGACTCATTTTGTGGAACTGGATACGGAAGGTAACTTAGTCAGGGCACAATAGAATGTCAAATTTCAAATGTCAAATTTCAAATATTAGAATAAAGACATTAAAGCATTTGATATTGGTTTATTGGTATTTATTTGAAATTCATGAAGTATATTAAACTGCCAATTCATTTAGTAGAATTCTGGTACCCGGAGGGAATTATTTTCTTTATCCGGACCTGGAAGAATTTAATTCTCTTTTTGGAAGAAGATTTGGCAGTGGGACTGATGTGGAAGCTTCTGTTTACGCCTCTTTTTCAAGACTCTTCTATTTTTGGTCATGTGTTAAGTTTTTTCTTCCGCACTGGCCGCATTATTATCGGTTTATTTGCCTTTGCCATAGCCACAATCTTAACTGTGGCAGTCGGATTATACTGGTTTTTAATCCCGCTTTTGGCCATTGCTCCAGTGCCAGAAGTCGTTGGTTTGCCCAGCAAAGTCCTGTTCCTAGGGGGTTTGGGGTTATTTATTATTCATGTGTTTACTCACCCGCATAAAAAAGTTTGGAATACTACTAATTTGTGGTTAGCCTCCACTTTAAAAAAAGAAAACTTAAAATTTGCCTTTCTGTTGCAGGATAAATCCGTAATTAATCTGCTAGCTAACCTGGAATTACAACTAAACACCCCGCCTAACTGGGAGATTACAGATATTGATCTGGTGGCCAAAAAAGCTTTTGAACTAGCCAAAACTTGTGGTAGTGAATATGTAAATCCTGACCATTTTTTTGTAGCTGCAGTTGAACAAATTCCCGGTATTGATAATCTGCTTTTGAAATTTGATTTAAAACTAGCTGATTTTGAAGAAGCTTTAAGATATCTAGAAACTAAGAATAACACCTGGCGGATGATTAATATTTGGGATGAGGATTTTGCGATCCACCATCTAAAAGGTGTTAACCGCGGTTGGTTGGGGGTGCCAACTCCTAATTTGGATGCCGTGGGTTTGGATTTAACTAAGCAAGCAGCCAGCAGTGGTTTTGCCCCGTTTTTTAGAAGCAGCGGCATTGTTGCTGAAGTAATCAATAACTTAGCAGATTCTACTGGTAAAAATATTGTGATTGTGGGGCCGGCAGGTAGCGGTAAAACTGCTTTAATTGAAGATTTAGCCAGGCAAATTGTCACCGGGGACGCACCGGCAGTACTAGCTACCAAAAGGTTGATGGTGCTTGATTTAACCCGTTTAATTTCTGGCATGAAAACTCAAGGAGAGCTAGCTGAACGGATTAAAAATATCTTTGAAGAAGTAGAATATGCCAAAAATATTATTATAGTGATTGAAGAAATTGAAGATATGGGCACAGGGGAGGCTGGCAGTAGTTTAAATATTTATTCCTTAATCCAGCCCTACATTGAATCAGGGAATTTTCAGTTTTTAGCCACCATTGATCAGGATTCATATTCCCGGGTTTTGGAGCGAAACAACGCTTTTGCCAGGTTATTTAGAAAAGTGGAGCTTGGTCCGGCTAGTGTAGAAGATACCTTAAAGATTTTGGAAGATCGGGCCATTACTGTTGAAAGAAAAGGTAAGGTCAAAATTACCTTTATGGCATTAAAAGCAGCAGTGGATTTGGCCAAGAAATTTATCCGCGATCGTAATTTACCGGATTCGGCAATTTCTTTGTTAAAGGAAGCGATCTCTTCTCCCACTGGAGGTTGGGTTACTAAAGCAACTGTTAAAGCCATTGTTTCTCAAAGAAGTAAAATTCCCTTAATTGAAACCGGTAGCGCTGATAATGGCAAATTGTTAGGTCTGGAAGATGAAATCCATAAACGTTTAATTGATCAGGAACCGGCTGTTTCCGCTATTGCCAATGCCCTTCGTCGTTCTGTTACCGGCCTTCGTGAAGAGGATCGGCCAATTGGATCATTTTTGTTTGTTGGTCCAACTGGGGTTGGTAAAACTGAACTGGCTAAAATTCTGGCCGCGGTTTATTTCCAAACTGAAGATGCCTATGTTCGCTTTGATATGTCTGAATACCAAAACACCGAATCAGTGGCTAGGTTAATTGGCGGTGCCGGAGAATCAGGAATGTTAACAGAGGCAGTAAAAAGAAGGCCTTATGCGCTGTTACTTTTGGATGAATTTGAAAAAGCTAATCCCAAGATTTTAACTTTGTTTTTGCAGGTGTTGGAAGATGGCCGTTTAACAGATGGACTGGGTAAAACAGTTGATTTTACTAATACTATTATTATTGCAACAAGTAATGCCGGGTCACTTTTAATTGCTCAAGGATTAAATCAAGGACAGAGCCTGGAATCTTTAGATAAAATGGTTAATGACGAACTGTTAAAAATCTTTCAGCCCGAGTTGGTGAACCGTTTTGATGATGTGGTGCTTTTTAAAACACTGTCTCAGGTAGATTTGGAAAAAATTGTGGTGTTAAAACTCCAAGCTTTGAAAAATCAGATGCAGCAAAAAGGTTACTTAATAGAATTTACTCCGGAGCTAATTGCTGAGGCTGCTCGAAAAGGATTTGATCCGGTTTTGGGTGCCAGGCCGCTTAGACGTTTAATCCAAGATAGTCTGGAAGCGAATTTATCCAAGCTAATTTTACAAAACAAACTGCTCAAAGGTCAAGCCATGAAAGTCGGAGCGGAGCTTTTATGAAGGGTACAGGGTATAGGGTACAGGGTATAGTTCTGGCAGTTTTTCTTTTATTACTACTGCCTGTTGCCTATTGCCTGATGCCTATTGCTCACGCGGCTTCCAGTCTGGACGCCATTAACCAGCGCGTCTGTGATCGGTTAGAAAATGATACGTCCCGCTTGGCAGCGATTATGACCGAGTTTAAAGCCCGCCAGGGAATTACGGAAACTAGAGTGGCTTACGGTGGCAGTGATACACCCATTAAACAAGCTGATTACTGGGTAAACTATGCTGCTGAGGCCATTGCCTATGAAAGAGCTCAGAAGTTTTCCGGCGCTGCCAGTCTTCGTTCTAATTTACAAGTTCTGGCAGGTAAGGTTTTAAAAGCCAAGCAAGCCGTGGGAGTGGCCATACAATAAATGAAAAGCACTCTGATCACAGTACTGTTGTTTATTATTCTGATTATAGTAATTGTGGTGGTGGTTCACCCGCAAAGTAGCAGTTTAATTAGTCCTAGTTTATCTGCGAAAAATTCTCAAGCTGATGCAGTTACTCCGACTCCAACAGCAGTTCCACCAGTGGAACCACAGACTTATCAGTATGACCGCTCAACTGATTTAAAGGCCGAATTTAATAAAGTTAATCCGCAGGTTTTAGATAGCGATTTTCAGTAGTATAATCAAATTATGGTTGAAAAATTTGTTAGAGCTGGTTTAAGTCTGGCGATGGGAGGAGCAACTTTTATCGGGGCTAATTTCTCTCATCCTGAAACTACCTCAGTGGTTCATGCTCAAGGTGAAACCGGTGCACGCGGATTCACTATGAGCGATCCCCGTTGTCGTTTTCTTGGACCAGAAGACGGTTATGTTCCAGTTTTTACTATCAGGTATGATGATGGTGGTACCTTAATTTTACGTTTACCACCTGAAAGAGAAATTTCGGCAGATTTTCTCTATGATCGGACTGATAAATACTATGGTCCTTCAAAAGCAAAGCAATTAAATCTCGATGCTTTTGAGTCCCGGGATTATTCTGATTTGACTTGTCAACAAAATGCCTTTTTAGCTCCTGATGCTTGACAAGTAGTCTACAATCTCCTTAACGTTAAAATATGCAAAATTTAGTTATAGTGGAAAGTCCCACAAAATCAAGGACTTTACAGAAATTTTTAGGTAGTGATTACCAAATTGAGGCCTCAATGGGTCATATCCGGGATTTGCCTAAATCTGAAATGGGAATTGATATTGAGCATAATTTTGAGCCCCAATATATTATTCCGCGCGATAAAAAAAAGCAGGTTAGTGAATTAAAAAAAGCTGCTAAAGGAGCTAAAACAATTTGGCTGGCGACAGATCCTGATCGCGAAGGCGAGGCAATTGCTTGGCATCTGGCAACTATTTTTGAGCCATCTAAAAACCAGACTATTAAAAGAGTGGAATTCCATGAAATTACAGAAAGTGCTATTAAATCAGCTTTTGAACATCCCAGGGAAATTGATTTAAAATTGGTAGATGCCCAGCAAGCCCGTCGGGTGCTAGATCGTTTAGTAGGTTATAAACTCTCACCTCTGCTTTGGGTCAAAGTTAAAAAGGGTTTGTCAGCAGGAAGGGTGCAATCAGTGGCTCTTCGCTTGATTGTGGAGCGGGAAAGAGAAGTCTTAGCCTTTAATCCAGTGGAATATTGGAGTATTGAAGCAGAACTAACCGCTTTGGAGGATAAAAACCTCAAAACCAAATTCACTGCAGCATTAATAGAAAAAGATGGCAAAAAGCTAGAGGTTAAAAATCAGCAGGAAGCTGACCAACACGTGGCTAATTTGGGAAAAGCCAGCTACACAGTTTCTAAAGTTACAAAAAAAGAAGTGCGCCGTTTTCCCTATGCGCCGTTTACCACCTCAACGCTGCAGCAAGCTGCAGCTAACCGGTTGGGAATGTCAGCTAAAAAAACCATGATGCTGGCTCAGGCTTTATATGAGCGGGGATTGATTACTTATATGAGAACTGATGCTGTTAACTTGTCAGTTCAAGCGATTACGATGGTTAGGGATTATATTGGAGACTTCTTAGGAAAATCATATTTACCATCAGCACCCCGGGTCTACAAAGCAAAATCTAAAAATGCCCAGGAAGCGCATGAGGCGATTCGTCCAACTCAAGCAAGCCAAAAAGCAGCTGATTTAGAAGGTCAAATGGGACTTAATCGGGATCACACCCGCTTGTATGATTTAATTTGGAAAAGATTTGTTTCTTGTCAAATGGCAGAGGCAGTAATGGATCAAACATCCATTGATGTTGGCGCAAGTGACTATACTTTTCGGGCTAGTGGATCAGTCATTAAGTTTGACGGCTGGTTAAAATTGTATGGTAAGGATACTGAGGAAGAGAGTGAAGATGACAAAAAACAAGTGCTGCCTCCTTTGCAAGAGTCTCAAGCCTTAAATTTAGTTCAGTTACTGCCGGCTCAGCATTTTACCGAACCACCACCTCGGTTTAATGAGGCTTCTTTAATTAAAAAGCTGGAAGAGTTGGGAATTGGCCGGCCATCCACTTATGCCCCGACTATTTCCACGATTCAGGATCGCTATTATGTTGAAAAAACTGAGCGGAAATTTTTCCCTACAGCTTTGGGAATGGCGGTTTGTGATTTCCTAATGCAAAATTTCCCGGATGTGTTTGATTATCAATTTACAGCTCATATGGAAGATGAACTGGATGAGATTGCCAATGGTAACAGACAGTGGAAACCAATTATTGCGGATTTTTTTAAGCCATTTGAGAAAAAAGTAGAACTGACTGCTAAAACAGCAGAGAAAGTCAAAGTAGAGCTGGAAGTTTCTGATAAAAAATGTCCGGTTTGTGGCAAAGATTTGGTGGTCAGAATTGGTAAGTTTGGTAAGTTCCTGGCCTGTTCCGGTTTCCCGGCCTGTAAACATACTGAGGCTTTGGAAGAAAAAGTTAATGCCATCTGTCCTTTAGATGGCGGTGAAGTAGTGATTCGTCATACCAAAAAAGGCAAAACTTTTTACGGCTGCAAAAACTGGCCAACCTGCAAATATGCAAGCTGGACCAAGCCTAAAACAGGCGACAGTGTACAGGCAACAGGCAACAGTGCTGCGGATAAAAAGGATGAGAACTCATAAAGATTTAACCGTTTGGCAAAAGGCAATGGAACTTGTAGTAAACATCTACAAAATAACAAATAAATTGCCAAAATCCGAGATCTTTGGCCTCATTTCCCAAATGCAAAGATCTGCAGTATCAATCCCTTCTAACATCGCAGAAGGAGCAAAAAGAGAACATAAAGCTGAATATATACAGTTCCTTTCTATTGCTAATGGATCTGCTTCTGAACTAGAAACACAGCTACTTCTTGCTAAACAACTGTATCCAGAAATTGATGCTGAGATTGAAACAAGCCTAGTTCTATTGGATGAAATTCTCAGAATGTTATATTCACTCATGAAGTCGCTTCGTCATTAACTGTCGCCTGTAGCCTACTGCCTGTTGCCTAAGTTAATACTTGCAACCCTCTCCCGATTTTAGTATTATATAGAGGGCCCAAAATCATGTCCTGAGCGTAAGCGAAGGATCTACCCGGGTTCAAAAGAGCAGGTCCCCAGTTAAGATGAAATACATTTTTGTTAGTGGTGGTGTTATTAGTGGTATTGGAAAAGGCACAACAGCTGCCTCGATTGGTTTCCTCTTAAAATCAGCTGGTTACAAAATCGCTCCGATTAAATTTGAAAATTACCTTAATTTAGATGCCGGTACTATAAATCCGATTGAACATGGTGATCCATTTTTATGTGAAGATGGCACTGAGGCAGACATGGACATCGGTACTTATGAAAAATTCTTAGGTGAAGACATGGGCAAATTAAACTTTGTGACCATGGGGCGGATTTATCAAACTGTTATTGATAAGGAAAGAAAATTTGAATATAACGGCGAAGATGTAGAAGCAATCCCGCATTTAACAGATGAGATTACTCGTCGAATTAATGAGGTTGGTAAAGCTAAAAAAGCCGATATTGTGATGATTGAGCTAGGTGGAACAGCCGGGGAATATCAAAATGTTTTCTATTATGAAGCCTCTAGGATTATGACGCTTAAAAATCCCGGGGATGTGATTCATATTCATGTGTCCTACGTACCAACACCCTCCCATTTAGGAGAACCAAAAACCAAACCAACTCAGTTATCAGTTCGCACACTAAATTCTTTGGGTATTCAGCCGGATTTTGTGATTACCAGATCAGAAAAATACTTGGATCAAAGAAGAAGAGAAAGATTTGCTTTGTTTTGTAACATGAAGCCGGAAGATATTATTTCCAATCCGGATTTAAAATCAGTGTATGAAATTCCCCTGGTTTTACACAAACAAGGCATTGAAGAAAAAATTCTTAAAAAATTAGGACTAAAAGTTAAACAACCAGACTTAAAAGCCTGGGAAAAATTAGTAGAAAAAATTAATAATCCGTCTGGTAAAAAAGTGGAAATTGCCATTGTTGGTAAATACTTTGGATCAGGAGAATATCAACTGCGTGATGCTTATGCGGCTTTGCTGGATGCCATTGATCATGCCTCTTATGAAAAAGGAGTTGAGGTGACTACCAAATGGATTGATGCAGAAAAAGTAGAAAAACAGGGTGTGGATATTATTGGCAGTCCAGATGGATTAATTGTACCAATTGGTTGGGGTGAACGGGGAGCAGAGGGAATGATTGCAGCAGCCTCTTATGCAAGAGAAAAGAAAATTCCCTATCTGGGACTTTGTTATGGAATGCAACTAGCTGTAATTGGATTTGCCAGAGATGTGATGGGCTGGAAAGATTCTAATACTGCAGAAAATAATAAAACCACCAAGCATCCGGTGATTCATTTAATGCCACATCAAAAAGAATATATGGAAAAGCGGGCTTATGGAGGAACCATGAGACTGGGAACTTGGGATGCGATGGTTAAAAAAGGCACCCGAGCTTATGAAATCTATCAAGAGTATGGGCAGTTAAAAAATGACCAAGGTTTGACCTCAGAAAGACATCGTCACCGCTATGAGTTTAATAATGATTTTACCAAAGATTTTGAAAAAGCCGGTTTGGTGTTTTCAGCCAGGTCTGTAGTAGAAAATTTAGTAGAAATAATCGAACTGCCAGTTAAAGATCATCCGTTTTACATGGGCACTCAGGGTCATCCGGAATATAAATCCCGTCCGCTTTCTCCACATCCACTCTTCTTAGCTTTTATAGAAGCTACTGCCGGAAAATGAAAAAAGGAATGCTTTTGGTGATTGATGGCACAGACGGGTCTGGAAAGACTACTCAAGTGAAATTGCTTTCTGATTTTTTAGCAGCTCAAAAAATTCCTTTTGCATCCATTAGTTTTCCTCAGTATGGACAAAATAAATATGCCAATAAAGTGGAAGATTATTTAAATGGCCAGCTTGGTCCAATTGAGGATCAAGACCCATATGAAATTTCCAAATTATATGCAGGGGATAGGTTAGCGGCTAAACCAAAGATAGAAAAGTGGCTACAGGATGGAAAGCTAGTGTTAGCTAATCGCTATACCTCATCCAGCAAAGCTCACATGGGAGCGAGTTTGCCAATAAAAGAACGCCCTAAGTTTTTTAAATGGCTAAATAATTTAGAGTATAAAGAAAATAATATGCCAAAAGAGGATTTAACTATGCTTTTGGTAGTAGATCCCAAAGTGGGCCAGCAAAATGTGTTAGCCAAACCGCATTCGGACTTACATGAAAATAGTTTAGATCATTTGCAAAAGGCCAATAAAATTTACCGGGAACTTTCTAAAACTGAAAAAAACTGGATAGTGATTAATTGCATGGAAAAGGGAAAAATGAAAAAACCGGGAGATATTCATCAAGAGATTGTCAAAATAATTAATGATGTGTTAATATCACGGCCATGAGCTTAAAAGAAATCACACAAGCCAAATTAGCAGCCATTGTGGCTTTGGTAATTTTGGTAATTTCCCTAATTTTGTCACAAACAGCAGCTCCGGATAATTATCTGTTATTTAGTTTGAAAAGAGGACAGGAAACTGTTTTTTTAAAGTTTAAATCAACTCCTTCTCAAAAAGTAGATTATATGGATGGTTTGCTGGACGAAAGATTAAGCGAACTGCAAACAGTCTTTAATCATAAAAGTTATAGTTCTGTTTTGCCGGCTGCCAACAGATATTTTACTCTAGCCGGACAAATTACGGATTTGGTAGTGGCTAATAAATTAACTGATAAAGTGCCAGCCATAAAACAGCAATTTGAAAACCACAAGAAAATTTTAAATGATTTATATGTAGCTTATCCAAAAAATAACCCGGATAATGTGGAATATAAATACATCCAAGATGATTACAACTATTTAAATCTTTATCTGGACAAGTTATCCAAGATTTGAGAAGCCTTTTAGAATAGAAAAAGCCCGGTCTACATTGGAGTTTTGTAAAATAATGGTCAGCTCTGTATAACTGGAAACTACCTCAATAAAATTAATCCCTTCCCAGGCTAAGGCTTTTAACACAGAATAATAAACCCCGGGAACAAATACTGCTTCTTTGGGTAGTATCACAGTAATGGCAGATAAATCGCTCATTTCATAGCGGATTTTCTCACTTTGAAAAATCTTTTTTACCTGAGTTTCCAAATTTTTAGATACAAACAAAGAGGTTTCGTAAACTCCGGCCGAAGTTGTAAAGAAAGTATTCTTCTCAGAAGAAAGCTCCTCCAGAAGTTTTCTTTGCTTTTCCGGCAAGGTAGAGGAGTTATCAAAGGCAAATTCCGTGATATTAGATCTGACAGTAATATCAGTCATATTTTTTAACACATCGGACAATTTAGTTTTATCTTTTGACTTAATCTGTTTACTTAATCTTTTTAAAGCCATCACAATTGCTCCGGTTTGAATATCCTTATAGAGTTTCTTTTGAATCTCCGGTTGAATTTGACGAGCCAGGGAAGACAGGTTAATAATTCCACTGGATAATCCCTCTTCTAAAAAAGGGGATTTGGCAATAATTTCTTCAACCAGCTCAGGAACTGTGATCATATTGTTAAAATCTTAACATTTTATGTACTTTTTGTCAATAATCTACATTTTTTTGACATATACAAATTTTACCCTATAATAACCACTATCCTCAAAAGGAGGAAACAAAATATGATTAGTGAAATAATAACCAGTGCTGGAAGTGTTGGCTTGGATTTATATAGATCAGATGGAAGAGCTTACAAAACCCAGGAAAAAATTTATAGTAATCCTGAAAAACTTTTGGGTGATTTAGAGGATATGAATAGAACTTCGCGTGAATTAGGAAGAAGGAGATGGGTGCTACGAGGTGTTGCTCGACAACCACTGGCTGAAGATTTAGTGGGAAATAATCAACTTGAAGTGTCAATTCCCTTATCTGTCCTGCATGGTAATTACACAGATAGGTTGGTAATGATGGCAAATAATGTTCATCGTTCTGATGTCCCAGAATGGGATGAGGTATATGAATTTTGGCAAAATCCCTATCCAAAAGAAGTAAACCCAGTGATGAACGTATATTCTATTCCGGAACAGTTTAGTGTAACCAATAGAATCGATGATAGCGATGTGGAAGACTTGATGGAAATATGGCAGCCTTTTGGTTGGACAGAGATTGGAATACGAGAATTCATTAAGGTAAAAGATGCTGCTGTTGATCAATTACGATTTACTCAATGGGATTTAGAGAGACTAGAGCATAGAGAATGGGCCTCGCGTTCCGCTAGAGAATGGACGTCAATGGATGTTTCTAATGTACATGGATTATGGTTTTCTGGAATAAGAGATCGCTCAACAGGTAGATTAGTCTCGGCCTGTCAGGCAGAAAGTATCTATTTTGGAGGAATATTATTAGTAGAGGATACAGAGTTTGGTACCAAGGCTGATTTTCAAGGAATGGGTTTAAATACTGCGGCGGTTACTGCTTTGAATGCTCAAATCCTTTCAGATACTCTCTATGGAAAATCTCGTTTCAATCATCGGCATAGTCGTAGAACACCTTTAATCTATTCTGAACTAAGTATGACGAGTCGCTCAGATATTATTGGCAGAAAAGCGGGCATGACAATTCCTTTAGTAGAAGGACGAAGTGGGTTAGAACAACCGACTCAGGTTATCAGGAGAAATGTAGCTGTTTTAGATGGTCAAGCTCCTAATGATTTATCTCTAAACGAATTGGGCGAGCAAGGGGGTTTTTACAGAGAGTCCTACGGAGAAAATTTTCCTTACTGGAGGAATTTTATTGCTGGTGTTTTAACTAAAGGTGCTATAGATAGATATTATTCAAAAAAACAGTGTGAGCAAATTTTAAGTAGAGAATAATATGAAAATTAGTATCTTAAAAAGGTTACTTACAAATATTCAAATAAAGCCAGTGCTTCCGGAACAATTTTTAGAAATTCCTCCAGTGGTGTTTGATTTTACCCGGGAGAATAATATTATTCCTAAAAAAGATTTAGTAAATGCTAATAAATTTAGTCAGTATATAGCCCAAATTTTAAGTGAACAGGGACGAAGTTTAGGAATTGGTCGGTATGGTGAAGACAGAGGAATTTATCAAAGCCCTTTGTATAAAACTAAGGCTGAAGCAAGATCCATACATTTAGGAATGGATCTTTTTGTGCCTGTTAATACACCGATTTTTGTTCCAATTGATGGGATAGTGCATAGTTTTCAGGATAATAATCATTTTTTGGATTACGGGCCGACAATTATTTTAGAACATAATATAGGAGAAAAATTCTATACATTGTACGGACATTTAAGTAGAACTTCACTCAGTAAAATAAAAGTAGGTCAGAAAATAACAGCCGGGGAAACGATCGCTAAAGTGGGTAACCAGCATGAGAATGGAAACTGGCCAACTCATATTCATTTTCAAATAATTACAGATTTACTAGGATTTACAGGTGATTTCCCAGGAGTAGCAAGACCCTCAGAGCAAGAAAAGTTTTTTACAATTTGTCCTGATCCGAATTTAATTTTAAGAATACTATGAAACAGGATTTTAGTAAAAAAATTGTGATTGTAGTAAATAGAAATCTGGAGAATTGGCAGGTATTAAATGCGGTGGCGCATACGTCGGCTTATCTGGGAAATAAACTGGGGAATAATTTCCTCACTGCAGAATATTTTGAAACAAAAGATGGTAAACGTCATCCCAGGAATTCTCAGTTTCCGATAATTGTTTTATCTGCCAAACCAGGGCAGCTAAGTCCTTTAATGGAAGAAATTAGAAAAGCCGGGCTTTTATATTTAGGATTTATTAGAGACATGATTGAAAATAATGATGACGAAGAAATCGTTAGGATCATCTCTGAAAAACTGGATAGTGGAATTGAATATTTAGGAATTGGTATTTTTGGAGATAAAGAGCAACTTAATTACTTAACAAAAAAGTTTAGCCTTTGGAAGTAAACTTTCTTCAGCAGTGATATAATCGCGCTATGCGACAAGTTGAGCAGGAAGGTAGACCTTCGTTTTTAATAGCGGATAATTTGGAAGAGATGATAAGTTCCTGGGCACAAGGAAATATTGTTATACCTGATGTTAGTCATGATCCTAATCAAGATGGAGATAAAAATAGATTACTTATTTCTGATTCTTCAACGAGACTTGAAGTTGGCCGGCCCAATTTATTAGTTAGGTCCCTACATTCCAGACACGCTTTATATAAAGATACTTTATGGACTCGTAGATTTGTGACTTTATATGCAACTGAGCGGGATTTTGTTTTAATGAGAGTTTCTAATTTAGCTGGGGAAAGAGTTAGGCTACCGGTTATTAACTTACGACCCAGTCTTGCTTAATTTGCTTCTTCGAATCTAATTTTATACAATTCTCTTCATGTTAACAGAAGCACCAGTAGCAATTAAAAGAGCAAGAATGCCGGACCTTGATGATACTTGGATAGGTCGGGGTACTATCACCAGAATTTTTGGAATGGTAATGGGAAAAATCAGGCCCTCGCATTTACCAGATTACACTATAGAAGATATAGCTCAAATGGAGATGGATCATAATCTAGTGGAAGGATCATTAGGAGGATTTGCAGAGAGGTTTTCTTACTGGGTCCATTCATTTAGAAAGTTGTATCCAGAAGTTGCTTCTAGAATCAAAGCTGATGTAGAAGAAGGAGTGGATATTATTCCAGCAACAGGACGGTCCAGTAAGGAGCCCTGGCCCAGTTTAACAGAGGAACAAATAGCATCAGTTAGACCTTTTGTTAAAAGAATTTCATATACACCACGAGGGGTTAAGACTGCAGTAAGTAAGGTTCATACCGCCTGGGAATTATTACAGGAAGGATATGAAGAAGTAAGAATTGATGAAGATGACCCGAGAACTGCTGAATTTGAAAGAAAAATCTTTGCGGGTGATCCACGAATATCAGTAAATTACATTCAGTATCCTACTACCTCCAAGCTTGAAGGAGATGGATTAATAGTTGCGCCTAATCTATACGTAACCCCTGGGTTGTATGAAACAAAACCAAGGAATTTAGAAGATGCTTTATTTGAAGCCCGTTTAGGAACAATATCTCTTGGTTCTTTTGCAGACCTAGTGTTTCTAGAGGCTAGACTTAGGACTATGCCTTCCAAGGAAGGTCCTTTTAAAAGAATGCATAAGCTTTTATTTGATAGAGCTTTGGCTAGATTTGAACCAACTAATAGAATAGTAAAAATAGCAGATAGTTTAGCAGGAGAATTACCTTTAGATGGACTTTCTGGTAGAAGTTTCCGGGATGGATTAAGCTTTCGTCTCTCCCAGATATTAGCAGATAGATTAAGTGATGTAGACCCAGTTTTAGCACCTCGAGATGAAGAGGAGACGAGAAATCTAAAATATCGTCGATTCATGGAGTTTGAAGCAGAAGTTTTGGAAAGTATTGATCCAGCTTATAAAATAGATTCGATGGAAGGTATCCAGAAATTAGGTGTTATGAGAAGTGCAGGTTCAGTAGTAGGGAAAATGTTGGTAAACCAAGATGTACAAGTAAGAGATATTGCAATAATACTCAATTCATATGTAAGTCGGCATAATTCAATAAAATTGGTGAGATCATAATAATTTACCTCTTGAAAAATATAGGTTAACAGCATAAAGTATTTTAATTCTATGGCAAAAAGGACTTCGCAAAAGATTGATACCCAAAATATGATCGGTACGGTGCCGGATTGGGTGATTAAAGAATATATAAAAAAAGGCACTATTAAAATTGATCCGCTACCAAAAGATTGGGAAGAAAATGTAGATGAGGTGACCATTGATTTTCATTTAGGAAATAAACTGCGGGTATTTACTGATGAAGGGTTAAATACCATTGATACCAGGTATGCTTCTAAGGAAGATATGGAAAGTATGATGCGGCTTGTGGAACTTAAACCCGGACAGCCATTTATTTTAACCGAGCATGATTTTGTAATTGCTACTACCAAAGAAAGATTAACTTTACCCTCTGATATCATTGGTCATCTGCATGGTAAATCTTCATTGGCAAGACTTGGTGTGGTAGTCCATTCTACTGCTGCCAGGTTTGATCCTGGTTGGGATGGACATCCGGTATTGGAATTTGGTACTTTTTTGAAAGGTAAAAAACTGGTGATATATGAGGGATCTCCAATTTGTGCATTTTCTTTTGAAAAATTACCGGCCCCGGTTTCCCGTTCATATAAAAGTAGTCCCAATAACCGGTACGGTGGGTCCAATTTACCGCAAGTTTCTAATTTAATGGGAAAGAAAAGTGGTCGCTCGTCAGGGAAGAAAAAAGCGTTCGCACGGTAGAGACTTGCTCACTTGTGAGAATTTTGCGAATTAGATCTACACACAAAATTCTCAACATTTTTTCTTTTTCCTGACTTCGCTCCCTTTTAATTTTTATGATAATTGGCATAGATGAGGTATTAAAAAGAGTTAAAAAAGAAAAATTAATCGAAAACCTAGGTCTTAGGGATTTAAAAAATCCGGAAGGAGTGGGGTTGGATTTAAGACTAGGGGCAGTTTATAAAATCACTGAAGGTGGTGCTTTTATTGAGGCTAATTTAGGAAAAAGAAAAGGTGTAAAAACAGAACTTATTGCAGAATATAAAAAAAGAGGCAGACAAAAATCCATTATTATAAAACCAGGGGAATATTTTTTAGTATCAACATTAGAAAAAATTAATACCCCCAAGGATTTGATGCCGGTTGTTTACCCGCGCACTTCACTTTTTAGAGCCGGACTACTGCTATTAAATTCTAAAACCGATCCGGGTTACTCCGGAACCTTAACCATGGGCCTTAAAAATCTATCAGATTTCCCGGTAACTTTAGAGCTGGGGGCCAGAATTTGTAATATAGTTTTCTTTAAAATTGAAGGGGAAATAGTATCTTACCGGGGGCAACATCAAGGTGGTAGAATAAGTCCTCATGAAGAAGAACAACAAGTCTAATCACGAAGAATACCAATATTTAGATCTTCTAAAAGATATCACCAAAAATGGTGTTGATAAGCCGGTGTTTAATAATCCTGGTGTGACTATCCGTTCAGTTTTTGGCAGACAAATGCGTTTTGATTTAAGCAAAGGTTTCCCGCTACTTACTACAAAAAAAGTTTTCTTAAGAGCAATTATTCAGGAATTACTGTGGTTTTTAATGGGAGACTCCAGTATTAAGTATCTAGCAGATAAAGACGTGCATATCTGGGATGAATGGGCTTACAAGCCTTATAAAACTCAAATGTCAAAACTCAAATCTCAAAAATTATTAACCCAGCAAGAGTTTATCGAGAAAATTAAAAATCTTCCAGCCAGCGATCCCTTTGTTAAAAAATGGGGGGATCTTGGGAATGTCTATGGGGTGCAATGGCGGAAATGGAAAACATCAGATGGCAGAATTATTGACCAGCTGGGTTGGGCGATTAATGAATTAAAAACCACTCCTTTTCGTAAATCCATTGTAGTTTCGGCCTGGAATCCGGAGTTTATTTATGAAATGGCTTCTCCTGGAAAATCCATGGCCCTGCCTCCTTGTCATACCATCTTTCAATTTAATGTTAATGATAAAAAACAATTGTCTTTGCATTTATACCAAAGATCAGCAGATTCTTTTTTAGGAGTACCGTTTAATATTGCCTCATATGCTTTATTTACCATGATGATGGCCCAAGTAGTCGGACTTAGACCCGGAGAATTTGTCCATACTTTTGGGGATGTCCATATTTATAGTAATCATATGGACCAAGTCAAAGAGCAATTAAAAAGAAAACCACGGTCTTTCCCGAAAATGAAAATAAATCCTAAAGTTAAAAATATTGATGATTTTAAATTTGAGGATTTTGAAGTAGTTGGATATGATCCGCACCCTCCGATCAAAGGTGAAGTCACAGTTGTCGGAGGATTTTAATGTATAAAAATATTCGAGTTGTAACAGTAGTGGCAGTGGATTCTAAAAGAGGAATTGGAAAGGATAATAAATTACTATTTCGCATTAAAGAAGATTTTGTGCGGATGAGGAATTTAATAAAAAACAAACCGTTAATAATGGGCCGCAAGACTTTTGAATCAATGCTGACTTATACTGATGATAAATTAATTCCCGGTAGCACTAATATTGTAGTAACTCATGAACAGGATTATCAAAAAGAGGGAGCTGTAGTAGTGCATTCAATAGATGAGGGTTTGGAAATTGCTGCAAAAGAAAATCCAGAAGAAATTGTGATATTTGGCGGAGCTAAAATTTATGAACAATCAATGGATCTAATAGATAGACTATATCTCACTGTAGTTGAGGGAGATTTTAAAGCAGATACTTTTCTACCGGATTATTCAGATTTTAAAAAAGTTTTGTTTGAAGAAGATCATCAAACCGACAAATTTAAGTTTAAATTCTTGGATCTTGAAAGATAGCTAGCTTTGGTGTAAACTAACACTCATTACGCACTCATAAGTTGGTCTCTGCATCTATAGCTTATGAGGAGGAATAAGAGACTATGTATAAGGACCTGATGTCTTCGCAGTTTAGAAAATTTTACTGCTCAGACATCAGAACCTTGCCTTTTTGACTAAAGTCAAAAACATAAATTACCTTCCTTAGTGTAAAATAAGATTATGTATAAGCTACCAACATTACAGGAGTTATTAGAAGCTGGTGTTCATTTTGGACATCAGATTCGTCGTGGCCATCCGCGCATGAAACCATATATTTTTGGTGTTAGGGAAGGTGTCCATATTATTAATTTGGAAGAATCAGATAAATTACTCAAAGTAGCCTGTGAATATGTTAATAATTTAGGCAGGTCTGGTAAAGTGCTGATGTTTGTTGGTACTAAAAAACAAGCCCGTCCAATTATTGAGCAAGCCCTAAGTGGTTTAAGTGTGCCTTACATGACTGAAAGATGGATTGGTGGATTTTTAACAAATTTTGAAGAGATCAAAAAAAATATTAAACTGCTTAAAGAATACAAAGTCCAAAAAGAAAAAGGTGAACTTTCCAAATACACTAAAAAAGAGCAGCTGCTTTTGGAGAGAAAAATGGCTAAGTTAGAAAAAGATTTCAAAGGGGTCATGGAGATGGAAAGAACCCCGGATGCTTTGTTTGTAGTAGATGCAGTGTCTGATAATATTGCCATCAGAGAAGGCATGAGACTGGGAATAAAAAATGTCGCAATTGCTGATTCTAACTGTAATGTTTCGGAAATTGATTATCCAATTCCCGGAAATGATGATGCTATTAAATCCATTACCATCTTAGTTAGTGCAGTGGCTACAGCTTATGCTGAGGGTAAAAAAGAGGCCGGAGATTTGGCAGCTAAGGCTGCTAAGAAAGCAGAAGAAGATGCTGCTAAAGCAGCTAAAAAGGCCACGGAAATTAAAGTTTCCATAGCAGATGAAAAAGTTGATGATGCATTAAAAGTGGAAGTAGAAGCAGCTGAGGAAATGGTAGAGAAAAAAGCTGTTAAAGACGCAGAAAAAATAGTCTAATTGTCATTCTGAGCAAAGCGAAGAATATAATCTAATGAACATAGAGGACATCAAAAAACTAAGAGAAGAAACTGGAGCAGGAATTGCTGATTCCAAAGAGGCCTTAAAAGAGTCCAAGGGTGACATGGTCAAAGCCAAAGAGTGGTTAAAGAAAAAAGGTTTTGATAAAGCCTCCCAAAAAGGGGATCGGGCAGTAACCGCAGGTCTCGTAGAAACATATTCTCATAACGGTAAGGTTGGAGTTTTGGTAGAACTGCTTTGTGAAACTGATTTTGTGGCTAGAACTGAGGATTTTAAAAGCCTGGCACATGAGCTAACTTTACAAATTGCTTCAATGAATCCGTCTTCTTTAGAGGATTTGTTATCCCAAGAATATGTCAGAGATGCTACACTAACAATAGATCAACTAATTAAAGGAACGATTGGTAAGGTCGGAGAAAACATCCAAGTTGGTCGATTTGAAAGAATAGCCTTAGGCGAATAATGGATCCAGTTTTAACTGAAGTTAACCAAAAAATTGAGGATACACTGCACCATCTCAAAATTGAGTTGGCTGGAATTAGAGCTGGTAGGGCTAACCCATCCTTAGTTGAAAATATTTCCGTAGAAGCATATGGGTCTCGGATGAAAATGAATGAGCTGGGCAATATTTCTGCACCTCAACCAACCCTATTAACTATTCAGTTGTGGGATGCAACCATTCTGCAAACTGTTTTAAAAGCCATTCAGGATGCTAATTTGGGAATTAATCCATCCAATGATGGTACTTTAATTCGTTTACCAATTCCGCAGTTAACTGCTGAAAGAAGAGAAGAGTTTATTAAGTTAATGCACACAAAATTAGAAGAAGCTAAAGTTTCCCTAAGACAGGTAAGACAAGATAGTAGAAATGATTGGAAGGGGTCTCAGGAAAAAGGAGAAATTAGTGAAGATGAATTTTTTAGAAGAGAAAAACTGTTACAAGAAGTGATTGATAAAAAATCTTTGGAAATTGATGAACTGGGTAAGGCTAAGTCTGAGGAACTGACTCAATTATAATTTACAATTTTCAGTTTTCAATTTTCATTGAATTTTCAATTGATCATTGTTACATTGCTAATTGATTGTTAAATTGTAAATTGTTACTTGAAAATTAAACATGTTTTTCTCAATTATAATCTTTATATTTACGCTACTTATTTTAGTAGTAATTCATGAATTTGGTCATTTTATTATGGCCAAAAAATTTGGAGTTAAAGTAGAGGAATTTGGTTTTGGAATTCCTCCCCGCATCTGGGGTAAAAAATTTGGCGAAACTCTATATTCCATAAACGCTTTGCCTCTAGGGGGGTTTGTAAAACTACTGGGAGAGGATGAAGTTGATGAATTGGGTAGCAAAAGTTTATCACCCCGGGATTTTCGCGCTAAGTTGCCTTGGCAAAGAATAATTATTGTAGTAGCTGGTGTGGTAATGAATCTGCTACTGGCCTGGGTGATTTTTTACGGAGTGATCGCTTTCCAGAATTTTAAGATTATTTATCCAACACCAACTCCGGCAGTTTTTATAGATTTTCTGCAAAAAGATTTTCCAGCAGAGAAAGCCGGCATTAAAGTAGGAGAGCAAGTACTTAGTGTTGATGGTAAAGCAGTTAAACAATTTGATGATGCCAGAAATTTTATCAAGGCTTCTAATGGTAAGGCCGTAACTTTAACCCTGGCTAATATAGATGGACAAAACCAAAGGCAAGTAACCGTAACGCCACAAAAAACCGCTACAGATGGCTATTTAATCGGTGTGGAGTTTTCACCTTTAGCAATTAAAGAATATAAAACTCCGGTAGAGAAAATATTTTCCGGTATTACTTATTCCTATGACTTAACTAAAATAACTTTTGTTGGGCTGGTTAAGTTAGGTCATGATGTCGGGGGAGGCAATTTTAAATCGGCTTCTCAATCTGTTTCTGGACCAGTTGGTTTGGCTGGCATGAGTAATGACATCTTAAGTGGTGGTATAAAAGCTGCGCCGTTTTATCTGTGGTTTGTGGGAGTAATTTCTCTGACTTTAGCGATTTTTAATGTGTTACCAATTCCGGCACTTGATGGTGGTAGATTATTTTTTATTATTATTGAAGCTTTAACTGGTAAAAAAATTAGTGAGGACT
>CAZFYQ010000007.1:0-10034 GCA_964523905.1 uncultured Gammaproteobacteria bacterium
TCGTACTCCCCAGGCGCTCTGCTTAACGCGTTAGCTGCGACAATGAGAAAACCCATTATCTAGCAGAGATAGTTTACGGCTGGGACTACACAGGTCTCTAATCTGTTTCGCTCCCCCAGCTTTCGTGCATCAGCGTCATGTGTTGGCTAGGTACCTGCCTACGCCTTTGGTGTTCCCGATGATATCAACGCATTTCACTGCTACACCATCGGTTCCAGTACCCTCTCCAACCATCAAGTCTGGTGATATTTTGCCAAAAACTATGATTGAGTCATAGCATTTCCAGCAAAATCTACCAAACCGCCTACGCAACCCTTTACGCCCAATAAATCCGGATAACGCTTGCATCCTACGTATTACCGAGGCTTCTGGCACGTAGTTGGCAAATGCTTATTCGTAGGGTACCGTCATAATCTTCCCCTACAAAAGGAGTTTACGATCCTAAGACCTTCATCCTCCACGCGGCGTCGCTCGATCAGGCTTTCGCCCATTGTCGAATATTCCCAGTTGCTGCCATCCGTAGATGTACAGGCCGTGTCGCAGTCCTGTTGTGGCTGACCGACCTCTCAGTCCAGCTACCCGTCGTCGCCTTGGTAGGCCATTACCCCACCAACTAGCTGATAGGATGTAGGCTCATCTGGAAGCGATAAATCTTTGATCTTGCGATCACATTGGAAATTACCCCGTCTTTCGACGAGCTATGTCCAACTTCCAGGCAGATTCCTACATATTACTCACCCGTCCACCGGTTGTTCTTGCGAACCCCCTTGATTTGCATGCTTAAGGCACGCCGCCAGCGTTCATCCTGAGCCAGGATCAAACTCTCAAAAAAAGAACTATAGCTCTTGCGAGCTCATCATTCTAAAGAATTGACCCCCGATAAAATCGGGGTCAAAAAACCCACCACTCTTTTAGCATTAAAAAAATCCCGCATCTGCGGGATCTAATTTTGCCGAAGAGTAGTATATATAAATCTTCGGTTGTAAATGTGCTGAAGTAGTATTCTTTTCTGAACTTTCTCCTTTTGGGTTGCCAAAAGCAATCCATTTGGTATTCTACTGCGAGCAGCGGGATCTGTCAACCCTGATCCTACCTTAGGCTGCTTTTGGGAAAACTTCTGCCAGCTTAGGAAAGTCATCTATCTTTCCTTGACTGGGTTCTTCTTGCTTTACTGCGGTAGTTGCTTCACTTTTTACTTGACCTGTTTTCACTTCAACTTCAGTAATCTTAATAATTCTTTCCACTACCCTTTGAACCGGATAACTAGTTACAACCGGATCTTTTTTGGCTGTAGCCACATCAGTTCCTTTTACCATCTTACCTTCCCCGCTACTTTCTTTAACTGCCTTAAAGCTTTCCACTGCTACTCCAGCCTGCTGCTTAGCTTCACTTGCAGAACTATAATCTTTACTGGATAAGAATTGGTAAATTTTTTCCAAACCTCCATCACCAATTTGGGGATTGGCAATTGGAGATATATTAGAACTATCCTGCGGGACAAAAAACTGCTCCAGAAAATTTCCGGCTATTACCTCCGCACCTTGCGCTTTTGCTGCTACATCTGCCTGATCAATAGATTGTCCTAATTGATATATCCTGGCTTTAGTAACTGCTTCAGCTTCTACATACTTAACAGTTAATTCCTTCACATCTTCTTGCTGCTTAGTTTCCGGATCCTCTTCTTCTCTCTTTTCTATAACCTCCTCAGCCGGTGGCCGAACAGCTTGCTCAACAACCTGTTCTTCTAATACTGTTTGATAAACCGCTCCACTACCCGGCGCATCAGTAGCTTCTGCTTGACTAGTTACTGGGTTAGTTTCTGTTTTAGGCTGACTATCAGTTGCCGCTAAAATTGCTTCCACTGGCTGAGTTTGGAACAGCAATGTTGGCTGCTTAGGCTTTTCATCTTGGTCTTTTGCATTAAATAGCCAGCTTTCAGCTTGCCCCGATGCAATAGGGGTTGGTTGCAGGATTGGTGCTACTGATTCAGTAATAGCTGCGGCTGGTGTAAATGCTGGTGCATCCAGAATTGGTTCCACCACTGCTGGTGATTCAAATATTGGATTAATTTTGTACGGTACCATATTAAATATTTCTCCTTTACTAATTGGACTATCAATAAACGGCAGGACAACAGCTTCCAGTTTTGGACCAAACTGCGAAATTGATCCCAAAACAGGGGCTGCCGCAAAAGTTGGACCCTCAAAATTAAGTGCTGGTCCACTAACTGCAGCAGCTCCTGCCCCGACCTCAGCCACAGCGCCACCAATACTGCCTATTCCTGCACCAATCGAACCAATTTCAATACCCATATCTTTATTCCTTTCTGAACCTATCTTAGCTTTAAATCATAGCGGCCGCTTGATTTTAAACTGACGGAATCCTGACGCTTTTAGGCGCAGAACAGTCATATCCTGGTACCTCACTATTAGTTGGTACCCTTACCGGAGTAATCAATACCCCTGTTACTTGTACATCCGGATACTTTGGATGATATTCATCCTGATATCCTGATTTGTAACTTGCTTCTATATATATTTCAGTCATGCAACTCACCTCCTGGGGATAATCTTAATCCATAGGACACTTGACTGCTTGATGTTATTCTGATATAATACTGACGAAAGTGAGCGTATAGTAAATAGCGTTCAGCGTTTAGTTTATTTTTTTGAACTATACCCTATACGCTAAACCCTATACCCTAGATATGTATAATTTTAAAGAAGGCAAATTTAGTCCTGACTTTGCTAAGGAAAAGATGAAGGAAGTCCGCGCTTTGATTGAGCGGTCCATCTCATTTGTGGTGACTGCTATGCCCGGAGTAGGTGCCTCCTACTTTTTAAAATACTTAGCTTGCCAGGATTTTGCGTACTTTATTCATATTGATATGTATTCTCTACCGGTACTAAACCAACATGAATTTTATAAGTTGTTACTGGAAGAACTAGGTGGAAATCCGGCTAAAAAACCAGATGAAGAGTTATTAAAAGATTCTAAATCCATATTAAAACAGCTTGCAATCAAACAGGATAAAATTGTACTCATCTTTAATAGATTTGATCAACTGCACAAGGTTTTTGATCAGAATTTTTTATCCCAAATCCAAAGTTTATCAGTAATTGATCCAGACAAGATTGTCCTGATCTTTACCTCTACTAAACCTTTGGTTGATATTGCACCTAACGCCCTATCAGGGGGAAATCTAAACTTTTATTCTGAGGAGTTATATTTTAAGCCCTATTCGATTGCCGATTTAAGAGAGATTTTGGAAATTGATCCAGGCCGTTTAACCACTCAGGAAAATTTGGAGAAGTTACTTATCCTCTGTGGAGGTCACAACCAGCTACTGCATATTCTGTTAAGTTCACAAAAGGAAAAATTAATTCTGGATCAATTTGTCAGGATGCAGCTAAGAGAATTAGTGGCCTATTTAAATTATAATGACCGCAAACAGGTCCAAAATATTGCCTTAGGCAAAAAGGTGACTGAGATAGATGAGTTCCTACTAGGCATTGGCATAGTCAAAAAAACAGCCTCCGGCTTTGAGCTCTTCACTCCTCTTTTGGCAGAATACGTTCAAACTCATTTACCAGTTAAATTACCGGCCAAAGAAGCTAAGTTATTTAAGCTATTAAAAACTCATATAGGTGCAATTGTGAGTAAAGATGAGATTTTTACTGAAGTTTGGGGTCAGGATCAGGAAAATGCTACTGATTGGGCACTCGACGCTTTAATTTATCGTCTCAGAAAACATCCTTTCCTCAAATCCCAAGGCTATATTGTCGAATCTCAAAAAAAGATTGGCTATACCCTTATTCAAAGCTGAGTGACTATTCTGTAAAGGACAATTCCTAAACTAACCATCACATTTAGGCTAATATTCACTCCAAACATCGGCAGTTCTACAATCCCGTCACATAGATCCAACGCCTCTTTTGAGACTCCGGTAGTCTCATGACCTACTACCAGACAGATTGGTAATTTGTATTCATACCTATCATATTGGACTGATCCATCAGCCTGTTCTACTGCTACAACCTGCAAATCTTTAATCTTTAATCTTAAATCTTTAATCGCTTTGGCAGCTGTCTCGGCATATTCCCAATCCACAATTTCCATAGTATTAATCGAGGCTTTTTTAATCCGGTGATTAGGTGGAGTTTCACTCTCCCCACAGATATAGATCTTTTTGGCCGCCACTGCATCAGCCAGTCTAAAGATTGATCCAATATTATAAGTATCCAACACATTATCCAACACAATATATATTTCTTGTTTCTTCACTGTTGCCTGTTGCCTGTTGCCTGTTAACTTTCTGAGTTGCTTTGCATTCAGTTTCATGGATGGATTATATCTTAAAAATGGGCACTTGACATCTTTAGCAAAATGTTCCAATAATTAGTTAATGCAAATGTCGACCAGAAATTTAGTTAGTGTGGTATTAATTGTTGCTGCTGCAGTGCTTGGTTTCCTGTTTGGTGTAGCTAGTGGCAGCAAATCAGCTTACGTACCGGCTGCTGCTCCTGCTAACCAATCAACCATCTCTCAAAATGCCATTTTTAAATCTCAATCAGCTATTTTCCAGGGAGTGATTACTCAAGTTTCCGGCAGAACCTTAGCAGTTAAATCTGATAGCGGCCAAACAGCTACTTTCCCGGTGGCTGCCAATGCAGTGATTTATAAATTCAATGGCACTTCCCCTCAAGCATCTTCTTCATCTGATCTAAAAACCATTGACTTAAACAAACAAGCTTTAGTGCAACTAATATTAACCGGCAACCAATACCAGGTCAGCTCAATCTCATACTTACCTCCTCCTCCCACAGCAAAATAATTGGGTTATAAAATAATAGATTGACTTTTACCCTTAATTTACCTTACTGTAGAATTAGTATTATTAATATATGAAGTCTGCCTATCTCAAGTTACTTTCTCAAGTATTGCTGTTTTTAAGTATTTTTTTGATTCAACAGACAGTACTAGTTAGTGTTGTTTATGGACAATATAATGGTGGTGCGCCATATCCACCTCCAACAGTTAACACTCTTGGGCCAAGTAATATAACTACTACTTCTGCACAATTAAATGGAAATTTAAATTCCAGTACACTTCAAGCTCATGCCAATGCCTGGTTTAAATGGGGACCTGGGCCTCAAAGTAGCTATCCAAGTTGTACCTCACTACCTAATGCCACATCACCTGTAGATTACGGCACAGGAATTAACAATTTTAATTATACAGCGGGAATTAACGGACTGACTGCTGGAGCGACCTATACTTACTGCGCTGTTGCCTCTAACTATCCTGCTTACGCCAATTATGGTGCGCTGGTTGAGTTTCAAACTAATAATGCAGCTCTAACACCTGATCTGCTGCCTCTCAACTTACGGGTTATTTCTGCCAACAATAATAATCCGCCACAAGCAGGTGATCCGGTTAGTCTTTCTGTTGATACTACCAATGCCGGGCCGGGAACTGACGGGGTTTCATCCACCACGGCCCTTGGTTTAAAAGTACAAGGTCAATCCAGTTATTTTTGGTCCAATGGATATTCGGTTGGGGCAATCTCTCCTTCCGGGCACATAACCACAAATGCCAACAATGTTTGGACTGCTACTGCAGGAACATATTGTTTTGATGCCATTGTTGACTGGACTCCAAGTTATCCCAGTGGTAGCGGTGCTGTGACTGAAAATAATGAAAATGATAATTTTGGTGAAACTTGTTTTACAGTAGCAAATGCTCCAACTGCTATTCCTACTGCCACTACTGCTCCAACTGCTATTCCTACTGTTCCTGCTGGTTCACCAGTTAGTGGAAGTTGTATTGTTAATCCTAGCTCTATCACTACCGGCCAAAGTGCTACTTGGTTTGCCCAACCAACTGGGGGAAACGGGATATATTCATATAATTGGTCAGGAGCTGACGGATTGAGTGGTACCAGTCAACAGCTAACCTGGACTTATAACACTACTGGTAATAAAACTGGACAGTTATTTATCTCTGATAGTGCCGGCCATAACAGCGGCAATTGGATTCCCTGTACTAACTCTCTTAATGTCAGTAGTACTCCTCAACCAACTGCCACCACTGCACCTCAACCCACTTCCCCTAGCGGACCAGGAGCATTTTCTTTAAATAATCCTGGTACCAGTTGTAGTGGTAATAGTACTTTTATTAACAATGACTGGAATCCTGGCTCATCTGGTGCTGTTAGTTATAATATTTATCGAAATGGCACTTATATTATCAGCACCAGCGCAACCCACTATAATGATGGTCCCTTAGGTAATGGCACCTATTCTTATTATGTAATAGCCTTTAACTCCAACAACCAAAGTCAGCAATCCTCCAATACCACTAATGTCACTGCTAGCTGTGGAGTGGCGTCACCAACTCCAACTACTGCTCCTAATGGCTGTTCAGTTAATTTAACTGCAAGCCCCCCTAATCCTAATCCAGCCGGAACTAGTGTGATATTATCATGGAGTAGCACTAATGACAGCGATGGTAGCCTAACACCGGCTGACAGCATGCCTGCTGCTAACTATTCTTCCGGTGGTGCCCGGACTGTTAGTGAACCAGCTGGTACTTACAATTTTACTTTGATCTGTGTGGGTCCCGATGGTCAGTCACACCCCAGTACAACTACTGTAACCTGGACTGCTAGTGCCAACTGTAACGCCATTGGGGATATTAATACTTGTAGCAATACCCCTAACTGTGCTTGGTATGCCTGTTCTAACTCCTGCTGGCCACAGGGTACTCCCAATAGCACAGCCTGTCCTGCTCCTACAGCTACTCCTACTCCCATTCCAACTGCAATCCCTTCTGCCAACCCTACTCCCATTCCTCAGCCAATTTCTGCTTCCTGTACTCCCAACCCCAGTACTGTTATTGTTAACGACATAATGCAGTGGGTTGCTTTTCCAGCTGGAGGCAATCGCAATTATGCCTATTTCTGGAGCGGCAATGTTCCCGGGGGAGAAACAACTCAATCCTTTAACACCAGTTATTCTACGCCCGGGCCCGAGGTTGCTTTTGTGTATGTCTATGATCCTTTCAATTCCAGTAATAACACCGGCTGGGTTCAATGTACTCCTAATTTAACAGTTAATCCAGCTCCTACTGCCACACCCACTCCGAGTCCTATTCCCAGCCCAACTCCTAGCCCTACCCCTCGGCCGTTTATTCAAACCTCCGGAGGAGATGTTCATTCAAACACCAGCATTAAAACAGGAGGACAATAAGAATGTCAAATTTCAAATGTCAAATTTCAAATGAAACAAAATGAAGCTTTTCCTAACCCTGCTCCTACTGATCATCTTCAGTTTTGTTCTTTTAAACATTAATTTATCTCCTTCCCATGCTCAAACTAGCGCTTGCCCTCCTTCTACTACATATTTAGCCACCGGATTAATTTCTGCACCGATTATTAACAGTCTACCAGGCACCTTTGGTGGTAGTACATCAGGCGCTTGTGTGGTTGATCCTGGTTCTGCTTTTGCTCCGTTTAAAATCCCCAGTTTTAATGATCTAAAATCACTTTACTATGATCAAGCTAAATCTACCTCCAGTATCTCTAAAACTAAAATTATTGGGGATGCTACTAATACTAACCTTAACTTTACTTTAATTAATAATCTTTATGATATTACTGGTAATTTAACCATTAATAGCGCTAATCCTGGCACTGGTACTGGCAGTGGTATTGTCTTTGTAGAAGGCAATTTAAATATTACCGGCAATTATACCTATGGCACTGGTACAACCGGCACAGTATTTGTAGTATCTGGTACTGTTAATATCGCCCAGGCAGTCACCAGAGTTGACGCGGTAATTATTGCCGGTGGTACTATCTGTACTGCTTCCCAGCTCGACAATTCTTGTCCATCACAAAATCAGCCCAGTTCTCAGTTGATTATTAATGGCAGCTTAATTTCCCTAACTACCAGTTCTCCGATTAAATTCCGCCGCACTTTGGCAGTTAATAATATCCCATCAGAGAAAATTAACCATCAAATTAAATATCTGGTGATTTTAAGAAATACCATTGTCTCAACTATCCAAAGATGGTCGGAAATTTCCGGGCCCTACACTCCTTTACCCTCTGCTGCACCAACTCCCACTCCTGCTCCCACCTCTATTCCCACCCCTATTCCTACTGCTACACCTATTCCCACCAATACTCCTACACCTACCCCTGCACCTATCAGTCCTCCTTATAATCTTACTGCAGTAGCTGCCTCAGCGACTCAAATTAACCTCAGTTGGAATAGAGCAGACACTGGCCTCCAGGATAATGACTATGTTTATAGGTGTACAGGTCTTTGTAGTCCAAGGGACACCTTCCCATCATCCCCTGATTTTATTACTGGGACTAACCAAACTTCTTATCAAGACACCGGACTACTTTGTGGAACAACTTATACTTATAAAGTAGCTACTTATAACCCGACGCGTAACAGTATATCCACTGGAAATCCATCTATCTTCGCCACTACCAGTTCTTGTTCTGCCCCTACCCCAACCCCTGCTCCAGCTATTACTGCTACTTGTTCTTTTAGCCCTAATCCTTCTGCTTTAGTTAACCAAACTGTTACCTGGACCGCTAGTAACGTTTTTGGAGGTAGCGGAATTTATTCCTATGCTTTTTCCAGTAATCCAAATACCTGGGGACAAACAGGCCCTAATGCGTCTGCCCCTACGAGCTATGCTACAGCCGGAAATTACAGCACTATCGTCACTATTGGTGATTCTAAGGGTGGTACTTCAGGGCCAATTAATTGTGGCACCGTAGTAGTTAGTAGTGGTTGTAAAACCGGCACTCCCTGGTACCAGGATGCTGATGGGGATGGTTATGGTAACCCCAATGTTTCAATTGTTTCCTGTACTCAACCAGCGGGATATGTCGCTGGGAACACTGATTGTGACGACTTTAATATCAATGTTCACCCCGGAGGCGCTCCTTCTTCATCTGTGATAGTTGATTCAGGTGGTATCAGTTCTAAAAATAATACTTTTGACTACAATTGTGATGGAGTAGAAACTCCTTCATTAACAATTGCCCAGGGTTATTATGCCTGCTTTTCTTCCACTTCCCAAACTACCTATCAATTTAATAAATCCTGTCAATCAATTGGTAATCTGCTTCAGTGCACCAGTCCTAGTCCTCAAACAGCTGCTTGTGGCCAGTCAATGACTATTAACTTTCCTAGTTACTATCAAGATGCTTTTTGCAAAAACTCCGGTGTCTGGGTTGCTGGATATACTCAGTCATGTAACTAATCACTTACCAAAATTTCTTTTTTGGTTTTGATACCAGGTAATGGCTTTTTTTAGTTCTTTTCCATCAAAATCCGGCCAAAGCGTCCTGGTAAAATAGACCTCGGAATAAGCTGTTTGCCAAAGCAAAAAGTTAGACAGCCTGGACCGGCCACCGGTACGGATAACCAGTTCCGGATCCGGCTGACCAGTGGTATAAAGATGTCTTTCTACGAGTTCCTCATTAATTTTATCAACCTCTATGCCGGTTTTAACAATATCTTTAATCACTTTCACAAGCTCTTTTTTACCACCGTAATTTAAGGCAATGTTTAGCTTAATTGATTCATTTTTAATATAGGTTTTTCTAATTTGATCAATCAAATGCTTGATAGTACTGGGTAGTCCCTCAATCTCACCCAGAATGCTCACTGCTACTCCTTTTCCCATCATTTTTTTGATTTTCTGATGATAGCTTTGAACCATTAATTTAAACAGCCCTAACACTTCTCTTTTAGCCCGCTCTTTTAAATTTTCTGTTGACAGCGCATAAACTGTCACTGCTTTAACCCCTAACTTTTCCGCCTCTTCCATTACCTCCTCCAATGTATCAGCCCCTGCTTCATGACCCTTAGAGGCTGCCAAACCATGTTGTCTAGCCCATCTTCTGTTACCATCCATAATGATGGCAATATGGGAAGGAATATTTTCATCTGTGCTTTTCATTAGTTTTTTCTCTCCACCATAAACCGCAACATACTTTCTAAAAG
>CAZFYQ010000007.1:10134-69187 GCA_964523905.1 uncultured Gammaproteobacteria bacterium
GTGCTTTTCATTAGTTTTTTCTCTCCACCATAAACCGCAACATACTTTCTAAAAGTTGCTGCATTTTATCATCAGCAGTAATTTGACTAACCAGCTTTTTCGCTTTTAAAATATATTCTAAGGCCTTTTTTCTGTCACCCTCCGTAGCTTCTCCGTCGAGCAAATCATCCTGAATCTGAAAAACAATGCCCACATCTTCTCCAAACTCGCCTAACAAATTAATCTGCTCTTTACTAGCTCCAGCCAAAGTTGCACCCAGCTGAAGTGGACCGGCAATAGTATAACGAGCTGTTTTAAGCAGGGCTGTAGTTTCCGGATCCAGCTTTTTTAAATCCATAATTTGACCAACAGCCGTATCCATTAAAGTATTGGCAAATATTTTTAGCGCCTCTTCTTTATTAGGCAGCTTACTTTCTACAATCAGCTTCATACTTAAGAAAAATCCGAAGTCCCCTAAAGTCATAGCAACTTCCGAACTGGTCTTTTTGTACAAAGCAGGCACCCCTCTTCTCAAGGGACTTTGATCCATAATGTCATCATGCACCAAAATCGCGGTATGCAAAATTTCATAAGCGCAGGCCACATTAATAATTTCTTTAGACGTACCACCAGCTATTTGGAAACCTAGCATTATTAAACTCCCCCGTACCTTTTTACCACCTAAGCAGGCCTTAGTAAAATCGGAAGTTAACGGATACTGATATTTTTTTAAGAGAATTTGCGTTTGTTTTTCAATCTCTTTGGCGTCTTTTTGTAATAGCTCTTTGAAGTCCATCTGCTAAATTTAACATATTTAGCCTGTTTCTGGTAGAATTGACGTTTGTCATCCTGAGCGATTAGCGAAGGATCTATTTTATGAAAAACGCGACTACTTTACGAGACTATCCATCTGCTAGACTGAGAAGAGATTTTTTAGCCAAACGGTTAAACATTAATTTGGATAACTTAGCTAATTTTAACTTTACAGAAGAATCAGTTTCTGGCCGTAATATAGAAAACTTAATCGGCGCTACTCAGATTCCACTGGGGATTGCCGGACCATTAAACATAAAGGGTCAAAGGCTAAGCGGAAATGATTACTATATTCCATTGGCCACTACTGAAGGCGCACTAGTTGCTTCTATTTCTCGGGGAGCTAAGGCCATTTCTGAATCTGGCGGAGCCTATGTTGAGCTAAATAGTGTTGGGATTACCAGAAGTCCAGTTTTTAAAACATCAGGTATTAAAGAATGCGTTGCTGTAAAAATTTGGTTAGGAGAAAACTATCAAAAAATTAAAGAGATCACTGAGGCCACCTCTTCCCACTTAAAACTATTAAAGATTGATTCCAATTTTACAGGAAGAAGTTTATATATCAGATTTTTTTATGACTCTCAAGATGCCATGGGGATGAATATGGCCACCATTGCTACAGAGCAAGCTGTCCGTTTTATAGAAAAGAAAACCGGTATTAAATGTGTTTCTATCTCAGGTAACTATGATGTAGACAAAAAAGGCGCTTGGCTTAACTTTATCAATGGACGTGGTAAAAGAGTTTGGGCTGAGGTAGTAATAAACAAAGAGACGGCGATGAAGGTATTGAAAACTACACCTCAAGCAATAGCTGAGATAGTTTATCGAAAATGCTTAGTGGGCTCAGCAATGGCGGGATCACTTGGTTTTAATGCGCACTATGCCAATGTGGTAGCAGCCATTTTTCTAGCCACCGGCCAAGATCCGGCACATGTGGTTGAAGGATCAATGGGTATAACCACAGCCGAAGTGTTAGATAATGGATCTCTCTATTTTTCTATCTATTTACCAGCTCTGGTCGTTGGCACTGTTGGTGGTGGCACACATTTACCTACTCAACAAGCTGCTTTAGAGATTATGCAGGTTCAAAATGTGCTAGAATATTCCACTCTTGTAGGCGCAGCTGTACTGGCTGGAGAACTATCTCTAATAGCCTCTTTAGCAGAAGGAAGCCTAGCTAAAGCCCACACAAAATTAGGAAGGAAAAAATGATCGGTATTGTATCCTATGGCACTTACATTCCTAAATACAGAATTAAACCAACTGATATTGCCACGGCCTGGGGCAAAGAAGCCCCGGAGGTGGAGCGGTCTTTGGGGGTATTTGAAAAAGCCATTGCCTCGATTGATGAAGATGCAGTTACTCTGGCTATTGAAGCCTCATCTCGGGCCCTAAACTATGCCAATATTGACCCTAAAGACATTGGTGGCATTACCATTGGCTCAGAATCACATCCTTATGCAGTAAAACCTTCTTCTACGATTGTGGCGGAGATTTTAGGGATGGGTCATGATTACCTGGCTGCTGATTTGGAATTTGCTTGCAAAGCCGGCACTGCCGGGATTCAACTGTTATCCGGCTTAGTGGCTCAAAAAAAAGCTAAACTGGTAATGGCTGTCGGTAGCGATGTGGCCCAATCGAAACCTTCTGATGTCTTGGAATACACTGCCTCCTCTGCCGCAGCTTCCTATATATTAGGAGACCGCAAAACGATTGCCAACATTATTGATTTTACTTCCTTTTCCTCTGATACCGCTGATTTCTGGCGCAAAGATACGGAAAAATTCCCTTCTCACGGCGGTCGTTTTACCGGAGAGCCAGCCTACTTTGCCCATGTGATGGGAGCTTCTAAAAAAATGTTGGAAAAAACCAAGCTGACCCCTCAAGATTTTGACTACGCGGTATTCCATATGCCAAATGCCAAATTTCCCAAAGAAGTAGCTAAAAGATTGGGTTTTACTGAAGCGCAAATTAAACCGGGCTTTGTGGTTCCTCAGATTGGTAACCCTTATTCCGGCTCTTCTTTAGTAGGACTGGCAGCAACTTTGGATATTGCCAAACCCAAGCAAAAAATCTTTGTTTGTTCATATGGGTCCGGAGCCGGCTCTGATGCTTTTGTGATTGAAACTACGAGCCTATTACCGGCTTTTCAAAAAGCCAATCAGCATCCGGTAGAGCAGCAAATTAAACATAAAAAGCATATTGATTACTCCTTGATTGCCAGAAATATCTTAACAAAATACAGAATATAACCATGAAAATCAAAGTCGCTGGCACTGGTGTAACTAAATTTGGGGAACTTTGGGATCAAACTCTGTTTGATCTGGCAGAGCAAGCCAGTCTTGAAGCGATTAATGATTCAAGATTAATGATTAAAGATATTGACGCAGTTTTTGTTGGCAACATGATCTATGGTAAAGTGGCTGGACAAGATCATCTAGGGCCAGCAATTGCCTCACACTTAGGTATTAAAGGAGCGGCTTTTCGCATTGAAGGCGCCTGTGCTTCCGGTGGTTTGGCAGTACATTTGGCCATCCAGTCGCTTTTGGCCGGAACTTACAAGAAAGTATTGGTGGTGGGAGTAGAAAAAATGACCGATGCATCCATTGCTGAGATAACTTCGGCTTTAATGGGTGCTGGATCAGAAATGGAAAGAAAAGCCGGCTTAACTTTCCCGGGACTGTACGCTCTGATGGCCAAAGCCCATATGGAAAAATATGGCACTACCAGAAAACACTTAGCTTCCGTGGCAGTTAAAAATCATTATCATGGCTCTTTAAATCCTAAAGCCCAATTCCCTTTCATAGTGACTGAGGAAAAAGTATTAAACAGCTCTTCCATTAGCTCTCCGTTTACTTTATTTGATGCCTCTCCAATTACTGATGGAGCAGCAGCTTTAGTTTTAACAATAGATGATGGCGAAGACGGAGTCTTCATTACTGGATCTGCCGTGGCCACTGACACTGTTGATTTAGCAGACCGCAAATCCTTAACTGAGATTGCTGCAACCAAGGAGGCCTCTCAAAAAGCTTTGCAACAAGCCGGGGTTAAGATTTCTGATATTGATGTGGCCGAGATTCATGATTGTTTTACCATTGCTGAAATCATGGCCATGGAAGATTTAGGTTTTTGTAAAAAAGGTGACGGTGGTAAATATGTCTATAGCGGAGCTACTAGAATAGGCAGCCAAATTACCAAATTAGGCGGTAAAGTTCCGGTTAATACCTCTGGTGGTTTAAAAGCCTGCGGACACCCGGTTGGTGCAACAGGAGTAAAACAAATTGTCGAAATTGCTGATCAGTTAAGAAACAGACTGGGCACAAGACAAGTCAAAGATGCCAAAATTGGTTTAACCCAGAATGTCGGAGGAACAGGAGCTACAGTGGTAGTTCACATATTACAAAATGAGTAGTCCAGTTACAATTTGGCGGTCGCATAAAACATTAAGTACCTCTTTAAATAAGGTAGGGCGGCTAATGGTTTGGACTAAGATTTTTGTGGCACCTGGTGGTTTTGAGCACCAAATCCCCTATTTAGTAGGTATTGTCAAATTTGCAGATGGCACCAAAATGCCTTTGCAAATTGTTGACTGTGAAGAATCCGATCTAAAACCTAATCAAAAAGTAATAACCGTTATCCGCAAAATTGGTAAAGCCAGGTCAGAAGACGTCATTGAATATGGCATTAAAGTTAAGCCACAACTATGATAACTAGTTGTGGTAAACCTCTATGATCAAAGTTTCCGTCCCTGGCAAGATTCACTTGATTGGTGAACATACTGTAGTCTACGGAAAGCCAGCATTAATTTCGGCAATCAGTTTAAGAGTTTATCTGACCATTGGCAAAAAACTAGCTGATTACACATTTAAAACAGAAATACCCAAAGGAGCTGGACTGGGTTCTTCAGCAGCGGTTTCTGCAGCGGTGATTGCTGCAATGTTATCTTATTTGAAAGTTAAATGGGATAAAAATTTGGTTAATCACCTGACCTATGAGGCTGAAAAAACCTTTCATGGCACACCCTCTGGCGGAGATAATACTGCGGTAATCTATGGGGGAACGATTAGATTTCAAGCAGGAGCTTTCTCCCCCATTAAAACTAAGATTAAACAATTTATCCTGATTAATTCTGGTAAGCCAGTTGAATCAACAAAACAAATGGTTAAAGTAGCCAAGCCAAAAATTAATTTAATTCTCAAATCTCAAACTAAATTAATTGAGAAGATGGTTACCGCTTTGGAAACAGGGGGAAATTTAATTCCCATTATAAAAAAAGCAGAAAAAAACCTGGAAAAAATTGGAGTGGTTGGAAACCTAGCTAAAAAGATTGTTAAAGATATTGAAAATCTTGGTGGTGCTGCTAAAATTTCCGGTGCCGGAGGCGTCAAGATGGGTTCTGGCATGCTACTTTGTTACCATTCCAATCCTAAAATCCTGCTTAATTATGCCAAAAGTAAAAATTTAGAGGCTTTTACGGTAAAATTAGGGGCAGAGGGTTTAAGAAATGAATAATATAACTGTTTCAGCACCGGGAAAATTAATGTTACTTGGAGAACATGCTGTGGTGTATGGCAGACCTTGTTTGGTTACTGCAGTTGACCAAAGAATGTCTGTTACCATTGAGTTAACTGACCAACCAATCTTTGAGCTAGAAGCACCTGAAGTACAAATCACAAATTACAAAAAACAAATTACAAATTTAGGAACAGGAAACATCCCTAAAGGAGCACAGTTTGTCGAATTGGCAGTAAAAAACTACCTAACGTCATTGCGAGGAGCGGAGCGACGAAGCAATCTTTCAGGAATTAAAGTCAGCACTAAATCAGAATTTAGCTCTCAATTTGGATTTGGCTCTTCATCTGCCTCAACTGTTTGTGTAATTGCTGCTTTATCAAAGCTAACCAACCAATCACTCTCTAACAAAGAATTGTTTGACCTGTCCTACAAAACTGTTTTAGATATCCAGGGCAAAGGATCTGGTTTTGATGTGGCAGCAGCCATTTTTGGTGGCACTTTACACTATATTACCGGTGGCAAACTAATTGAACCGGTAAACATCCCTTCTTTGCCTTTGATTATTGGCTATACGGGAGTAAAAGCTGATACTGTTACTTTAGTTAACCAGGTCTCGGATCTGGCACAAAAATACCCGGAAATTGTGGAGGATATTTATGACCAAATTTTATTGTTAGTTGAAATTGCCAAGGTTGGTTTAGAAAAAAACCATTTAGAAGAAGTTGGACAAGTGATGAATATCAACCAGGGGTTGCTGTCTGCTTTGGGAGTAAGTAGTGATAAGCTGGAAACCATGATTTATGCTGCCAGGAATGCCGGAGCATACGGAGCAAAACTATCCGGAGCCGGTGGCGGAGATTGTATGATTGCTCTAGCTCCTCCATCTAAAATCTCTGCTGTTAAAAAAGCCATTGAAAAAGCCGGCGGACAAATACTTGAAGTAGAAACTAACGCTGAAGGAGTAAGAATAGAACCATGAAAGCCACTGCGATTGCGCCTTCCAACATTGCCTTTACCAAATACTGGGGCAGAAAAGATGAAACCTTAAGGCTTCCGGAAAACGGAAGTATTTCAATGTGTTTATCTAATCTACTCACAACTACTACAGTCGACTTTAGCGACTCCTATGACTTAGACGACATTACAATTGACGGCCAGAAAGAAAATAACCGGGTCAGTGAACATTTAGATCGGATCAGAAAAATTGCTGGTATTAATTTAAAAGCTAAAGTAGTTTCCAAAAATAATTTCCCTTCTGGCACTGGCCTATCTTCTTCTGCTTCAGGCTTTGCTGCTTTAACAGTAGCCGCTACGGCTGCTGCTGGGCTTAAATTATCCGAAAAAGAGCTCTCAATCTTGGCAAGACTTGGCTCTGGTTCTGCTTGTAGATCCATCCCTGATGGATTTGTGGAGTGGCTGGATGGTAATAATTCTGAAACTTCCTATGCCAAAACTATTTTCCCTGCCAATTACTGGCAGATTGCTGATGTAGTAGCAGTTGTTAGTACTGGTAAGAAAGAGGTGTCAACATCGGTAGGTCAGCAAATGGCTCTTTCTTCCCCATTTATGAAAACAAGACTGTCAAATATGGCAAAAAAGAATGCAAAAGTTAAGCATTTAATTGAACAAAAAAAGTTTGCAGAGTTTGGCGAATTGATACAAGCCGAGGCACTAGAGCTACATGCCATTATGTTAACCCAAACTCCCCATTTAATCTATTGGACCCCCGGGACTCTAAAGATTATGAAATTATGTTCTAAATGGAGAAACGAAGGACTTGGGGTCTATTTTACTATTAATACTGGTCAAGATATTCACTTAATTGTGGAGCAAAAAAATGTTGAAAAATTAAAAAAGAAATTAAAACTCCTGCCCGAGGTTAAACAAATTATTGTTAATAACCCCGGGCCAGGAGCTAGGCTATCAAATAGCCATTTATTTTAAAAAACCAACCTATTCTGGTTGGCTTAAAATTTCTACTCTTACCGCTGTTATTGCTAGCTCTTCTACGCCACGCAATACAGGATCAGTTACAGGCCCGATGTAGTCGCTCCTCAATGGATGTGTTGAAGGACTACTACCAACTTCTGTAACTCCCGTACCTAAACCAACTCTACCCTGACCTGATTCTCTTTCCATATAATCACCTCCTTTCAAAAAAATTGTGAGTTTTCAAAATCTCCACCGCTCCTGGTACCCAAGGAGCATATTGTTGAGGATTTTCTGCAAAATCTTTTAGGAAATCGGCTTTTGATAACCATTTATATTCATAACCGGCTTCCGGATTAAGTTCAAATTGGCCATTATATTCGCCCACTATTAGATGACAGTATTCATTTTCGCAGTACTCTTTATATTTTCCGAAGTAATTAAAAGTTCCAAAATCTTTTAACTGGACTTTTTCTGTGATGTTATATTCTCGATCTAAACAGCGGCTTGAGGCCTCATCAATAGTTTCATCTTTATTTTCCAGATGGAGTGGGTGAGTATCCGCAGTAAAACACCAGATATCATCAAATACTAAATGCTTTCTTCTTTGTAAAAGCATTTGGCCCTTTTCGTTAAAAAGCACAATGGTAATACCAATATGCCTTCGGCCTTCACCAATGTGCCCATCCATTCGGGGGATGTATTCTTGGAAGTTACCGTTATTATCACAAGCGAGGATAATTTGCTCTGACATTAAGGAGAATCATACACCAGTTATGTTATAATCGGAAGAATCAAAATGAATAAAAACTGGCTCTATTTTATAGTTGGATTCATTGTTTTACTGGGTCTGTTTTATGCTTTAAAGCCAAAACCAACTGGCCCCACTAGCGTTGTTCCTGCACAAACTGCAAAAACCTTTACTTTGATAGTCCAGAATAAAAAATTAGTTTCTGGCCCGGATACTTTAAAGGTCACTGAAGGTGATAAAGTAACGATTAATATCACCAATGACGCCCCAGAAGAGCTACATTTGCATGGTTATGATAAACATATTGATTTAGAAGCCTCTAAGTCAGGACAACTTACTTTTACCGCCAATTTAACCGGCCGCTTCCCTTATGAGCTGGAAAACTCCAAAACCGAAATCGGCGCTTTAGAAGTCCAGCCAAAATGACACGAAGTGTCATCCTGAGGGAGTGTACGACCGAAGGATCTCTCAACTTGTTTGAGCACACATTCGTGTGAGATTCTTCACTAATCGTTCAGAATGACAATTATAATACTTACATTAATATCTTTATTCATTCTTCCCTCACCGGCCTATGCTCATGCTTTTGGACAGCTCTATACCCTACCAATTCCTTTATGGCTTTATTTATACGGAGCCGGAGCTGCTTTGGTGGTGTCTTTTCTAATCATCGGCTTTTTTGCTAAAGAAGACTCAAGTCTAACCCTACCTAAGATCAATATTAAACTCCCTTCAGCAGCCATCTTTTTCCTGAAAGTTTTAAGCATTTTTCTATTTTTACTAACTATTTTAACTGGCTTTTTTGGCAGTCAGTCCGGCATTGAAAACTTTGCCGTTAACTTTTTCTGGATTATTTTTTTACTAGGTTTTACCTATTTATCTGCTATTTTGGGTGACATCTGGGGAGTTGTTAATCCCTGGAAAATTATCCTTTCGCTATTTGGCAGCATAAAACCAATTATTAAATATCCAAAGCCTTTAGGTTATATACCGGCAATAATCTGTTATTTCTTTCTGATCTGGCTAGAACTACTGTCTGGAGGCCTGGGAATCATGCCTAAATCGCTCTCTGTAATTATTTTAATCTATAGTGCCATCACCATACTTTCGGTGATAATTTTCGGCCAGGACTGGTTTAAATACGGAGAATTTTTCTCAGTGTTTTTTGGATTAATTGGTAAACTGTCTCCTTTTTCAAAAGCTAATTTACTGGATGAAAAGCCACAACATTTTAGCTTGCTTTTATTTATTATTTTTATGCTTTCATCAACTGCTTTTGATGGTTTCCGCTCCACCATTATATATCTTCGGTATTTTTATACTGTTAATTCTCTGCTACTGCTGACTCTTTCCCCGATCTTTTTTTTAAGTTTATATTTACTGGCAATTGTATTAATGAAAATGCTGGCTAAAACTTCTCTTTCTATCCGTGATCTGGCTTTACAATTTAGCTTATCACTCCTTCCCATTGCCCTGGCATATAATGTAGCGCATTACTTTACTCTACTTTTGATTTCCGGTCAGGGTATTATCCCCATTTTGTCAGATCCCTTTAACCAAGGCTTAAATTTATTTGGCACCAGCGATTATCAAACCAATGTTGGATTACTTAGTGCCGGACTGGTTTGGCATATTGAAGTAGCCTCAATTATCATCGGACATATACTAGCAGTAGTTTTAGCCCATTTGCTGGCTTTAAAAATCTTTACTCGGAAGCAGGCTTTTATCTCTCAAATCCCGATGCTGGTTTTAATGGTTTTATATACTATCACAGGGCTTTGGATTCTGTCCCAGCCGCTGACTGTGGGAGGATAATATGAAAGGCGTAAGGCTTCAGGCAACAGTTTACAGTTTAATATTTTTTTTTCTACTGCCTGTGGCCTGCGGCCTGTGGCCTGTTTCGGCACATCTAGTTGGCCAGCCACCTTTTTTTAAGGTTAACGGGCTCTATTCTCAGCTTTACCCAGTCCCTGTTACTTCTTTAAATAACTTTGATCTGCCTCAAGACAGCGCACCGGATAATTATTTGGTTAATGTGCCGATTAGCTTTGAGTTTGATGAGGCCCGTTTACCTGCTCCCAAAGATATTATTGAAAAAACTAAATTTGACTGGGATTTTACAGATGGCAGCCATGGTGAAGGTTTAAAACAAACCCACACTTTCACTAAAATCGGCTCATACATTATTAAAATTTATGCGGATGACGGCACTACTCCTAAACCACAGCTTTTGGAATCAGTCTTGGTTAATGTGTTACCGGATAAAAATTATCATTTGCCGCAGGCTAAAATTTTGATAAATGGCTTGTCTGGTAAAGATCCCTTAACTGATGTTTTGCAGTTTAGTTTTAATCAACCGCTTCAAATGGACGGCACAAAAAGCACTAGTTCTTCTGGAATTGCAGAATATTTCTGGGATTTGGGTGATCAAAAATCAGCCTTGGGTGCTACCCAAACTCATTTGGAACCAAAAGATCTGTCTCAAGCCTTCATAGTACTGCGTGTTAAAGATAAAAACGGTTTAATTGCCGATCAGTTTGTGGAAGTCCAAAATGGTTTAAACGAACAAAATTCCAAACAAACTCCCTCTACTATTTCCCCCACTCCAGTCCCTTTGCCTAAGAAATCAAATCAACTACCACTAACTTTAGCTGCAATTGTTGGATTAATAATAGTTTTGTTTATGGCTCGACATTGGCTTCGGGGCCGTTATCACGGTAAGCGTCAATAAAAATTTAAGATACAGCTGCCCACGTTACATGGGCAACTGCGCAAGACCTGCATTCCTAAACAGCCGACAGTACTCTTTCTGCCAAAACTGGATCATGAACCTGAGATATTTTAGTTCCTTTTAGTCTGCTTAACCAACCATGAATTTGATTTTCAGCTACCAAAACCGCATTTTGTTCTTGATCTGTCCCTAAGACAGTTTGTACTTCAGTTCCACAAAACTGAGTTATTCCATCAACAATGTACAAAGCCTTAATCGGGTGCTTGTGCATTTCAATCTCCTCATCTAATTCCAAAGGCCCATGCACTGGTAATTGACCTTCAGATTTTAGCTGAGTGAATACTGCGTCTTGTTTCGCTGTTAATTTAAAAAACTGATAATTTGCTTCTCTTAATTCGCCTTCTTTCATGCTTAACATTCCCCCCCTCTTGTATTAAACAATCAAATATTACTACAGATTTTTTTTGCGTCAATTAAAGAATACTTTGTTAAAATAGTTTTAGCTTCAAATTAGCCAATTATAATTAATTTGTCGTAAATATGATACAATAGTAAAAATGCAAAATTACAGCGAGAGAGAAAAATATTATTTAGAACTTTTAACTGGGTTTGGATTAAAGGAAAAAGAGGCCCAGGTTTATTTAGCTTCTCTTACTCTTGGACAAACCGGAGTTACTGAAATTGCCAAACAAGCCGGCATCCAGCGGACTTTTACTTATGATATTTTAGAAGAACTAAAAAAGCGTGGCTTAGTTTCAGTTGTTGATACTGCGGGTAAAAAGCATTTTCAGGCTATTTCTATTGAAAGTTTCCTTTTTTTAATGGAAGAAAAATTCGACCGCTTTAAGGCTTTTTTACCAGAACTTAAGGGCTTGGAAAAAGCGGTTAATAAACCCGGTGTGCAGTTTTTTCAGGGCATGGAAGGAATTAAGGCAGTACTACTGGATACCTTAAATCAACCAACCGGATCAGAAATCCTTTGTTTTTCCAACGCCCAGGGGCTTTATACTGAAGTTAAAAGACTTGAACAGTGGTATGTTGGGGAAAGAGTGAAAAGAGAAATAAATATGCGCTTTATTGCACCCAATAACCCGGAAACCATGGAATACATTAAGCAGGATAAAAAACAAAAAAGGGAGTCTCGTACAGTCCCCCAGGAATTTTTCCCTTTTTATGCGGAAGTGGATATTTATGCAAATAAATTGGCTATTTTAAGTTTGGATCAAGAGGAACCAATTGCCATTATTATCGAATCAGAAGCAGTTGCAAAAACCCAAAGAATGATTTTTGAGCTGGCCTGGAAAGGCGCGAAATAGTTTATGGCTCGACAGTTTGTTCAGGGCCGTTATCGCGGTAAGCGTCAATGAAAGCTTTAATCTTACCTGAATTAAAGCTTTCTAATTTTTCAATCCGGTCCCAAGCGGTTAAAGTCAGTGGCACATCCATTCCAACTCGCGGCATGGCAATTAATTTATGCGGGCCAAACTTTTGCAACACATCTTTGATTTGATTTTCCATGCTGCTACAACTTCCATCAGAGAAGGATTTTGGCATCTGCTTTAAAGTTGCCGAAGCACTACCATCAGTCCCATCTGTCATGGCAGTCTGCGCATAAACTGTGCTTACTATCCCCTGTTGCCTGTAACCTGTAACCTTTCTCTCGCAGTCATACCAGATAATCACATAACCATGCTCCTGGGAATGCACTAAGTTACCATCTGCCCTTGGTTCGCTGTAAAACCCCTTGGTAATCCAGGAGCTGTAGTGTGGACCAAAAGTGGGCGGATTAGAAGGATAATTTAGAGCTGTTCCATCAGGAACATGCATCCGACATTTATCCCCAACACTTTTAGTATCCACTTTGGAAAAATCAATGACTTTATCACAATTATAGTTTATTTTTTCACCGGGTAAAGGTTTGGTTGATTCAATAAATAACCAGCCCAAAAGAGCAACCATTATTACGACAATCACTCCGATAATCAACCATTTATTTTGCATGAGGAATTTATGAACTTAATTGGCAGTTATTAACCGACCAGGTTTTACCTTTAAGTTCTGCTTCAATTGCTCCTTTGAAGGTTTCGTAAGAACAGGCTCCGGAGATTTGTTTGCCATTAATGAAGGTGGCTGGTGTGCCATTTACACCGGCTTTTTGACCATCATCAAAATCAGCTTTAACTTGAGCAGCATACTTATCTGACTCCAGACAAGTCTTAAATTGGTCGGCATTTAAATTCAAAGTTGAAGCAAAACCTTCTAACTTATCTTTGGTAAAGGCGCCGGAATTTTCCTGGCCCTGATGAGAATAGAGATAGTCATGATACGGCCAAAATTGACCTTGTTCATTAGCACATTCAGCTGCCTCCGAGCCCCAAGTTGATTCCTGACCGAGGAAAGCATAACTTCTAAAAGCAAACTTAATCTTACCGGTGTTAACATAATCTTTCATTAAGCTTGATTCAACATCAGTAAACCATTTCTCACAAAAAGGACATTGAAAATCAGCAAATTCTACGACCGTGATTTTAGCGCTATCACTACCCTCAACCGGAAAATGACCACTAGCGACGTCAACTTTGGTTCCGGGTGCTGGAGCGGTGCTAGGTGCAGGAGAAGCAACTACCGTACCTGGGGCCGCTGCATATCCCCCGGCATTACCCATGGCAGTTGTTGGCTGACCAATTTTAATTACTCCCCCATGCAGTAAAATTGATACGGAAATTAAAATACAACCTAGTAAAATTGCAACAGGAGTTGTCAAAAAGGGGTGCGGTCGATCCATTGTTTTTCAGTCTATCAATTAAATTGATTTTGCGCAACAGGTAAGCCTTTTTCCAGTAGAATTTCTACTGCCTTTATGGCTTGTTTTAACATGTGTTTAACCTGTGCATGTTCTGAATGTAAAAAAGGTTCTAAGACAAATTTTTCAGCAGAAATTGAGGCATGTTTATGCTCGCCGCTTTGGGTTTTTAAATTTCCAATACCTAACCTGACCCTGACAAACTGATCAGTACCCAAGGCCCCAATTATTGACTCTACTCCGTGATGACCAGCAGCTGCCCCACCTTGGCGCACTTTAATCTTTCCTAAAGGCAAATCCAGTTCATCATGAATAATCACAATATCTTCTGGTGCCACTTTATAATAATCAGCCACCAGCTTTACTGCCATTCCGGAATTATTCATATAGGTTTGGGGTTTAACTAGTAATAAATCTTTGGAAACTTTTGCAAATTGGGCTTTAAACTTTTTGCTGTCTTCCCAACTGTTGCCTGTTGCCTGTTGCCTGTCTGCTATCCTATCCACCAGCTCAAATCCCAAATTATGTCTGGTGCCAGCATATGATTCTTTTGGATTTCCTAAGCCAACAATTATTTTCATTTATTCAAGCGCCTTTAAAATCTGGTCATGAATTATTCCATTTGATGCCACAATATTTAATCTTTCTTTAGTCCAAGCCGGTTCATTTCCCTCAAAATCAGTCACCATTCCACCGGCTTCTCTAACAATAACAGCACCAGCCGCAAAATCCCAGGGGTAGGCATAATTAACATATAAATCCAACTTTCCGGCTGCCAGCATGCCAAAACTAACCACTGCTGAGCCAAAAGAATAGATATAACCAATTTTAGTAATTAGCTTATTAACATATAGATCCAGCTTATACTGTCTTCTGACATTGTGGCCAAAATCTAATACCCCTACTGATTCTTTTAAGGTTTCTTTTCGTCTAACCTGAATTTTCTTATCATTTAAATACGCGCCCTGACCTTTGGTTCCCCAGTACAGTTGGTCAGAACTGGGATTATAAATCACTCCCAAAACCGGAATATCATTTTCCAGCAAAGCAATGGCCACTGAAAAAGAAGGAATGCCGGAACCAAAAGAGATACTGCCATCAAGTGGATCAATAACCCAGGTATACTGGGAGTTTTTCTTTAAGTTAGTCTCTTCCTCTGCCACAATACTATGTTTGGGAAAGTTAGTCTCAATAATTTTAACAATAATTTTTTCAGCTTCTAAGTCCGCATCGGTTGCATAATCAGTGGGATCTTCATTTTTGATATTTTTATTTTGGATTGTGCCGGCATATTTTAATATCACTTTGCCAGCTTCTTTGGCTGCTTCCTTTGCTACTTTTAATAATTGTTCATCCATATTAATCAAACAAACCTAACTGGGGAACTGATGTTACCACTGGCTTCTTTTCTTCTACATTATTCCAGATTTTAACCACCCCGTAAACCCCATCATAGCCCGGATCAATGACCAGCTCCCCTTTTCTATCCTTATCAACTCCCTCTGCAATTCTTGGTCCGGACACTTTGGCGATTTCTGACAGATCTACTTTGGTTAAAACCTTAATTTCCCCACCCAGAGCAGTCACCAACTTTTTATACTCAACTTCAACCTTTTGGCTTGTTTTAGCAGTCCCTACCGATTCAGCAATTACTTGATTTAACGGCACTAACATTTTGTAACCAGGGCGATGAGGAAAAAGATTACTTTTAATCATTCCTTTGTCATTTGAAATTTGTAATTCATCATTCCCTCGCGAAGCGAGGGCTTGGACCCGTTCCATTACCCCCTCTGTTAAAGGTCTTTTACAAACCGGACAAGTTCTGCCGTTTTTTGCAGTATCCTCCGGAGTATATTTCACATTACAACTGCGATGTCCTGTGTAGTGATACTTACCTTCTTCAGGATAAAACTCAATCGTGCCAGCGACTTTAGCCTCTTTAATATCTTGCCACATTCTGTCGTAACCCTCTTCAAGGGTTCCGGCAAAAACAGTGGCTTCTCTACCTAAATTAGGCAAAGAATGAGCATCGGAAAAAGACAATATGGATTTAGTATCAAGCTCCTTAACTCGCCAGTTCATGGCCGGATCAGAAGATAAACCGGTTTCAATTCCATAAACATAAGGAGTTAAGTCTTCAAAGCATTCTTGCAAGCTGTCATAACCAGACATTGAACCTAAAATCCCGAACCAGGGAGTCCAAGCATGGGCCGGGATAAAAATTGCCTTGTCTGAGGCCTCAAGTGCCATGGAAAGCAGCTCTTTAGAAGGAATGCCGACAATTGGCCGTCCATCAGATGCTAAGGTGGCTCTTCTTATCATTAAAGCCTTCTGGAATTTCTCTGCTGCCTCAAAAGAAGGCATGAAAATAAGATTATGAATCCTTCTGCCCTTACCGTTATGAGTATAAATTGAAGCTACTTCTACGGTCAAGGCAAATTTAATCTCTGAGCTATCATGAGTTAAAAACCCGGAGCCGTCTTCTTTAAGCTGAGATTTTAATTCTGCCAGCCATAAAGGATGCAAAAAGTCACCGGTTCCCAGAAGTGTAATTCCCTTTAGCTTCCCCCACTCTACTAAGTTAGGAATATTTAATTGTAAAGAGCAGGCCCGGGAAAATCTGGAGTGAATATGTAAGTCTGCCACATACGCCATGAGCGCATTTTACCACAACTTTATTTATTAAAACTTACCTGCAATATAGTATCGCCCTGTTGATTCATTGAAGCATAGTACTGAGCATCTGGTGTACCAGATATTACTACTCCCCTCATTCTATATTGCCCACTACCTGAATTATCAGTCCAACCTCCGGTAAATTCTTTTATTGAAGCATCTAAACCACTAGGAAGATTATATGTTCCTCTTAGAAGACTTTCTAAGGTATCTTCAGAAATTAACCCTGTTTGATCACGCACAATCTCTAATCCAGGCACATAAAGTGGCTGTGGGATAGGTCTTGAGTGAGGTCCGTGATTACTACTTAAATCTGCAACCAATAAGTTGTGTGTATCATAGTCATATCTTGTAACTAAATGGAAATCTTGTCCGCTTGCTGTTTTTATACCTCCTTGAATCACACGTTCAACATGCTCAGCTGTTTCACCTCCGCTTGGATATAATCGCTGAATTCCCTGCCCAGCCTCAATAGTTGGCTCCGCACCTCCAAAATATTCGGGGTTAATATATCTCTTAGCTATAACCAGTCTTTCTTCTTTTTCCTGATCTGTAGCAGGATCAATTGCTAGAGCCTGCCGAGCTGTTGTCTTTTGTTGCCCGGGAGAAGCATCTAAGCTCTCAGCAACAAGCCACGCTGCCAATATAACTGCACCACCTCCCACCAGTAATTTACGCCTGCTTAATCTTTCCATTAGGACAATGTTATCATAAATTTTTTTACTTTTTGTATTGTTGATTATACATCTCAATAAGCTCTTTAACAGTGGTCGCATCCTCCGCTTTTTTGTCTTTATCCCGAAAACTAACCAGTCTAGGAAATCTTAAGGCATAACCGGCACTATGATTTGGGCTAACAGTGATTTCATCAGCTAACACCTCAATTACAATTTCCGGTGCAATCCAAACAGAGGGAGTTAATGTGGAATTTACTCTGGCTGGTTTTTTATCAGTTTTAATTTTATCAGCGCGTTTGTGAATTTCTCTCCATTCTTCATCAGTTAAACCAGTACCAATTTTAGAAACAGTTACAAATTCATCTTTAGCTTTATCATAAACTCCTACCAAAAGAGCCCCGGCACCAAAAGCTGATCTTTTCCCGCGACCAAAAATATAACCTAAAATCACACAATCAATCGTGTCTTTAAGTTCTCCGGATGAATGACGTTTTAATTTAACCCAGTTAAAATTCCTGGCTCCAGCTTCATAGGGAGAATCTAACCTTTTAACTACCAGTCCCTCCAGCCCATCAGCAATATACTCATCCAACATGGTTTGTAATTTTTTGGGATCGTCTGTTACTTCCCCCAGCTCCGGAAACAAAGTTTCACCATCTTTAATAGTAGTTTTCAAGATTTTTAACCGCTCAGTTAAGGGTAAATCAATTAAGGATTTGCCGTCTTTATATAAAATATCAAAACAAAAGGCTTTCAAAGGAATTTTTTTAGCTAGCTCATCAATGCCATATTTTCTACGTCTTTGAGTGGTTTCCTGAAATGGTAAAAATTCCCCACTTTCCGGGTTAAATCCAATGGATTCTGAATCTAAAATCGCGGTTTTAGCATGAATTTGTTTTAAAGCTCCTGCTACTACTTCCGGAAACATTGGCGTAGTTTCTTCTAAGTTTCTGGAAAATAGCCTCACTTTGTTTCCATCTTTGTGAATTTGTACCCTAAACCCATCCAATTTTCTTTGAGCATTAACTTCCCCCATTTTCTCAATAACTTTTTCCGGATTTGGTAGTCTTTCTGCCAGCTGGGAACGGATGGGCCGTCCCACCACCACGGATAATTTCTCAACAGCTTTTAAACCACCAGCCCACAGTGTTTCTCCAATAAGTCCAAGATCTGAGACCCGGTTATATGCTCCTTCCAAAAGTTTTCTCTTAGATTTGTCACCCAGTTTTAACTTGGCAAAAGCATCCAAAATAGTGGGATCTCCAATTCCTAAACGCGAAGCTCCAAGTGGAACCCTAACCAAATGCTTGGCCGAAACCCCATCCATTTTATCCAGCAGACCAGAGAGTAAAACAATTTTCTTTTCTACAGTCCCATCCCCATTCGTTTTAGCAATTTCTGTTAGGATCTCAAAAACTTGTTTTATTCTTAAATCATTAATCTTTAATCTTAAATCTTTGGCATATTTTTCCGCTACCACTCCCAAATCTCCCACCTTCCCAAATTCTTTCAACACTTCTTCCCGATCCACTTTATATGCCCGGGCAATTGCCTGAGCTACCAGCTTTTCACTCATCCCCATCTCTATAGCTTCATAAAAAGGCGCCACCCTGCCTTGCAAAAGATATGAAACCATCCCCACTTCTTCTTTGGAAACATCTTTAAAAAGCTCAGACAAAATATCTATCAAAGAAAGTCTGGAAGAGGTCCCTTCCAGCTTTTCAAAATACTCAGCTAGCTTACTGAATGTCATACTTGGATTTTATATTAATGGATTCGGGTAAACAACTGCTTAAAACTTAAGCAGACTGAATGAGCTGCCTGGCGTGATCAACCATTTCTTGATAGTCAGTCATCTTTATGGGTTTGTATTTAACTTTTATACCAGCATCCTTTAATCCACCTTGAGGGAGTGCCCCAGGATTGCCTGTGTAAATCCAATACGACTGTGGTGAAGTTATTTGCCTTACTCTTCGAATTGATTGCATTTGAAGCAACATCTCAACTCCATCCATGCCTGGCATTTCCAGATCACTAAGTATCAGTTGGTGGAACTCAGGATTAGATTCTACAATCTCAATTCCTTCAGCAGGGGTAGCAACATCTGTAACATTTTGCCCTAAGACACTAAACATCGTCGAAGCCATTTTTCGGACTCCATTATCGTCATCTACTACTAAAACATTAATTGGTATTTCTACGCTCATAAGTTATTTATTATACTACAGGATACTCATTAAAACAAGTTTTGCTTATTTGGGGATTTGCTGTAGAATAATTTTATGGAAGCCACAGCAGAAATTTCTATACCCACATCAGAACCTATGCCACCACTTAGATACAATAGAAAGCTTGCCCGCTGGATGGGCGAAAATTTTGACCCTGAAAAGATTCCTCAAAGTTACAAAGATATGGGAAATGATAAAAAGGGAAGGCCCATTGGTCCTCGCCAGTTAGTTAAACAAATGGTTGATATTATAAAAATAAACAAAGTAAGAGGTACTCTGGCAGCAGCTGAACCAAAGCTTAAACAGGCGATCGAGGCTCATGTTAAAACTTCAGCAGCTCCTACTTCAGTAAGTAAGTAGCTTTTTTGGTGCCGCCGACTTTTTTAATTAAACCTTTTTTACGCAGAAACATTAGCTCACGAAGCACTGTATCATCTGAAAAATCAGGGAAAATTTTGCGAAAATCTTTGTTAGTCATTGATTTATGACGATGCAAATATTCCATAATCATCATTTGTCTTTCATTTAAGGTTAGCTGCTCCCCTAACCGGTCTTTAACCCGAGCATCCACCGAAATTCTTTGTACTTTTTCTTTTACTCGATTAAGTTCTATGGCCACTCCTTCTGTAAAATATTCGAGCCAAGGGGACAAATCCCGTTCATGAGTATCTAAAACCAGCTGGTTTGAAACCGATTGCAAAGTTAAATAATACTGCATCGGATTATCATCAAAATATTCTTCCAAGGAAAAGAACTTCCGAATATCATAGCCATCTAAAAACATCACCAAAGTTGCCACTGCCCTAGCCACCCGACCATTACCATCCACAAACGGATGAATCCGAGCCAGTTCATAGTGAATAATCCCGGCTTTAATAATCGGATGCATAAGTTTTGCCTCATCAGAGTTTATCCAATCCACTAAATCCTCAATTAAATACGGCACCTCAGCTGCAGGAGGTGGTGTATAGGAAATTTGTCCAGTTTTGCTATTTTTAATCACCACTTGTCTGACTCTAAATTTACCGGATGCCTCAGGTGCCAGTACTTTATCCGTGGTTAAACGGTGCATTTCCAAAATGGTTTCCATGGTAAAGTTGTAATAGCCAGAAGCACCAATTTGCACTTGCACGCCGTCGATAAACTTTAAAACATTTCTATAGTTAATAATTTCTTGAATATCACGCTCCCTGGCAATTACTTCCTGACCTTCCAAAACATCTTTAACTTCTTCCTCTGATAGCGGATTTCCTTCCAAATGCGTGCCATGATGGACTGTCCGCTCCATAGCCTCTTTTCTAAACTTCGCTTCCCAGGCCGGAATTAAAGGCGCATTCATAATCACCTCTTTAGAAGCTTCTACAATACCAATATCTTTTAAAATTTTGTTAGTTATCGAGTATTTGGGGATGAACATTACCAGATTATCGCTTATTTACCGCAAAAAATCTATTCTTTAGGTCTTCAAGTACTCTTGCCAGGACTTAATTTCTAAATCATCCAGCTTTTTGGTAACCAAAGCTGTGGCTAAAAGCTCTGCTGCCTGCAAATTAGTAATCAAAGGCACTCCCAAATCAATACAATTTCTTCTAATAATAAATCCGTCAGTTTGCGCGGTTGTCCGACCCGGCTCACTAATATTAATCGCTAAATCAATCTCTTTTTTAATCAATAAATCCAAAACCGAAGGGCTTTTGGCCTCTGAGATCTTGTAAACCCGGGTGTTTTTAATGCCCTGTTTTAGTAAGAAAACCGAGGTTTGCTCTGTGGCATAGATCTTGAATCCTTTTGCGCTTAAGTTTTTGGCACTGCTTAGAAAATCCAGTTTATTTTTCTCTCCTCCCACTGACAAAAAGATGGATTTTTCCGGCAACTTAAATCCAACTGATAGCAGCGCTTTAAGATATGCTTCTGGTAAATCATCCCCAAAACAAGCCACTTCCCCTGTTGAAGACATTTCCACTCGCAGTCTGGGGTCAGCTCCTTTAATTCGATTAAAAGAAAACTGCGGAGCTTTAACTGCCACATAATCTAAGTCTAAAGTCTTGTTCTCAATAACAGGGGTTTTGCCTAAAATTACTTCAGTGGCAATCTCCACAAAATTATTGCCAGTCACTTTGGAAACAAAAGGAAATGACCGGGAAGCCCGTAAATTAAGTTCAATTACTAAAATTTTATTATCTTTTGCTATAAACTGGATGTTAAACGGACCAGTGATATTTAATTCTTTTAAGATTTTTCTGGTGGCGGACTTTAGTTGTCTGACTGTTTCTAAATACAAACGTTGTGGCGGCAATACCATGGTGGCATCTCCGGAGTGAACCCCGGCATTTTCAATATGCTCAGAAATAGCATAAATCAAAAGCTTTCCATTTTGACCAACCCCATCTATTTCTATTTCTTTAGCACCTTCAATAAACTTAGAAATCACCACTGGATGCTCAGCCGATACCTTGGTGGCTTGTTTTAAGAATTTTTTTAGATCCAGTGAGGAAAAAGCCACGTTCATCGCTGACCCAGATAAAACATACGATGGTCTGATTAAAACCGGATAACCAATCTTTTTGGCAAATTTAACTGCTTCATCAATTGTTTTTAAATTCATCCAGGCCGGCTGTTCAATTCCTAGCTTATCTAAAATTCCGGAGAATTTATGCCGATCTTCTGCTTGATCAATTGATACTGGAGAAGTTCCCAAGATTTTTAATCCCGCTTTGAAGCACTGTAGTGCTAAATTATTTGGTACCTGTCCTCCGAATCCTAAGACTAGGCTACCGCCCTCAATATCATAAATATCCGAGACTCGTTCAAAAGTTAACTCATCAAAATAAAGTTTATCAGCACTGTCATAATCCGTAGAAACTGTCTCTGGATTACAATTAATCATGATTGTCTCCAAACCGTTTTGCTTTAAAGTGTAAGCTGCAGTTACCGAACACCAGTCAAACTCTACCGAAGACCCAATCCGGTACGGCCCTGATCCCAGTACTATTGCCTTATCATTTGTTTCTTGGTGGTTGTTTCTTGTTTCTTCACTCTCTTCTCCATGATATGTCAGATATAAATAATTAGTTTTAGCCGGATATTCTGCAGCCAAAGTATCAATGTGTTTTACTTTCGGTACTATGCCACTTTTTTTCCTGAAGTTTCTAACTTCTTGTTCGGTTTTTTTCAAAGCCTTAGCGATTAACTTATCCGAAAACCCCAGTTTCTTAGCTTCTTTGATATTTTCTACCTGTAAACTGTTAACTGTACCCTGTAACCTTTTCTCAAACTCCACCATCTGCTTAATCTGGTGCAAAAACCAAGGATCAATACCGGTAGCCTGATAAATACTGTCAACTGACTCACCTTCTGCAAACCTTTGAGAGATAATAAAAATTCTCTCAGTAGAAGGAGTCAGTTTGGTTTCATCAAGGTTACTGGCCAACAATCCATCCTGCCCTATTTCCAAACTTCTGATCGCTTTTTGTAATGCCTCGGGAAAACTTCTGCCAATCGACATTACCTCTCCTACTGACTTCATTTCTGAGCCGATACTATCTTTAACATTGGCAAATTTCTGCAGATCCCAGCGCGGTATTTTAACTACCAGATAATCCAAACTAGGTTCAAAAAAAGCAGAAGTAGACAGTGTCACCGAATTTTTCAGTTCTGGCAAATCGTAACCTAAACCAATCTTGGCGGCGATATAGGCCAATGGATATCCGGTAGCTTTGGAGGCTAAGGCAGATGATCTGGAAAGCCGGGCGTTCACTTCAATCACCCGGTAATCATTATTTTCCGGGTTTAAGGCATATTGAATATTACATTCTCCCACTATCCCTAAATGCTCAATTACTTGCAAAGATAATTTGCGTAAAAAATGATACTGGTAGTTATTTAAAGTTTGAGAAGGAGCCACCACAATACTCTCACCAGTATGCACACCTAAAGGATCTAAGTTTTCCATATTACAAACCGTAATTTTATTACCAAGCCCGTCTCTGACTATTTCATATTCAATTTCTTTCCAGTGTTTTAAGTATTCTTCCACTGCCACTTGCGGAGCATGTCTTAAGGCATTCTCCAAAACCCTTTCCAGCTCTTTACTATCTTCCACCACTGAAGATCCCAATCCTCCTAAACTAAAACCAGACCGCACCAGTAACGGAAATCCGAGTCTTTGACCAATGGTTAATCCTTCTTTGACTGACCTGGCAAATCCGCCTTTGGGAACTTTAACATTAATTTCTGCCAGAGTCTTGGCAAACAGCTCCCGGTCTTCAGTAATTTCAATTGACTTAACCGGTGTTCCTAAAACTGTTAAATGATATTTTTTAAGCACTCCGCTTTTATGCAGTGCCAAACCACAATTTAAAGCTGTTTGGCCACCAAAAGACAACATTAAACCATCTGGTTTCTCCTTGGCGATCACTTTCTCGACAAAATACGGCGTTACGGGGAGAAAGTAAACTTTATCAGCCAAGTTTTGAGAGGTTTGAATGGTGGCAATATTAGGATTAATTAACACTGTCTCTATTCCCTCTTCTTTTAAAGCTTTTAAGGCCTGGGAACCGGAATAATCAAATTCTCCTGCTTCACCAATTTTTAATGCACCTGAGCCTAACACCAGTATCTTTTTCATCATTTTATTGACTCCAGAAATTCATCAAACAAAAACCCTGCGTCCATTGGTCCAGGGGCTGCTTCCGGATGAAATTGCACTGCTAAAAAAGGCTTGGTTTTATGCCTGATTCCCTCATTAGTACCATCATTTAAATTAACAAACCATTCCTGCCAGTCTTTACTTAAAGATTTCATATCCACGGCAAAGCCATGATTTTGAGAAGTAATAATGGCCCGACCAGTAGACTGATTAATCACCGGCTGATTTTGTCCTCGGTGGCCAAATTTTAGCTTGTAGGTATCTCCTCCTGCAGCCAAGGCTAAGATTTGACTGCCTAAACAAATTCCTAAAGTTGGAATGCCTTTGTTTAAAACCCCACGGACGTTTTCGATGGTTTGTTTAGCTTGTTTAGGATCACCTGGTCCATTTGAAATAAATACTCCGTCAAACTTGAAACTAGCAGTTAAAGGATCAAAGTCCCAAGGCACTCTGGTTACCTTTACTCCTCTTTTAACCAAACTTCTAACAATATTTTCTTTAGCTCCGCAATCAATCAAAATAATATTTTTCTTGCCCTCTCCAAAAACTTCTACTTTATTTGTGCTTACATTTGCTAGAACATTTTCAGAATTTGGATCATAAATTTGATTTGAGATTTGAGATTTGAGATTTGAGATTTTTCCTAGCATAACTCCATGTTCTCTTAATTTTCTGGTTAGTTGTCTGGTATCAATTCCCTGCACAGCTGGTATACCCTCATCTTTTAACCATTGACCCAAAGTGCGTTCAGATTCAAAATGAGATGGATTATCAATATAATTTTGCACAATTAAACCTTTAACCTGAATTTTTTTTGATTCCCAAAACTCTTTAGAAGGAACTCCGTAATTACCCACCAAAGGATAGGTTAAAACAAGAATCTGGCCATAATATGATGGATCAGTTAGAGATTCCGGATAACCAACTAAACCGGTATTAAAAACTACCTCTCCTGAGGTGCTACCCTCTGCTCCAAAACTTTCTCCTAAAAAAACTGTCCCATCGGACAGAGTTAATTTACCTTGCATAATCTCCTTTTTTCTATCTAAAGCCTTCCTAAAACTAACGCTAGTAATGCTTCTCTAATATATAAACCATTCCTGGCTTGTTGAAAATAAATTGCTTTAGGAGATGCATCGACCTCAGGATCTATCTCACCTACTCTAGGTAATGGATGCATTAAAACACAATGTTTGGGTAGAACTTCCAAAGTTTTTTTATTAATTACATAGGCATATTTTTTGGTATCCCCTGTCATATATTCTTTTGGTATTCTTCCTGCGTAAATTACATCTGGTTTGATCTGGGCTAGAGTTTTATTTAGGTCTTTCATATTGATTGTCATATCTTCAAAATTATTGCTTCTAAATTCTTTTTCCATTTCTAAACCAGCTGGAGCAACTCCGTACATCTTATTATTCTTAAATTTGTTTAAGGCAATAGCTAGACTTCTCATTGGTCGGTAATGTTTGGGGTCACCAACATAAGCTATCTTTATATCATCTAGTCTGCCAAAAACTTTAAATATAGTATAAAGATCTAACAGAGTCTGGGTAGGATGTTGATTTGGACCATCCCCTCCGTTAATTACTGGAATATCAGCAATATCTGCTGCTCTTTTTGCTGAACCAACTTCAGGATGTCTGATAATTAATACATCAGCATAAGCATCAATTATTCTAATAGTATCTTCAAAAGTCTCACCTTTATGAATACTGGTTGACTCCGGATCATTAAAACCGATAATCCCCATACCGATCTTTTGGGCGGCTGATTTAAAGGATTGTTCAGTCCTGGTGGAGGGTTCAAAAAATAATAACCCGGCAATTTTACCCTGGGCAATGGTGTAATTAGAGCGATCGCTTTTGACAAAAGTAGGATCAAATTTTTTGGCGATTTTAAGGATATAAAGTAATTCTTCTTTAGAAAAATCGTTTATGTCTATAATGTCCCTACCTTTAAAATTCATAATTTTTCCAAAAAAAATCCGCCCTAGGCGGATAAAATTTGATATTCAAACTGATTTCTAACTCCGTAAACTCGCATAACCTTGGTTAAGTTTACTCACATCCCACTAATCTGTCAAGTAAATAAAGTTTAAGGTCTTAATATTTGCCCATATGGACCGATCACTTGTCCATTTTCAAAAACAGTCTGTCCTCTTAAAACGACCTTTGTTACTTTGCCCGTCACTTCCCTTCCCTCAAAAGGGCTCCACTTACATTTAGTAAATAACTGGTCGCCAGTAATAGTATATTTTTCATCCAGGTCAACTTCTACCAAACTATCCGGTTGCTCTGGAATATCAAAAATTCGTCTGGGATTTTTGGAGGTTAGATCTATAACTTGCTGAGTAGTGAGCCTTCCCTCGCTAACTGCGGTTAGTAAAAGAGGAAGACTAGTTTCCAAACCAGGTACACCATTAACAACCGTTCCAGGGGCTTCTTTCTCCTCTTTAGTGTGAGGTGCATGATCAGAGGCAATCATGTCAATGTAATCCAAGTTAGCCCACAAAGCTTGCTGATCCTCTTTTGTAGCCAAAGGCGGTCTCATCATGCCAAATGGACCTAGTTTTTTAACATCCTCCTCTGTTAAGAAAAGGTGGTGACAGGAAACTTCACAGCTGATACTTAACCCTTCCTGTTTAGCTTGTTTGATCTGATTAATTTCAGAGGCTTGTGAAATATGGCAAACATGCAACTTTTGCTTAAATTTCCTGGCCAAATTAATGGCCTTTGCTAAAGTTTCCCCTTCTGCATGAACCATAATTATTTTGCCCTTCGGCCATTTGGAGAAAACATCCTCCAAAGCCTGTTCATCCTCCATTAATAAATCCCCGGTGGTGTGATTCATATAAACTTTCAAAGCAAACACTTGGTTTTTAACTTGTTCAAAATACTGACTGCTGGTAGGAGTAGCTCCAAAATTAAATCCCACATCAGCGTAAATTCGACCGGTAGCCAGGGTAATTTTCTGTTCTAAAGCTTCAGGAGAAATAGTGGGAATGGGATTATTTGGCATATCTAAAATCGCTGTGTAGCCTCCGGCAATAGCAGCCTTTGTGCCAGTTTCAAAATCCTCTTTTTGAGTAGCCCCTGGTTCCCTTAAATGAGTGTGGACATCAATTAGTCCGGGTAAAGTAATTATCTTTGACATTAGCTTAAATGTTAGCTTATAATCGTAATTATGGCAACCGAAACACAGAAAGAAAAAACTTTTAGAGAAGAATTATTTGAACAATTAGTTACTCTTTCCACCACTGGATTTGGACTGGTAGCAGCCTTGGCCTGGAATGATGCAGTACAGGAATTTGTTAAACAATATATTCAACCTTTTTATCCAAATGGCGGAGTAATCTCTAAATTCCTCTATGCTTTGTTCATTACTTTGCTGGCAGTACTGATTACCTATCAACTATCCCGCTTGGCAGCCCGCTTTGGTGTTAAGAAGTAAACCGTAGGACTATTTCCTTTCAGGAATTAATTTTTCCGTCTTCTACCTTTAAGATTCTGGCTGAATCCAAAAAGCTTTGAGGAATATTTTCCAGTTCCACTGTGGCAATAATGGTTTGCTGTTTACTTACAGCTTCTACAATATGGGCCCGGTGAGTTGCATCAAGTTCTGAAAATACATCATCTAATAAAAGAATTGGTCTTTTACCCATTATTTTAGCCATATATTCTAGCTGCGCCATTTTAAAAGCTAAAGTGGCTGTTCTTTGCTCCCCACGAGATCCAAAATGGGCAATATTTCTACCATCCTGTGTTACAGCAAAATCATCCCTGTGTGGTCCTATCAAAGTCACTGCTGCTGCCACTTCCCGATTGGTTGTGGCTTCTAATTTCTCAATTGACAAGGGACTTGGTCGATACTCAAACTGAAAATCTCCTAAAGGTTTATCCAAATGATTTATAAGAAAATCTTGATGCTTCGCAATAAAATCAAAAAACTCTTGCCGGGCTGTAGAAATCACCTGACCTTTAACAAATAACTCTTTGGTCCAGTAATCCAGCTCATCAACTTTGGCCAAACCTTCCCTAATTCTTTTTAAGACTCTGTTTCTGTTAGTTAAAATCTGCTCATACAGAGTTAGTGCCTTTTTGTAGGAACTATCTACCTGAGCCAGTCCTAAATCCAAATGCCACCTACGTAGACTGGGAGATCCGGTTACCAGATTAATATCAGATGGGTAAAAAATTACTGCCGGTAAGTTACCAATAAAATCAACCGCCCGTTTGGCAATACCATTAACCATTACCTTTTTTCTAAAAGCCACATCAGAACCTGGCCGGTTAATTACTACCAACAGTTCAGTTTCCGGATCTGATAAAAATCCTTCTACTCTACCAAACTCTTGACCTTTTTTAATTAATTCATCTTCAGTTTCCGCCCGTAGAGATTTAGTAGTCGAAAGTAGATAAATAGCCTCTAAAATATTGGATTTCCCCGCAGCATTATTACCGACAAAAATAGTCGGACGATTATCAAAATCCAAAGACAGGTTGGAATAATTACGAAAGTTGATTAGATTTAAACTTTTAAGAAACATCCTTTTCCCAGTGTCCCATCCCTAGAAAATCTTTCATTTTATTTGGCAAAATTTTACCAGGTAGAAAAAGAGCTGGTTTTATACCAAAAAATCCAATTAACATAATCGTTATACCCAAACCAACAAAAATAGGAGCAGTGCCAAAGATATCTGCCAAAATTCCAGTCAGGAAAACCGGTACTAAAGATAGGGCTGACATGGCTACTCCCAGCACCGCAAACACCTTACCCCGATCACTATCTCCGGTATTTTCCTGTAACACAGTTTGAGTTGGCACCATAATCGAAACCATGGCAATGCCCATTAAAAATGAGCCAATGGCCAATACAGTTGAAAGTGAGGGCTGAGTAATAAAACTTAAGGCTTTTGGCCCATGATGAAAATACTTAACAGCTGGTGAAATAATTGGGGCATTACCCACCAGGAAAAACAGCAGTCCGCCAAAAATTACCGCTTTGCCAACCAAAGATCTCCTGATAAACCGATGAGCCAGTTTACTTAAGATAAAACCACCGGCCACAATCCCTAGCCCCAAAGGAATTACCACCACATAAGAAGCCTCTGTAGCTTTAATTCGCAAAGAATTTTCCAAAAATCCCGGCACCAACACTGCCAAAATCCCAATTACCATTTGCACACCGGCTAAAATACCAATGGAAGTTAAAACCGGTAAGTTATTTTTAACTAACCGCATGGTTCTGGCAATTTCCTGCAAACTGACTTTTTGAATCGCCAAATACTGCCCTTTTTTCAAAGCCAGCAGCAGCTCCTTGCCTTGTTGATTAGGCGGAGTCACAATGGATGGAAAAGTTAAAGCCAGCACAAAAGCAATTGCTAAGGCCGCTCCGCCAAAACCAAAAACAAAATCAATTCCCAAATGATTAATTAATGGACCAGCCAATCCAAAACCTAGCAAAAAACAGCAATACAGTGTCACTGAAAAAATGGAATTAGCAGTGGTTAATTGATTTTTTTTAACTACCAAAGGAATTGCCGAAGCCTCAGTCGGAGCATAAAATTGGCCAAAAGTACTGCTGATGAAAGTAATCAAAAGCACCACCGGATAACTTTCCTTTAAAAAAATCAGACTAAAAAAAGCCAGCGATAAAAAGAAGTTAATTACCAAAATAATTTTTCTTCGATCAATAATATCAACCAATACCCCGGCAAACAAACCTAAAATTGCTGCCGGCAAGTAAATTGCAAATAACAAAGCCGACACTGCCGTATTAGAGCCGGTTAAGCTAAATACCCAAATAATCAAGGCAAAATTTAAAGAATTAAAAGATAGTTGCACCAAAATCTGGTTAACCCAGAGGTTTAAAAATCCCCGGTTTTTAATTACCGAGGAAAATGTAGGGTTTTCTGCCATAGACTATTCCTGATTATACTTTTTATACGCTCTTTTGACAATTTGGACAAAAGTATGTACCTCTTCCACCCAGTTGGAGCTTCTTTATTTCTGTGCCACAGATTTTACAAGGTCGTTTGTCTTTCCAGTAAACAAAGGCATAATCTAGAAAATATCCTTTTTTACCATCCGGATCTACAAAATGAGTTTTACTGGAACCACCATGTTTAATCCCATCTTTTAAAGCCTTAATTGTCCCTTCATACAATGATTGGAACTGCTTATCAGTTAAACTACCTACTTTAATCCGCGGATCTAATTTCCCGTTAAAACAAGCTTCATTAGCATAAATATTGCCTACTCCGGAAACTACAGACTGATCCATTAATGCCACTTTAATTGGCATGGATTTATGACGCAGCAGATTAGTTTTTAAAACCTCCCAGCTAAAACCTTTTTCCAAAGGTTCTGGTCCAAGTCCCTCCACATACTTTTCTATTTCTACTTTGTCTGTTGCAACTTCCTTAACCCAACCAAACCGTCGTTGATCATTAAAATATAGTAAAGATTTATCTGAAAAAGTAAAAATAACTCTGGTTGTTTTATTTGGCATCTCTAATCTCATGTCTTGAGTGGGATGACCTCCGATAAATCTACTGTTGCCTGTACCCTGTTGCCTGTCCACTATTACTAGCTGTCCAGTCATCTTCAGATGAATTGCTAAGGAAATACCCGAACTTAAATCTATGACTAACAGCTTAGAAAAACGCCTGATATTGAGTACTTTTTTACCCTGCACTATTTTACTATCTCCAATGAAAGATTTGGGAGCCAACACCTCAATTTCCTTAATAGTTAGTCCAATAATTTTCTTTTGTAGGCCAAGTCTGATGGTTTCAACTTCTGGAAGCTCCGGCATTAGTTTAATTAACTTTCTTTCCTAGTTTGAATTTAACTATCACAAAAAGTGTAGATGCCATTAGTAATAAGTAAAGCGAAAAACCATAATGGGGAAAATCCCATTGTTTAATTGTCAGCAGTGTAATTATTGAGCCTATTACTCCCATCAAATAGGTTACTGAACTTTCTGTTTCAGGAGCCTTAATTGATTTTAAAATTGTAGGAGCAGCTGCCAAAGCATCAGCTAAAATGGAAAAAAAGATAGCTATATCTCCTACTTTTGTAAATAACCATAGGATTAACCCTACCACTGAAACAGCTCCACAAATTAAATCAAAACTGGAAATTTTCCACTGGGCTTTTTTATTGATAAAGGAAGCAAAAAATATCACAAATGGCCCAAAGCCTACAGCAAATGTCAGTAAGGATACTAAACCAACCCCTTGATTAAGCTGGGCTACAAAGGCAATCATGGGAGCCAATCCCCATAAAAACCAAGTTACTTTATTTGGTTTAACTTTTCCAGATAATGTACCTTTAAGGTAGCTCAGATAACCATAGAGGGTCAAAACAACTGCTAAATAGATAAACTTTTCATCCAGCATATTAAGAGGATTTTAACACTATTTATAAAAAGGCAGTTGGTTTCTAAGAGCATCTACAAAATTTAAAACTTCATTTTCATGGCTAATTACAATGGTTACTAGTCCGGCAAAAACGATTGAGGGTAAATGGCTTCTTAGACTTTCTTGCATTGGGCTTCTTTGCGCAGTCTCATGCCCTCTTAAGTTGGTACCACTCCCAGGCAAAAAATCCTTAATTGCCCTGGAAAATTCTTGTCCATGTCGAATAATATCTGGAGAGAGAACAGCCATACAATCTAATCAAATACCTTTTGCAGGGGCTTGTCAAATGCTAGGCAGAGAGTTTACCCAAGCGGGCTAAAGAGACTTTTTTAAGGCGGGATAAAAAGCCTTGTTGGCCTGCTTCGACATTCTCTTGCTTACCAGCCCAAATCATTAAAGCTTCATCCTGCAAAGCCCGGCCATAGGAAAAACTGAGTTGCCAAGGGCTACCTGGAATCAGATTGATCTCGTGTAAATTCTCTGTGGCTTGATCCGGAGTTTGACCGCCAGACAAAAATACAATTCCTGGAACCTCACTCGGCACTGTTTGTTTAAAAGTTTCCACTGTAGCTTTGGCAATTTCCTGACTGGATGCCTGAACAGGACTGGTTTTTCCGGCAATTACCATATTTGGCTTTAAAATCATGCCTTCAAGTAATACTCCAGCTGCTTTTAGCTCGGCAAAAACTTTGTTAAGAGTCCTGGTGGTTACTTGCTGACATACTTCCAGAGTGTTACTCCAATCCATTAGCACCTCTGGCTCTACAATGGGTACAATCCTGGCTTGCTGACAAAGTAATGCATATTGAGCCAGGCGTTTAGCATTTTCAGCAATACAATCATCTGTAGGAATTCCTTCTCCAATGGTAATTACTGCTCTCCACTTGGCAAATTTCGCTCCCATCTTGGCATATTCTGCTAATCTTTCAGCCAAGCCATCCAATCCTTCAGTAATCTTTTCTCCTGAGTGATTTTCCATATCTACTGCCCCTTTATCTACTTTAATTCCTGGTAAAATGCTTTTACTTTGCAGAAAGTCCGGCATCGGAATTCCATCGATACTTTGCCTAATGGTTTCATCATATAAAATTACACCACTTAAATACTCCTCTGCCCCTGGAGTGGTAAACAGCATTTTTCGATAAGCTAAATTTGTTTCCGGGCTGGAAGTTAAGCCGATTTTATCAAACCGTTTTTGAATGGTTTTATCCGATTCATCAGCAGCCAGGATTCCTTTGCCAGCTGCTACCATCTGATTTGCGATTTCTTTAAGTAAATTTGTATCCATAATACTCTTGTCATTCTGAGCGATTAGCGAAGAATATAATCCTGAAATTATACCCTTCGTTTCACTCAGGGTGACACTATCGATGTATTTTAGTATCTATATTTACCCCTGTGCTGTCAACAGTTAAGGTAGTTACTTGGTGGCCACCACCTTTTTCCTCTACCCCTTTTAAAGTAAACCATTTATTTTCCTCTGTAATAGTGGTAAAAGTGACCAGACAATCCTCTAATTTTCCTGAAACCAGATCATCTACTGACCAAACTTTTCCATATTTAGACTGAGTTACTTTATCCCCTGACCAGCCCTTGGCCTCAACTGCTGCACCAAGAGCCTTACCAGCTACAGCTGCAATAATACCCTCTTCAAATCCACCACTGCCCATGATTAAATGAATGCCTTTTTTATGGGTAGAAGGGTCTGTAAAAGACAAAATAGATGGCAAAAAGTCTCCGGCTTTTAGCAAAATTAGATTAACCCCAAATTTTTCGCAGGCATTGATGTAACGAGCATTTCTATCCCGATCAAGGATGACCACATTAATTTCTTCTGCCTGAACCTTAAAAGTATCAACTACTTCTGCCAGATTTTCTTCAACAGAATTAGTCATGGAAATCTTACCCTTAAGCTGCGGTGGACCAAATAATTTATCCATGTAATCAATATCCCCGGGAGTTGCCATTAGACCATGATGAGAAGAAACAGCCATCACGGAAATAGCCCCGGGTGTGTTTAATTTAGCGGCTTTTGAACCTTCCACCACATCATTTACCATATCCAGTTTTAAATCCCCACTGCCAAATACTCCTTCCAGAGTTGGCAAAGCTTCTCCATATTGATGAACATGCTTTCTACCCTCACTGCCCACAATTTCTAAAACAAACGGAATGTCAGTTAAAGCAGTCGCCATGGCGTCAACTCCAGCCTGATCAATTAGCTTTTCTCTTTTAATCGACTCTTCTTCTGTTAACAAGTCATCCTTGGAAAATCCCTGTTCTTTAATCAAACGGGAAACGGAAATAGCAGTAAGTTCTGTTGCGCGAGTAAGATGTTTTTTAACTTCGTCCATGTTTAGCAATTAAATCTAACACTTCTTGCTTAAATCTTTCAACAGAGAACTTTTCAGCATTTTTGCGTAAATCTTCTTGGTTAAATTTAGCATTGGCAAATTTCTGCAAAGCACCTACTAATGCATCTACTGTTACCATCCCCGGACCACCATATAAAAGTCCGGTTTTATCATCAATCACTGTTTCCAAAAAGCCACCTGAAGCCGGAGCAATCACCGGAGTACCAGCGGCTTGAGCTTCAATAGAAGTAATCCCAAAATCTTCATCCTCTGCAGCTACAATTAAAGCCTTGGCATTTTGCAAGAGGTCTATCCTCTTCTCATCGCTAACCCATCCAATGAGTTCAATAGATTTATGATTTAAGATTAAAGATTTAAGATTTTCTAACTCAGGGCCGGTGCCTGCAATTTTTAATGGCAAATTTAATTCCTGACAAGCTTCGATTATGATATCCACTCCCTTCCCTCTTGCCAGTCTACTAAGGACTAAAAAGTAATCACCTTTTTTGCCTAATGCCTGTTGCCTAATGCCTGTTACATCAACCGGCGGATACACCACCACTGAGTCTCTTCTGTAAAACTTTTTAATGCGGTTTTGAATATTTTTGGAATTGGCAATTAGCAGATCCGGCCTTTGGGAAACTTCAAAATCATAAATCCGCATAATGTGGTTAATTAACTCTCCACCTAAACGTGTCCACCAATGCTTTTTATAATTAAAAGAGGTGGTATAGCCATATAAAAATCTGGGTGGAGTATGGATATAACTTAAATGCAAAGTTTCCGGCTTGGTAATTACGGATTTGGATAAATGTGTAGCCGATGAAGAAGAAATCACCAGGTCATATTCGGAAAGATCAAAACTTTCAAACATCATTGGGGCAAAGACTCTAAAAGGAGACAGTAGCCGGTTAGCAAAGGGGAATTTCTGAAACCAGGAAGGCCTAATATCCCAATCGGAAAACCGCTTGCCATTCTCCCCCATCAATTTTAAGTTGACATAGGTAGTATAAACCGGAGCCTTCGGAAACATCTCATGTAAAGTTTCCAAAACTCTTTCTGCCCCACCATATTCCCTTAAAAAATCATGAGCAAGTGCTACTTTCATGCAGTCTTAGCTATTTCGATTAGTTGCTCAAAGGACAGTTTGGTGGGTTTGGAATCTGGGGCTGATGAAGATCCGCAGATTACCATATGATGAGATTGGTGTAAAAACCAGGTTGCTTCCGGATCCTCTGCTATTACTTTATCAAAAATGCCTTTGATATCTTTTTCCGGTGCAAAGTATTGGACTGAATTGTATTTGGGATCATACATTAAAAACAAATCTCCCCCCTGCTCCCGACAAAATTCTCTATTAACAGTTTCAGAAACAACTGCCACTGCTTTACCAAAAACAGATTCAAATTCAGTTCTCTTTTCCCAGTCTAATATGGACTGCTCTTTTTGCATCAATACTGGCAGAATCCGATTTAAGATTTCTTCCCCCAATTCAACTGATTTCTTGGAACTATCCTGAGAGTTATCCTTAATTCTGATAAATGACTGAATACTAAATTCATCAAACGCTGAAGACGGAGCTTTACCGGTATCTATTAATTGATTCCAGTTAATTAGCTTGGCAAAAGCTTTTTGGGTAATATCATCTTGGGGAATTTTCCCGGCCTGATTTAAATATCCATAAACCAAAGTCCCGGCACAGGTCTCTAATCCTTCTTTATGTTCATCAAACTGACCTCCGCCGGTGCCAATATATATTTTATCAGCTGATTCATCAGAGGCTGCATCGCGGGAAGCTGAAATAAATTCCAAATTAGCTTCTTTAAATTCCGGATCATATTTTCTAAACAGCCACATCCCTAAGATATCATCTAAATGTGGATTGATATGTGTTACGAGAGTTTTCATGTATACTATTCTAACATGCTAGTGCTTAAAAAACTCATCTTTGGCATCTTTTTTCTGATTACTTTTGCACTCTTAGTTTTCAAAATCAGTCCATTTTTACAGTCATATAATTCGGTGTTATCTTTATCTTTAAATAATTATCTGCAATATTTAATGCTGACCGCTTTAATTAGTTTATCCTCTTTTTTCTTTGTACTATTTGTAGCTTTTTCATTTAACTGGAAAGTAATTGTGCCAGTGGTACTGCTAGGCTCAGCTTTGGCCATTATTTTACAAGATCCGGCTCTTAGTTTAACCTTATTTGTCACTGCTTCTGTTAGTTTCCTACTAAATCTACTGGGACTGGAAAATACCTTAAAAAGTTATTTAACTTTTCAGCCAACGGCTCTGCTTGGCCCTGCTATTAAAGGCCTTTCAGGACTATTAATTATTAGCTTTTCTTTAGTGTTTTTCTTATCAGCCAACCGGGCGGTGGCTGCAAACGGTTTTCAAATCCCGGATAGTTTTCTGGATCCGATTTTAGGCCTGCTACCATCTCAACCAACTGAGTCTGATACTGGAAGTAATTTACCTTCACTTAACTCCACTCAAATTGCCCTGTTAAAACAAAATCCTGGCTTACTTAAACAATACGGTTTTGATCCCAGTATTTTAGATAATATTAAACCTTCTTCTTCAGTGACTAATAATTTGGCCAAACAAACTGCCAAAGCTGCTTTAAATACCCTGATAAAACCTTACCAGGCATTTGTACCGGCTATACTGGCCATCATCTTTTTTGGATCCTTGGAAACCTTTAGCTGGCTGATTAGTTTACTGGTTAATCCTCTACTTTGGTTAACCTTTTTAATCCTGGAAAAAACCGGTTTTGTTACATTTACAGAAGAGCAAAGGATAGTTCGCAAAATGGTAATTTAGATTTTAAGAGGCTGCATTTCACCCCAGTTGGGACCAACTTTAAGATCCACTACTACTGGTACATCCAGTTTTAAGGCCTGTTCCATTTTTTCCCTTACCATTTTAGCAACTTCTTTTACAGAATCTGCTTCACACTCAAATAAAAGCTCATCATGAATCTGCAGTATCAGGCGACAGGCTTCAGGCGACAGGCTGTAGTGATCTGTTGCCTGTTGCCTACTGCCTACTGCCTTGTCTATCTCAACCATCGCTTTTTTAATCATGTCCGCCGCTGTCCCCTGCACCGGATGATTGATGGCAGCTCTTTCTCCAGCTGCTTTAATCATTCTATTGCCGGCTTGCAGTTCCGGGATATATCTTTTTCTGCCCCATAAAGTTTCAACATAACCTTTTTCATAGCCTTTGGCTAAGGTTTCCTGCATCCACTGGGAAATTTTAGGAAACTCGGCAAAGTATTCCAAAATATATTGCTGGGCAATCTCATATGGCACTTTTAACTGACGAGACAAAGCATGCGGGCCTTGACCATAAAGTGTGGCAAAGTTCATGGTTTTGCCAACCATCCGCTGCCCTTTGTCCACTTTCTCAACCGGCACCTTAAAGATTTTCGCCGCAGTGGCACTATGAATATCCAATCCTTTATCAAAAGCTTCTTTTAATGCCTCATCCCCGGAAAAATGCGCCATAATCCGAAGCTCAATTTGAGAATAATCAGCTGCCAAAAGCACTTTTCCTTTGGGCACAATAAAAGCTTGTCTGATTTTCCCGCCCACTTCTCCCACTGGGATATTTTGTAAATTAGGATTAGTAGAAGAAAGCCTGCCAGTGGCTGCTCCTTCGACATTAAAAGTGGAATGAATCCGACCATCTTCCCCTACTGATTGTGGCAGCGCATCAATATAAGTAGACACCAGCTTAAACAGTTGCCGATATTCCAGAAGTAGTGGAATCATTGGATGAGCCGGGGCTAATTCTTTTAAAGTTTCTTCATCAGTTGATCTTCCGGTTTTAGTCTTTCGAAACACCGGCAGTTTTAATTCATCAAATAAAATTACCTGCAACTGCTTTGGGCTATTTAAATTAAATTCATGACCAACAGATGAATAGATTTCCTTTTCCAGAGTAGCTACTCTTTTTTTCAAGTCTTTGCCTAGTTTATCTAATAACTTTAAATCAACTAAAATGCCGTTTTTGGACATTTTTTCTAAGACCGGAGTAACTGCCTGATCCAAATCAGCAGTAACACCTGTTTCTTTTGGTTTAGGTGCCTCCTCTTTCATTTCATAACCGGGAATTCTGGCCAGTAAACTTTTAAATTCCAGTTCTTCAAAAAGTTTAATTACCTCATTTTTATCAAAATCATGCACCACACATTTGGTTAAATCCAGCTTGATGGGGGCTTCCAGATCTATGGTGGCCAACTGCTTACTCATTACTGCATCCTCTGCTCCAGCTGCCAACAAATTTTGCATTCTTTCCGGCAAGGTTTTTAAATTCTCCGGTTTATAAATCTCTTCAACAGTGCCAAACTGATGAATTAATTTAGTAGCAGACACATCCCCAATTCCCGATACTCCGGGAATATTATCTGAAGCATCCCCGGCTAAACCTTTGTAATCCCGCAGCTGATCAGGGGAAAACCCATACCGCATCATAAACTCCTCTACCCCATATAACCCCACATCAGCCAAAGTTTTTTTCGGCATTAAAATCTTGACCCGGTCATTAATAAGCTGCATGATATCCCGATCTCCAGTTAGAATAATAATTTCCAGTGCCGGTTCTTTCTCAGCCTGTCTGGTTAAAGTACCAATTAAATCATCAGCTTCATATCCTGATAAACTAAACTCCGGTAAATTAAAAGCCTTAGCCAGCTCATGAACTCTTTTGTATTGATTACTCAAAGCCTGGTCTGTCTCTGCTCTGGTGGCTTTATACTGAGTATAGGCCTGATGGCGAAAAGTAGGTCCTTTTTCATCCCAGGTTAAAGCTAGATAATCCGGTTTTAAATCAGATAACGCTTTTAAAAGCATGGAGGAAAATCCATAAACGGCATTGACCAGTTCTCCCATGCCTGTGGTAAAAGGTGGTGTGGCATGATAGGCCCTATGAAGCAGCGCATTCCCATCAATTAATACCAATCTCTTCATTCGGGTATAATATCATAGGATGAAAAAAGTAGTAATCTTTTATTCAAAAACTGCCGGAGGACATTTAAAAACTGCTGAGGCTATTGCTGATAGTTTAAAACAAAAAGATTTGGAAATTGTGATGTTAGATGCCCTGGAGCAAACTAGCTGGGGATTTAAAATTAATCCAGCCTCTGCCTACGGCATCTTATCTGGACCTTTGAAGCCACTGTTTAACCTATTGTATCGATTAACCAATAACCGGATCGGTATTAAGGCATCCCGTGGTCTAATTAAACTGGTTTGGGGTCGTCAATTTAAAAAGCTCATTGAATACGAAGAGCCAGATTTAATCATTACCACTCATCACTTTATCTCTCCTAGCACCATTAATAGTTTAAAAAGCCAATACCCTTTTGTGACAGTAGTTACTGACTTAGGTGCTCCGCACCGGATTTGGTTTGATAAAAAAGCTGATAAAATTATTACCCCTACTCCTGAGTTAGCCAAATTAACTAAGCTGCTATTAAAATCCAGTGATGATCAGATTGTCCATTTAGGTTATCCGCTTAAAGATGAATTTAAACCAGAAGAAAAACGCCAGTTTTCCAATACTATCTTAATCATTGGTGGCGGGTTGGGCGCGGGTAAGATTGAGCAGCAACTGATGCTACTGCAAGAACAATTACCAGATAAGAAATTAATCGTAGTTTGCGGATTTAACAAAAATTTATTTACCAAACTTTCCAAAGTTAAAAGCACCAGTACCCAGCTATTTGGATTTGTTGACAATATTGATGAGCTGATGCTTAAGTCTGATTTGGTAATTACCAAAGCCGGACCCGGCACTATTATTGAAGCAGCCCAAATGCAAAGACCAATGATTATTACTGACTGGATTGGACTACAGGAAAAGGAAAATATTAAGTTTGTTTTGGATAATAAACTGGGGATCTTTTGCCCGGAGCTTAAACAACTACCTAACGCCGTATCACAAATTTATCAAAATTACAGTGACTATCAAAATTCGAAAAACTGGAGTGGCTTAAAAGAAATTACCGCTTATTTAAACAAGCTTTTAGCGTAGTTTAAATACTCCGGATATCCTTGCTGCTTCATCCAGTACCACCACTCTACTCCCCATAAATAATTCTCGGCAAACGGAAGACGCTTGGTATATTCAATGTTAGCTTTAAAATCAGCCAGTGAGAACCGTTTGCTTTGGGTGACCGGATAAATCTCCGTCGGATCAGTCATTGATAACCAGGGCTCAGTTTGCAGTTCTGTCACAATGATTGGTTTATTTTGTAATTTTTGAATTAACCAAGCTTTAATCTGATAAAACCCGGCTGGGAAAAAATAGGGCGTATAAGCATGCAAAGAACTATTATATGACTTTCTGTAAATAGAAATTCCTAAACTATCTCCGAGGCTTGTGGCCTGCAGCCAATCCCCCCATTCACCAGAATCAGTAATAATGATTGGCCGATGATCTAATTTCTTTACTAAATTAACCTCTTGTTGTAAAAATGTTTTATCCGGCGGGTCACAATTTTCTCCAAACCAACCTATTAACGGTTCATTTTCCACCTGCCAGGCAGTGATAGCGGAATTATCTTTGTAGCGTTCAACTACTTTTTCAATTAGCTGCAAGACCAGCTGCTGCCTTTTGGTAACTGGTAGAGATTTGGCCCAACTCGGTATTTGGCATTCTGGCCAGCGGGGTTGTTTATCCCCTACGACTAAAATAACTTGGGCTTGTCTTTTGACTGCCTCAGTCAGTAAAAAATCAGTTTCGGAAAAATCAAAATGGCCGTTAGTTTTTTCCAGACGATCCCAATCACTGGGTAATCTTAGATGCTTAACTTTTAGTTCATCTAAGATTTGTAGATAAGTTTTTTTCCAGTCTAGTCCTAAATACTGAGCATATTTAGGGACAAAGGTCACACCATAGGCAATACTTTTTTGTTGATTAAAAAAGGGCAAAACAAGCATTAACAAAATGAGGATTAGGGCTACACCAAGGAGCAGTTTGATAAAAGTCATCTACCTTATTCTACATTATTCTTTGACAAGGTTTAAGCTGATTATGTATCATTACGTCAATGAAATTACCGCTTAGTATTATTATCCCTACCTTTAATGAAGGTTTGTACCTGCCAAAGCTTTTAAAATCAATTAAAAACCAAACTGTTCAGCCAAAAGAAATTATTATTGCCGATGCTTTTTCAACTGATAATACCCGTGCTATTGCCCGGGCTTTTAAGCTAAAACTGGTAGACGGGGGTTTGCCTGCCATTTCCCGAAACTTAGGAGCCAGTATTGCCACACAACCATTGCTGCTCTTTTTAGATGCTGATGTGGTGATCCCCAGCTATTTTCTGGAAAAAACCATCGCCGAGATGACTGAGAAAAATTTAGACATTGCTTCTTGTTTTGTCAGGCCGCGTTCCAGTTTAAAGATTGATAAATTCCTGCACCGCTTTGCCAATCAATACATGCGAATTACTCAAAAAATTCACCCGCATGTGCCGGGATTTTGTATTTTTATTAAAAGAGATACCCACGAAGCAATTAACGGCTTTGATGAGTCACTGGTGTTAGCTGAGGACCAGGATTATGTTAAGCGGGCTAAAAAGGTTGGTAAATTTGCTTATCTAAAATCCTATAAAATCCCGGTCTCTGTTAGAAGGCTGACCAAAGACGGGAGACTTCGAATTGCCTTAACCTATGTCGCAATTGAACTGCATTTAATTTTTATGGGTAAAATCCGCAAGAATATCTTTGGTTATAAATTCGGTCATTTTGATAAGCTTCCACACAACTGAAACTGCGTTACCGGAGATTACATTTCTCGGCTCTTTGGGTGAGTACGAATACCTCAGTTTGGCTTAAGGCTGATGAAGAAGCTTCAGTTTTTAAGAAATCACAGGCCGGTAACTTATCTGCTTTGGACAAATCTTTTCGCAAACTTAGCTGATTAATGGCTGCCCGAACTGCCATCCGAGCTTGTGTATTACTTACCTGAGGGTAATCTGTGAGTAAATCACTTAACTGGGCCTTTAGAAGCGGTTCTGTTAAAGGTGCTTGGGGAATACTGCTTAAACTGGATTTGTAATTTTCTAAACTGGCAGCAATCAAATCCTGGCTATTACTTAAAGTCAAAGTATTTACTTCCTGGATTCTTCTTTTGGAAAATTCAATTTGCTTTTGAATTTTGGCAGGATATTTAAAGCTAAGTTTCATTTCCAGATCTTCTCTAATTACTTCCAGAAAATAAAACGGCGAAGCCGGGGAAATCTTGGCAAACCCAAGCTCACTGCCACTGGCAAAAACATTAAAACATGGAGGTAAAAACAAGGCTAAACTAACAATGAAAATAATCGCCAAATGGATAATCCGCATTGATCAATACTACCATATTTAGCTTCTTTTTTTGCCGACGATTTTTTCAAATTCGTCAGTATCCAGGGTTTCTTTTTCAAGAAGGGCTTTGGCAACTTTATCCAGTTTTAGTTTCTCTTTCTTTAAAATAGCTTGAGCTTGTTTAAAACAAGTATCCAAAATTCTTTTTACTTCCACATCAACTGCATCATGTAACTTAGTGGACATCCCTTCTCCTTCATCCCCTCTCCAACCACTAAAAGCTGATCTTTCACTAATATTAATCGGCCCCAGGCCACTCATACCATATTGAGTGACCATGGCTTTGGCAATGTTACTGGCTACTTCAATATCTGATGCAGCTCCGGTTGAGATATCTTTAAAAATTAACTCCTCTGCAGCTTGGCCTCCTAAAGCCGCAGTAATTTGTTCCAAAAGCCTTGATTTAGTTTCATTAGAACGATCCTCGGTGGGAGGAAATAGCGTGTGTCCACCAGATGCTCCCCGGGAAATGATCGAGATTCGATGTACCGGATCAACATTAGGTAAACTATGTCCAACTAAAGCATGTCCGGCTTCATGATAAGCTGCTAATTTGCGGTCTTTATCAGATTGCATTCTTTTTCTTTGGGGACCGAGCTTTTCTTTAGTAGCTGCTTCTTCCAAATCTTTGGAGTCAATTTTAGTTTTACTTTCTCTGGCTGCTAAAATAGCGGCCTCATTTAACATATTAGCCAAATCAGCCCCGGAAAATCCCACAGTTCTTCTGGCCAGTCTTTCAACACTGACATCGTCAGTAAACGGTTTACCTTTCATATGCAGTTCAATAATGGATTTGCGGTCTTCCAAATCAGGAAGAGACAGTGCCACTCTTCTGTCAAACCGACCTGGTCTAACCAAAGCCGCATCCAATAAGTCCGGCCTATTGGTAGCTGCTAAAACAATCACATGGTCATTAGGAGTAAATCCATCCATCTCTACCAAGATCTGATTTAAAGTCTGTTCTCTTTCATCATGTCCACCAGACATACTCATCCCCCGTTGCCTACCAATTGACTCCACCTCATCAATAAAAATAATGGCTGGTCCGGCTTTTTTAGCCTGAGCAAACATGTCTCTAACTCTGGCAGCACCAACTCCCACTAACATTTCCATAAATTCTGATCCGGCAATAGAAAAGAAAGGCACACCCGCTTCTCCGGCTACTGCTCTTGAGAGTAAAGTCTTACCAGTTCCTGCCGGACCAATCATTAATACTCCTTTGGGGATTTTAGCTCCCAAGGCTTTAAATTTATCCGGAGTTTTTAAAAATTCTACCACTTCTGCGAGTTCTCTTTTAGCTTCTTCTGCTCCGGCTACATCAGTAAATTTAATTTGGGGGGCATCTTTGGAAAAAAGCCTAGCCTTAGACTGGGCAAAGGAAAAAATTCCCTGACCGGCCTCCCTGGCATTTCTAAATAGTAGAAACATTAGTCCTACTAAAATTACCACTGGCAAAACAGCTGATAATACCCCGATCCAGGCTTGTTGTGCTGATAAATCATGAACATCAATGGTGACAGTTTTGGGATCGACCCCAGATGATTGTAGAATTTGGTAAATTGATTCACCCTCTTCTTTATGAGCATCCATTTTTTGATCACCAGCTTTGTAATCAGCAGTAATTTTGTTGCCTTCAATAGTAAGTTTTGCAACTTTTCCGGATTTAATATCAGAAACAATTTGAGAAATTGGTACTTGGTTATTGGAAGTTTGTGGGCCACCGGAGACTTGATAGAAAAATACCAAAGCCCCCAAAGCAATTAAAGCATAAATTGCCAAACCTTTGAGAATCCCGAACATTCTTTTGTTTAAGTTGATTTTCTTTCTGCCATTAGCCATAAGCGTACAATGTGGCTGATTATATCACTCTGTATGTAAGATTGCTATCTTAGGCTGCTTTTGTTTGTGGGTAATTTCTTAAAACCCTACTCCATTTGTCTACCCGATACCGATTGATCCAGTGAGTTGCGCCTATGGCAAACTCAAGAGTCTTACCTTTACTGGTAGCTATAACATTATTCCGACCTTCTTTGTCTAGACTTTTAATAAAACCTTTGCTTGGGAAAGATAAAGGATCAATTATTCCTCTTCTAATAAACGCTCGGATATTTTCAGTATCCATTGGCACGCCCTTCATCATATGTAATAAATCAGCTCTGGCTACCTCTTTTTTTAAACTAGCTTGTTGTTTATTATCCTGCCAATCAATTCCTTTTTGGGTTAAGACCTGCTGGTATTTTCCAAAGAAAATTTGCTCAGCTTCAATTGCTGATTCAATTCTGGGATCATAAATACTTCTGAATGACGTTTCTGCAGCAAAGGCTAAAGGAATTTGTAGCTCTTTTATATCTACTGGTCCATGATCTGCTACAGGATTATCTAATAAAAGTCTTACTCTACTTTGCTGCTCCTTAGTTAAATTACTAAAGGCCAAACCTAAAAGAGAACTACTAAAAGACATTCCCTGCAAAATTGCTTTAGTGTCTGGGTCATTTGCCGCTAATACTGTATCTATAAATTCTCCGTATAATTTCCCATATGGCTCTACCCCATCTTCTACTGCTTTTACCCACTGCTCTGTTACTTTACCCCCTAAACCTTGCGGATAACCAACAGAATAAACTTCAACATCCTTATCCCAAACAAATGTGGATGGGATTGAATTAATTACACGATCGTAAACTATATCCCAAGGAGTAAAAGGATGACCTGCTGGAGGATAGGCAAAACCGGTAAATATCATGTAAATTAATTTTGGTTTTGGGGCTGAGGAATCTTGATCTACTCCTTTTCTAGCAGTTATTTCATTAACTGAAACTTTAGTATAGGGAAAACTTAAATTTGGATCATTATGTGGATGGAAAATAGCCAAATTATCCACTCCTTGCTGGTCAGTTTTCTCTAAAATTCCTCTTACTGTATCGACCTGTTCTGGATGCTTTTTCTTCATTTCATTTAAAGCTGCCCAGAAATATGGAGAACGCAAAGGCGCACTATCTAATTTTTCACTTTCTGGAATTTGCGGTGGTTTTTCTTTAAATAGCTTTTTGGCTATTAATGCAGCTGCTATAGTTGCAATGGTTGTTAGAAAAACCCTTCTGGTAATTTTAGGATGAGTTATCTCCTTTGGAAGAAACTCATGTTGATTTTCTATTGTCATTTAGCCTATATTATACCAATTTTAACGGAGTTTTGTTCCTGCAGACACTTTGGAGGTTGGTTTTATAGGATAGGGTTTATCAGTATCAGTTGCCAAAAGCATTCCGGCAGATTCCAGTCCCATCATCATCCGCGGCTCTAAATTTACTACATAAATAAACTGCTTGCCCACCAGTTGCTCGGGCTTGTACCATTTTTTAATCCCGGATAAAATCTGTCGCGTTCCTAATTCCCCAAAATCCACGATCTGCTTAATTAACTTTTCTGACCCTTCCACATCAGTTGCTTCCAGAATCGTCCCTACTCTTAGCTCAACCTTTGCAAAATCATCAATTGTAATCATAATCAATTCCCATGGCTTTTTTAACTTCTTCCAACGTTTTTTGAGCCTCTAATCTAGCCTTCTCAGTACCTTCTTTTAGAATTTTAGCAATCAGTTCTGGCTGCTTTTCATATTCTGCACGCTTTTTTCTAATGGGCTCTAAGAAATTATTTAACACTTCCACCAGGTACTTTTTTACCTCAACATCCCCTACTGTCCCGCTTTTATATCTATTTTTGTACTCAGTTATTTTTTCTTTATCAGTACCAAATACATCCAGATAAACAAACACCGGGTTACCCTCAATATGACCAGGATCGGTGGCCTTAAGCCGAGTAGGATCGGTATACATACTCATCACCTTTTTCTCTACTTCTTCAGCAGAATCAGAAAGTTTAATATCATTGCCAGCTGATTTACTCATTTTTGATTGTCCATCAGTACCAGGCAATAGTGGTAAGTCCATTGGAATCAAAGCCTCAGGAATTGGCAAAACTTCTTCGTAAGTCCGATTAAAATCACGGGCAATTTCTTTGGTAACTTCTAAATGAGAGGCCTGGTCTTTACCAACTGGCACTAAATTGGCTTTCACCATTAAAATATCCGCTGCCTGCAGTACTGGATAACCTAATAAGCCATAGGAGGGGGTAGTGATATGTGCATTATTCATTACTTCTTTTAAAGTTGGCATCCGATCCAGTCTGGGCACTGTGGTTAACATGCCAAAAATTAAAGCCAGCTCGGTCACCTCCGGAATTGCAGATTGAACATAAATTGTGACTTTTTCCGGATTAATCCCTACTGATAAATAATCCAGCACCTGATCTTTGATATTCCCCCCCAACTTTGCAGTATCCGCTTTTTCCGGTTTAGTAGTCAGGGTATGCAAATCCGCTACAATTAAGAAAGTCTCATACTCATCCTGCAACTTCACCCTGTTTTTAAGCGAGCCAATATAGTGACCCAAATGTAATTTACCAGTGGGACGATCTCCGGTTAAAATGCGTTTCATATTTTTAGTGTACCATACCTAATTAGTTTAAATTAACCACAAAACCACCCTTAATTCTTTCTTCACTTGGAAATGAACTTACTGCTATAACCTCCAGTTTACTTCTTTGTTTCGCTAAATCTTTTAATGCTTCAATTTGTCTCATGGTAAATGGAGTTCTTCCTACCAGTAATTCCCCCTCTGCTTGATCGGGAATACAAGCAGGTTCCCCGTAAAATTTAACTACAATCTGACCTTCCGGTGGAACCGGTACTTCAACTTTGGGATGAAATCTTGGTTGTCCTTCTTTCATATTTTTTCAATTAAAAATCCCTGTAAAACCACAAATAAATTGTGAGTTCACAAGGGACAGACTAAACTACCTTAAATTTTCCTTTTTGTATTTCTTTTGAACCGCGGGTTACGGTGGCAATACCAACTCCTAAATCTTCTGCAATCTCATGTTGCGCAATACCTTTTTTTAAGCGCTTCACAATTTGCAGCCTGGTTGGTATTTCTTCCAGTTCCTTGGGGGTAAAAATACCTTCCAAGAAATTTTTCATCTCTTCCCTGTTTTTAATATCCAACAACACTTCAATTAATTCATTTAACTGATTACTGGTAGACATTAATATACTATTATACTAGTATGCTGATATATTGTCAAGAAGTAAATTTATTTGCGTCGCAAGCCCAATGCTCTTCCTAAAGCTCTCCAGTTACTGGAAGGTGGTGTGGATTCAAGTGAGGTACTTTCTAATTTTCTTGTAAGTTCATACATTCCGAATCTGCGATCAGCAATATCTGCAACAGGTGCGTTAGTATTAAGTACTCTACCATCAGCAAGGGCAACCATTTCTACAGCCATCTTTCCCCCAGGACGAAATTCTCCAAGTCCAACTTCCACTTGATCTACATGAATATTTGCGGAATTACGTGCATCGGGAACAAGGGCTTCCCCTAGAAATCTATCTCCGGGTCTTGGTTTAAGACGCCCTCCAGGAGCTACCGGAATTCCAATGTGCGCTTCTATATATATTTGACTATCTGGGGTAACCATATTTTAGTTTTATTAAAAATCTAGATTCTTGTCAATAAGACAATTATTATAGGTCCTTTATTAATCCTTGTCAAGTTTACGAGGGGCTTCACCGTCATATTCAATTTCCTCTGTGGGGATTCTTCTAAAAGGTTTTTCGCGCACCCATTCTTCAAAAATGTGGGCTACCATACCTACTACTCTACCAATGATAAAGAATCCTTTACCTAACCGATAATCAAAACCCATGTCAGAAATTACAGCGGCAATGGCTCCGTCCACATTAATAGGGATTTTTTTACCCTTTTTTTCTTCCAGCAGTTTTTCAACATTCACAGCCAGTTCACAGTATTCTCCGTAAAAACCTAAGTCTTTGGCTTTTTGGAAAATCTGTACTGCCCTGGGGTCTGTTGTATAAACTTTATGGCCATATCCTGGAATCCGCTCACCAGATCCAGTTACTTTTTCAAACAGCTTTTCTGCACTCAAACCCATTTGCAAAAGTCTGGCGCATTCTTCTATGGCCCCACCGTGTGACTCACCCACTCCTAAAACACCAGCTGCAACCGCCGCTTGCATGGGATTTCCGGCTGATGCCGAGTTTCTGGCATTGGTAATCGAGGGCGGGCCCATGCCATTATCCATGGTGGAGATTAAAATACCATCAAGCATGGCTCTTTCTTTTTCAGTTGGCAGCTCGCCTTTTAGCTCCAGCCAGATAGCCTCAGTAAAGTTAACTTTATCAATCAAATCAGTCATTTTATAGCCGTGAATCTGGGCTTCACCGTTAACAATTCCGGCAATTGAGGTTTTCCACTTTTTATCCATAAGTTTATTTAAACATCATTGTAGCAAAAAAAGCTATGACCAGCGTGGCAATCCAAACAGCACCAGTTTCTTTAGTTAACAGGTCTTCTCTGTTTTCTACTTCTCTAATGGACCGGCCGGCTAAAACAAATCCCGGGGCCGCTCCTTCATATTTAGTAACAATAGCCGCAATTCGAACGTTGGGCTTTGGTTCCCAGGTAAACCGCTCCTGGTGATGAGCTTTAACATAGTCAAATACTCCAGCTGGAGGTACGGGAATTCTGCCATCAATGACAGCCTGCGAACTTTGTGGTTGACCCTGATCATTAAAGACAATTGCAAAAGGGCTCAAACTTTTAGATGGATCTACCTCGGTTTTACCAAGTAAGTCAGAGGCCTTAGTCCCGCTTTCCAAGACCGTAGCATCATCTTCTGACATTTGGATTTGCGGATCATTGGCACTTTGACGATAATTTTGGTGTACAGCAACATAAATGAGCCCACAAAAAGCAGTGATAATAATAACAATAGGCACAAAATGTTTAATTTTTGAAATCACAATACTTAGTATTATATACCAGTTTGTTGAGAAGAAGATGGCCAAGTAGCCTGCATATGCTTTCTAAGTAACTCATTCACTGCAAATAATCTTTGTTGCTCTGAAAAAGACGGTGTGTAGAAATCACCATATTCTCCGTCTCTTTGTACTCTCATCATACTAGGCCCACAAAGCATGAAATTTGCTTCTGGCTGAGGTGGTACTGCTTGTTGCAAATGTAGAAATGAAAAAACAATTAACCATCTACTATCTTTAACAAGTTGTAAATCAACCTGGTACTTTCTGGTCTCTCCGGCATCTACCAGTAACGATGGACGTTCGTTGATTTTATATAAGGGGGATCCATACACAAACTCTCGATCATCTCCTTCAGGGTATCTTTCATTTTTTCCTTGGGTTAACTCATAAAATCTTAGAGAAAGATCTTTACTATATCGCATGCTTAAATTATATTCGACAGGATCAGGAGTGGATTCAGGAGTTACTTTGTGAGGTCTTAACCATGATAGTCCTAGGAAACCTTTGTGTCCATTTACAGGCGTAGTCTCATGTACCTTATAAGGTTGCGGATCAAAAATAAGCCCTTCAATAGCTTCAACATATTGACTGGCCTGTCTGCCTGTTACAGGTATAATTTTTCTCTCAAGGTCTGCCATATTTGACAGAATTCTACAGCGAATACTCCGCAAAGTCAACTATAGGGTATTAAACTTTTATATTATGCTTCAACAATAACTTTTCTTCCGTGATCAAATGTAACTTTAAACTTATTCGTTACTCTTCTTCCAATTAAAGGTTCATCACCTAAGGCTGTAATTAAAACATCAAGCGGTTTGAATTTTCCTAACTTAACTTTTCCTAAAAAATAAGGAGCGCTAACGTTCTTTCCATTAGCCAAAGTCCAGGAAAAATAACCCTCAGGAGGTTTCCCATTTAGAATCATTTCCGGCGGCATAGTGATATCTCCATCAAAACCAGTATCTACTAAAACCTCTGTTTTGAAATTTCTATTTAATACTTGAATAGTTGCCTGAAGATAAGGAAAACGCGAACTTGTCAAACTCATAATTTATCGCCATTTACCAACCGCTATATCCCCTACCTTAAAAATAAAGTTTCCAGGACCAAAGTTTTTTGATGCTTTCTTGGCCAACTCGAAAAGATTGGTGCCTAAAATCGTTTTACCTTTTTGAGAAACAGCCAAAAACTGACCCCAATGCTCTTTTTCCAAAGGCTTACCATATTTGGTATATAATTTACCGGACATTAGTTCTAATTTTTTTGGATCCTGGTATGCTTTCATAGAAGTTTATTATACCATGCTACTTTAACAATTCTGGAATCTCATCCGGAGTTTTGGCAAGTAATACTCCAGCATCTTTTAATGCATTAATTTTAGATTTATAACTACCTTTATCCCCGTATACAATCGCTCCTGCATGACCTAATTTAGTTCCCTGAGGTAAACTTTCAGCAAACAAACCGGAGATAAAAGCCACCACTTTTTTAGTGAATTTCCCACTCTTTATCATCTCGGCTGCTTCTTCTTCATAAGTGCCACCAATTTCTCCAAATAACACTACAGCTGTAGTCTGTAGGTCTTTTTCAAACTCTTCCAGCAGATCTGTAAAAGCCGAGCCAATTAAAATATCTCCTCCAATTCCAATTACAGTTGATTGACCAATGCCATTTTTAGTTAAAATCCAAGCAGTTTCTGAGGCCATTCCCCCGCTTTTGGAAATTACTCCAACATTTCCTTTGGTAAAAACTACCCGCGGGTCTTCTCCGCCAATTTGTCCCACTTTTCCTATCCCTGGTGAAATAATTCCCATGGAGGAAGGACCAACTATTTTGACACCTGCTTTTTTAGCCATTGCCAAAGCTTTAGCAGTATCAGCAATTGGCACATGCTCTGTAAACACATCAATTAAAGGAATCTTGGCTTTAATTGCCTCGGTCATGGCTCCTAATGCAGCAAAATTAGGCACGGAAATTAAAGAGGTATTTATTGCTGGATGATTTTCTAAGGCCTCAGCAATCGAGTTATAAACCGGAATCCCATGAACCTCTTGTCCACCTTTTCCTGGAGTCACTCCAGCAAGGACTTTAGTGCCATAATTTTTCATTTGCAATGCCACCTTGGAACCTTCTTTCCCAGTGATTCCTTGGACTAGCACTTTTGTTTTTTCGTTAACTAATATTGGCATAATTGTTGTCACCCTGAACGCAGTGAAGGGTATAATTAAATTATATCCTTCGTTTCACTCAGGATGACAATTTCCTTTCGTATGCTAAATCTACTATTGTCTTTGCAGTTGCTGTCATCGGAGTTTCGCGACCAAAAATGTGAAAATTAAAGCCTTCTTTTTGGCCAATTAGTTTAAGCTCTTCAAAAGCTTTTTGATCATTTGGTCCACCGCGTCTTATGACAATTGGATAAGTTGGTTTTGGTTTAACCTCTCTTAAACCCTCTACTACTCCCATTAATGTTTCATAAATATCAGTAAAATTAGCAGTCCCTCCCACTATCCACAGCCCTTTTAAACCAGGTTTAGACAATAATACTTGAGTAAGTTTTTTTAATTTCTCCCTAGGTGGATTACCAGAGTGTTCAGTATAATTAGCCGGCTTTCCACCCAAAGCAATTAAAGCATCCATGTTTACTACGCTTCCCCCGCCTCCGGCAGCTAGTACTGCAATATCTCCATCTAAATCCCAATATACAGAACCGGCGGTTCCACGGTGATCTCCTTGATCAATTTTTCTGGCCTCAATTTCCCTTTCAGTTGAAGCTCTACCAAACAAATTTCTTTCCGGAAATTTCATATCCCTTCGAAAATCCGCATCATCATCCAAAATCACCTTGCTATCCAAAGCAATCACCAGCCCATCTTTGGCAATTACCAGAGGATTAATTTCTGCCAACTCACAGTCATATTTTAAAAATACTTCCCAAAGTTTATTGGCAGTATCAATTAAATTTGCAGGTAAATCTTGTTCAAAGGGCCCTTTATTTATATCAACCGGGTAAGTTTTAGCGCCTTTTCCTTCAGCTCCGGTACCCCCTTCACCAAAAGTCATCACCGGGCCGCGAGCCTCTGTTGAGTAGGAAAAAGATAAATAATATTCCTGATCTTCTTTAGCAATTTCTTCTTCCACCAAAATCTTTTCTACTTTTTCGCCGTTAACTTCTTTTGCAAATAATTCTTTCGCACTGTTGCCTAATGCCTGTTGCCTGTCCACTCTTATTATTCCTCCTGCTTCTTTTCTTTTGCCAGATAAAACCTGAGCTTTTAAAACGACAGGAACTGTCGTCCCCGACTTGATCGGGGACCCAGATGTAATAAGTTGACTTTCTGGAATATTAATCCCACAATTTTTAAATAGCTGTTTCCCTTCAAATTCATAAAGTAACATATGCGCTGATTTTATCAGAGTTAACTAATGATTAAAACTAATTAAACTGCAGCAATTTGACGAAGAGGAAATAGCAATTTAGCAAAGGGGTTCACTGCTGGATCCTTAAAAGCTTCACTATCTTCATGCATCTCGCCATATCCAACTCTAGCAAGTGCTTCTACAAATTTTCTGGGTAACCCTTGAGCTAATTGGTCTAATTCAGGAACCCTACGTAGACTTGGTGCCTTCCTTGCACCTTCCTCGTACGCTGCCACAATTTGCGCTAGCCCTGGATTTGGAAACAATCTTATATTAACTGCTCTACCTAGCCGTATCTCATGAACCTCATCAAATCCTAATTTCTCAAACGCTTTCTGAGCATTATTATCTTCAGGGAATAAGGGAGATTGAACAAAAGCAGCTTTACCCCCAACTGAATTATCAACTAAAAGACCTTCTATCCGAACTAAAAGACTTTTATTAGTAGGCTCGTTAAAGAAAACCTGACCAAATTCAAAAGCATCACGAGTAAGCTTAAAGGGACTGTCATCGTCAAATGGAAAGCTTCTTAGGAACCTATTCATTTCGGCTGTATTGACTCGCCTTGAATGTTCATTATCTAAAAAGGGTATCGCCGTTGTAGGAGCAATTATCATATTCACTACTTCAAATTCCTTCCACTTCCAGTGTTTAGGATCTGCAGCCTCCGCCAGACCCACCTGTCGAAGGGTTGTAATATCAGAGGCAATTACAATATCAGGTCTAGCTCTAACTTGATCTACTCTACTAATCTCAGGATTTAATCTCATGGGAGACATTTTATATTATTACAGGATAAAATTCAAATTAACTGGGGACAAATTTAATTTCTAAATGGGTATTTAAGGCCTTTGCTAGTTTTTGTAAAAAGGCAATGGAAGGATTAGCTTTACCTGATTCCAACCGGGAAATAACTGATTGTTTAGTGCCAATTTTTTTGGCTAAAATACTTTGGGTTAATCCTTTATGTACTCTGGCATCAATCATTGCCCTAATAACCTCAAACTCCGGCTGTAAACGATCATATTCAGCCTTAAGTTTAGGATTTTTTAATGATTCATTGAAAAAATCATCAAAATCTCTGTGTTGTCTATCCTCGGGTTTAATTAATTTATTCATATCAAGGATACCTTGTAATCTTCCTTTCAGTCAGATTATAGCATATATGCTATATTATCTCTCTCATTCTGTCAACTGCCAGTTTTAATTCCCTACTTGGAGTTTTTTGAGTTTTCTTTTTAAATGCATGAAGCAAATAGTATTCGTTATTTTTAATAGTATAGAAAATTCTAATAGAAACACTCCCTGAGATTCTTAGCTCATATAATTTATCCTGCAATTTTTTGATTAATGGAGGTTGTAAAAAAGGCCCACCCTGCTTCAGAAGAGTTACTGCAGTAAGAATTTTAGCGTAGGTTTTTTCATCTTGAGCTTTAATAAACTCCTCGACTGGTAATTCACCGCGGGTAGTTTGAAAAGATTTAACTGTCCAGGTTCTTACTGGAGTATCCATTTATTATTTAAGCTTGTCTCTAAACTGATCGTAGCTGGTTAAAGCCGGACTATGATCTGTAACTTCCAGCTCCTGTTTGACCAGTACTTTTTTATTATCTTCCAGGTCATGATATAAAATTACTCCTGGGCCAACCATAGAATTAGCCCCAATCTTGGTCCCAGGCATGGTAGAAGCATTGACCCCCACTCTTGATCCTCTCCCGGCAATTAATCCTAGTTTATGACGACCGGTATCCAGCTTTTCTTCTCCCATACGGATAGTATGATCATCCAAACGCAGATTAGCCAGTACTGCACCAGAACCCATGCCAAAATCTCCCTCAATTACTGAATCCCCAATGTAATTGGTATGAAACCAGGAGTTGGCTCCAATGTAGCTTCTGGTGATATCAGAGTTAAAACCGGTGACAGTTCCCTCTTCCAAATCAGATTCTCTAATCATGGTGTTATTTCCTACGATCACATTTTTACCAATATATACCGGGCCTTTAATCACTGCCCCTTCAAACACTTTAACCCCCTCTTCTATTAGCACAGAACCTGTAATAATAGCGCTTTTAGCTATCATTGCTCCCGGGGAAATTTTATCCTCAATACCTTGTAATAAGTGCTCTAGGATATCTAAAATCTGCCAAGGGTATTTTAAAGGAATCCAAGTGCCTTCATATTTTACAAACTTTACTTCTACCCCATCTTGTAACATCTGATTTAGCGCCACCTCATAGACATCATCTTTATCCGACACTGCTTTTTCCAAAGCAACAATTAGCTTTTGACCATCTTTGAAGTAATCCACTACCAATTTTACTAAATCTGATGGCTCATTACCCTCTCCTGGTTTTTCTACTATTGCCTCTACCCTGTTGCCTGTGGCCTCTTTAATATATCCTCCGGGGAAATAGCTGGATACTTTTAAGCCTGGAAAAACTATCTCTGCTCCGCCTTTGGCCACCTGAGAATAAATAGACTCATCTACAATATCTTCGGCATTAACAATTAAGATTTCTCCGTTAATTAAATCTTTGGCAGATAAAATTGCACTAGCCATACCCTTAGCTTCTTCCTGAACAACAATAGTACCGGCTAAACCAAGCTCATTTAAGATTCCTTCAATTACAGTTTTATTCTCTACTCTGGAAACGATGATTACCTCCTCCGGGTTAATCGCTTGCTTAATTTTTTTAAGATTATGATACAAAAGCGGTTTTCCCAAAAAAGGAATTAAACACTTATCCGTTTGAATCGGCCACATTCTTTTACCATGTCCTGCTGCGAGTACTATTAATTTCATAGGTTTATGATACTACTTTTGGTACCAGGGGTGGGGATCGAACCCACGAACCTCTTCGTTATGATTGAAGCGCTCTAACCAACTGAGCTACCCTGGCATACGTCATCTTGCGTAGCAGACTCCTGGGTCAAATACTTATTATATTCCGACTTCGTCGGTAAAAAGATATTGACCCGTTGAATTGTCATTTAGACAATTCAACCCATTGAGCTACGCTGCCAAACGTGGCTAAATTGTACCAGATGATGAGAATTTAAACAAAAAGGGAATAAATAGTGGCTAGACCAGTGATTACCATAGCTAAAGTTATTAGCCAACCAAAGAAAGCAGAGATCGGCCCATTAGCCTTATCCCCCATTACTTTTTTGTTACTACTTAAAAGCACAATTAGCACCAAAATCACCGGCGCAATTAAGCCATTACCAATAGCAGTATAGATTAACACTTTAACTACATCCAAATGCAGAAAATTAATTCCTAAACCAAATAATGTGGAGATAATAATCACTCCATAAAAAGCATTGGCCTCTTTTAGTTTTCTATATAGACCATACTTCCAACCAAAGCTTTCTGAAAGAGCATATGAAGCTGATCCGGCTAACACTGGAATTGCTAACAGCCCGGTGCCAATAATTCCGGCAGTAAATAAAAGATAAGTAAAGTCTCCGGCAATTGGACGCAAAGCCTCGGCAGCATCAGCAGCAGTAGTAATGGTTGTAATACCATGGCTAAATAAAGTGGCGGCACAGGCCGCAATAATAAAAAACATCACCAAATTAGACAAAAACATTCCAGACCAAACATCCAGTCGCATGTTTTTGATAGCCTCATCATCAGTACCTTTTCGAAGAGCCAAAGTTAATTTGCCTTGCAAAATCTCCTCCTCTACTTCCTGGGAAGTCTGCCAGAAAAATAAATATGGTGAAATGGTAGTACCTAACACAGCAGTAACCAGAAAAATCTGGTCTTTGGAAAAACTAATTGCCGGAATAAAAGTACCCTTAATTAAATCATTAACATTCAAATGAGTGCTTAAAGCAGAAAAAACATAGGTCAGCAAAATTAATGCCAGCCATTTTAAATATTTGGCATATTTATCATAAGTAGTAAAAATCTGCAAGGCCAAAGAAAAAACCGTAAAGCCTAAGATCAAAGTATTAAAGCTAACCTGCGGTGCCAAAAGCTGAGCTGCCTTAGCCATTGCTCCCAGGTCAGCTCCAATGTTTAAAGAATTAACCCCAAACAGTAAAAAGGTACAAAGATATAACACCCATTTGGGATAAAACTTTCTAATATTTGCTGCCAGGCCCCGACCAGTTACCAGACCAATCCGGGCACACATTTCCTGTACTACAGCCATTAAAGGAAAGGTAAACGGCGCCAGCCAGAGTAACTTAAAACCATACTGGGCCCCGGCCTGAGAATAAGTGGCAATTCCAGATGGATCATCATCTGCTGCACCGGTAGTTAAACCAGGCCCCAGAGTTTTCCAGTAATCCTTGGCTTTTATGATATCTTTTTGATAGCGGATGCGATTAACCAGTCTTTCTGAAGTATCAATGGTATTACCTAAAGCCCTGGCCGGAGCCTCTGCAACGCTCTTAAAAAACTTTTTGGTCATGACTTTAAGAGTAAACTTTGGAACCTAACTTAGTCAAGTCAGAAAGTGCATTTAATTGACATGCTCTCCCCTGCGAGCTACAATATCGAACGCGGGGAAGTGTAACGGCTGCACACAAGGCTCAAAATGGGCCCGTAGATAGGTAACTATTTGCGAGAACCTGGCTATATCGGTGAAACCCTTTTAGGGCAATACCGAGGGAAGTCCTTCGATTAACACTCAGGACCCCGTAGAGACTACACGCCGGGGGTCCGATATTTCGGATCGTGATATAGTCCAACCCTTGTAGTAATACAAGTTCAAGTGCATAATCTTGAGGCAGTAGGTTCGACTCCTACCCCCGCAACATGTGGTTTGTGTATATTCTTCTTTGCAAAGACTCCAGTTTCTACACCGGAATGACTAATGACCTTGATAAACGCTTTGCCGAACATAAAAAGGGCACTGGGGGACGCTATACCCGCTCCCATCCACCGATCAAGATCGCCTATTCTGAGAGTTTTCCTACCAAATCCCAGGCTCTTAAAAGAGAATCTGAAATTAAATCCTGGCCCAGACAAAAGAAAATTAAGACTTTTAATTTAACAAAACAGTGGTAAAATGTTTGTCCTATGGATTCCTGCAACTAATTTAGCTTCAATTTAAAGATTTTAGCGGAAAAAGACCTCCCACCACCCAAGCCAATTAGCTAGGCGTGGTTTAGCTGACTGCGAGGCTACTCCCATCACTGCTTTTAGCTTATCTTCCGGAATAATCACTAAGGTTTCTCCTGGTTTAGCCAAACCAAGCTCGTTTCTAGCCTGAGCTTCAATAAATTCCTTGGTTGTAACAGCTTTTAGCTGATCTTGTAGCTTTCTATTTTGAGCTTCCAGCTTGTAAACAGCTTCTGCCTGAGCAGATAACCTTTTTTCTGAGCTCAAGGCACTGGTAATTTGCACCACTAAATTATAGGCAATAATTGCTGCTACCAGTATAATCGTGCCTACGGTTAATTTCTTAATCATAAATACCTGACTTAAGCTCTCGCATGACACTCTTGACAAGAGTGTCCTAAGAGGACCTTAGTCCTCGCAGGACTGTTGACAAAAGAGTCCTATAAGTTTACAATAGATGTTATGAGTACTTTGAGAGATGCACATAATCAATTTGTAGAATACCTTAAGGGTAAATCACGCTCCTCTGCTACTATCTTAGCCTATGGCAAAGATATTGATCAACTAGTCAGCTTCCTGGAAGCTTTGGGTAAAACTGAGGTTTCCACTGTGGAAACCCCTGATTTACAGACTTTTATGGATGATTTAGCCAAAAAAGCCTACACTGCCAAGTCAATTTCCAGAAAAACCAATTCTACCAAAACTTTCTTTAAATTCTTGAAGGCTGAAAGCCTTCTAACAGGTGATCCTGCTACCGGATTGTCCCACCCTAAATTTGAGAATAAACCTCCACGAATTTTAACTAAACTGGAATACCGGGCTTTAAGAGATGCTGCTAAATCTGATGTTCGAATGATTGCCGTAATTGAACTTTTGCTACAAACCGGAGTTAGAATTGGTGAGCTGGCTAAGATTAGAATTGAAGATGTTAATACTACTGACACCACTGTTCATGTGCCTCCGTTTGAAGATACCAGAGAAAGAACTATTCCGTTAAATAAACCAGCTGCAGAAACTATTGCTAAATATTTAGAAATCAGACCAGCCTCCCCTTCTCATAGCCTGTTTATTACCAAAACCGGCCGACCGTTACTAATTAGGAATATCCGTACTGCCATTGATAGATACTTTAGATTAGCCGGTATTAAAGAGGCCAAGGTCAATGATTTGCGTCATACCTGGGTAGCTTATCAGCTACAATCAGGAGTTCCGATGACTGTAGTTTCCAAACTAGCCGGCCATAAAAGACTTTCCACTACTGAAAGATATCTCCAATTCATCCAAGGAGCCAACAACGGTTCCGCTAAAGTTAAGCTCGAAGAACTTTAATGGAAATTGAACCTTCAGTAAATACCTTTCAAATAACTTGCAGGGGAGCAGTTTTAGAAAACCCATTAAGTGAAGCCGTAGATGTATTAGTAACCTATCAAAATGGAGAGAAACCAAGAGTAAGTTGTCCTTATTTAGCCCCCTTAAACCAGGGTAGATCTTTTGGGCCGCTATATGCCTGTTTAGTTGGATATACTGATACAGATTCCTTGTTAAAAGAAATCGCTACGAGGAGAGGTGTTGATACAGCAGGAAAAACCCCTGCAAAAATAGTTCAAACTCTTACGCCAGGTATACCTAGATGCATATATAAATATCCTCGCTAAAAGTTGGCACGGAGTTAAAGTAGGCCCGGAAGGAGTTGAACCCTCGTCACGACTGTATAAGAATCGGGTATTAACCGTTATACGACGGGCCT
>CAZFYQ010000008.1:0-4054 GCA_964523905.1 uncultured Gammaproteobacteria bacterium
AGCGACTGTTTAACAAAAACACAGGTCCCTGCTAAATCGAAAGATGATGTATAGGGGCTGACACCTGCCCAGTGCCAGTAATTTATTGTCTCAAGTGACTCCGAGGAGCAATCCGAGGACGAGCCTGGGGCCTAAGATCTGGTGAACGGCAGCAGTAACTATGAACAAAATTGTAGTTGTAAAACAGAGCCAAATGCTGGAACGTCTGAAGAGCGAAGCTCGCAGGCTTCGCCTAGAATCCTAAACTAGTTATTGACTTTGCATTAAATTCGGGTAATACTGAATTAATGTCCAATTCAATAACTGATAATGTTTTAGGTGCAGATAATCAGCAGGAAAGGCCTCAAGAAAAATGGTTAAATCAAATTCCACAGGAATTAGGTTATTACCTGGCAGGTTTCGTTGATGGAGAAGGCAGTTTTAATGTCTCTCTAAGACAAAAACCTGATTACCACTTAAAGTGGCAACCAGTATTAAGTTTCAATGTTTCACAAAGAGACTTAACTAATTTATTAACCTTAAAAGAAATTTTAGGGTGTGGAATAATCAAAAAACGCAGAGATGGAGTGCATTCATTGGATATCACTACACCCTCGAATGTTATTTTGAAAGTAATACCATTTTTTAAAAGATTTCCTTTTAGATCAGAAAAAGCAAGGAAAAATTTCGCAATTTTTTGTGAAATTGCTGCTTTAATGAATATAGGTGATCATAAGCATATAGAAGGTTTGAAGAAAATTGTTTCTATCCGCGAAACTTTAAACGTTGGTGCAGGTAGAACTAGAAAATATTCAGAATCTGATGTGCTAAGAATTCTTGAGGAATCCTCAGAGACTATACGCTCTGTCCCTTAAAAGGGAATGATATAGTCCGACCTTTATGGCGACATAAAGAGCTTGGTAGAAATATCCAAGCCCACGTTCATGTAAACTGAACGTGGCAACAAACGTGAACTGTTCTATGGTGGAATTCGCCGCCTTAGATAGGTGTAGTGTTTTTGAATCAAACTATATGCTGGAAAATCCGAGCATGTGAGAGTACCCGTAAGGGTGATAATCTTTTCACTGCGGACAATCAGCAGGGAAGAACCCCGATTAAATCGGGGGAACCCTCAGAGACTATACGTTTGAACATTACTTAATTTAAGTTTTAAGTGTGTAAGATATAGTCCGAACTCCGATGCGAATCGGAGAGGTAGCAATCACTCAGCTACGTATAAGCAAGCTTGAAAAGCTGTGCTTTTTAACACAAAGGAAAAGGACTTGAGCGAAGTTCCTTGTCTGGTGAGTTCAGACCCGCACGAAAGGTAGAACGACTTAGCGACTGTCTTGAGGATAGACTCGGTGAAATTGCAATGGCTGTGAAGATGCGGCCTTCCCATACTTGGACAAAAAGACCCCGTGGAGCTTTACTGTAGCTTGGCCCTGATTTAAAATTTAGATTGTATAGCGTAGGAGGGAGCTTCGGCGACAATGAAACACCTCTCTTTTTTGATTTTAAGTCTCACCATCGGCCTTTAAAAAGAGGCAGTGGGACAAGGTCTGGCGGGCAGTTTAACTGGGGCGGTTCCCTTGAATTTTTTGGGGGCTTCTAATAGTGATATTAGAATGTACACCGCTTTAGTGAGTTTTAAATCCAACTATATGCTGGAACATCTGGAGTATCCTACATTAGTATTGACTTTCGGATTACTTTTGGGTAATGTGAAGTTAATACTGAAAATATGTTAGGTGCAGACAATCAGCAGGGAAGTTCTGATTATTCAGAACCCCTCAACGACTATACGTTGGTTCTCTAATTTAGAGAATGATATAGTCTGAACTTCTAAGCGATTAGGAGATCTAGACAGAAATGATCTAGAACTTTTACGGGAAGTTTAAAATGCGTTCAAGAATACTTAAAGATAATTTGGAGCTTTCTGAATTTCAAGAAGAAATTCTTGTAGGGTTGCTATTAAGTGATGGTTGTTTGGAAAGAACTAAAAATTCTACCGGAGCCAGACTAAAAGTAGCTCAATGTTTAAAGCAAAAGGATTTTGTTTGGTGGTTGCATCAAAACTTTTCAAGTTTTGTTGGTACTTTACCTAAACAATATCGAGAGGAATTAAGATTTAATAGCTTAACTCATAGATGTTTTAAATATTTTTATGATATGTTTTATCCAGAAGGTAAGAAAATTATTCCCAAAGAGATTAAAAATCTCTTGACACCAACAGCTTTTGCTGTTTGGTTCATGGGTGACGGTTCTGTTAAATCTAAAGAGTGTAAAGGAAGAATCCTAAATACCCAGGGGTTTAATAGGGAAGATATAGAAAGTTTAATTTCTATCTTAAAAGAGAAATTTAACCTAATATCAAGTATTAGAACGCAAAAAGATGGATTACAGATCTATATTTCAGCAAAAAGCGCTGTTATTTTAAACGCTTTACTGAAAGATAGAATACTTCCATATTTTAATTATAAGCTCCCTAATCAGAAGCTTGCGATAACTAAAGTTATCTAAAACTTCCAATTTAAAAGTTAACAATATTGCCAAAAAAGTAACGGAGGGGTACTAAGGTACACTTAGCGCGTAAGGAAATCGCGCATAAAGCGTAAAGGTATAAAGTGTGCTTAACTGCAAGACATACATGTCGAGCAGATACGAAAGTAGGTCTTAATGATCCCCTATTACCTCGTGGGAGGGATAGGGCTTATCGGATAAAAGTTACCCCGGGGATAACAGGCTAGTCTTGCCCTACAGTCCACAAGGACGGCAAGGTTCGGCACCTCGATGTCGGCTCATCACATCCTAGGGCTGAAGCAGGTCCTAAGGGTCTGGCTGTTCGCCAGTTAAAGTGGTACGCGAGCTGGGTTCAGAGCGTCGTAAGACAGCTGAGTCTGTAATACATTTCAGACTGACAATGAACTGTCTTTCTCTATCGACGTTTTGGATATTCGAGAATTTTTTAATCTTTTTGTCAGAGAAAAAACAATATAGAGATATAAATCTAGCTATATGCTGGAAACTCTTGTAAATGATAATCTACTAGTATAGTATTAATATACTAGTAAAAATGATTATCCAGTCTAGGATAAGACGCAAGACAATCAGCAGGAAAGACTAGTTTTTATGAAGTCTCTTAAGATTAGTGATGATTATTTAGTAGGTTTTACTGAAGGTGAGGGAATGTTTTACGTTGGTATAGTTCCTTCAAAAGAAACAAAAACCGGTTGGCAGGTGATTTACTTTTTTAAAGTGAGTCAAAATCCAATTGGGGAGTCAGTATTAACTTATTTTAAAAATCGTCTAGGTTGTGGCTATATTAAACAAAATAGTCAAACTGATCTAACTGATAAATCACTGGCATATGTTGTTCGTGATTTTCCCAGCTTAAGAGATAAAGTGATTCCTTTTTTTGAAGGTAATTTAATCATTAAAAATGATGCCTTTGAAAAATTTAAACAGGTTTTAAAACTTGTTGAAGAAAAACAGCATTTTACTGTTTCAGGAATTACCAAGATTTTAGAGATTGCTTATTCTATGAATACTCAAAAGAGAAGAGTAGAGAAGCAATTAATCCTAGAAGCTTATATGAAACTAGAATCCTCACAGGCCATACGCTAGAAGCTTTAGAAATAAAGTTAAGATATGGTCGGATCCCGTTGGTGACAATGGGGCTTGCAGGAAAACAAACTAGTAAGCAAAGCTTGCGATCCTTCGGATCTTAAGTAATTTAACATAATGTCGGACTCTATCCAGTATGGGCGTTTTGATTCTTGAGGGGAGTTATTTCTAGTACGAGAGGACCGAAATGAGGGAACCCCTAGTGTGCCTGTTGTACCAAAAGTGCAGCGCAGGGTAGCTACGTTCCTTTTTGATAAGTGCTGAAAGCATCTAAGCACGAAGCAGACCCCGAGATGAGGAATCTTTAAGAACCCCGGAAGACTACCGGGTTGATAGGAGAGCAGTGTAAGCACTGTAAGGTGTTTAGCTTACTCTTACTAATGTTCGTAGTTGAGATTTTTTGGTAATCCTTTCATTGAAAGCCGTATTCACATTTTAGAGCACAAAA
>CAZFYQ010000008.1:4154-31257 GCA_964523905.1 uncultured Gammaproteobacteria bacterium
TCGGTGGTTTGTGCGAAGTGGTCCGACCTGATCCCATCCCGAACTCAGTCGTCAAACGCTTTAGCGGGGACGATAATGCATTCGCAAGGGTGCGTGAAAATACCTCACTGCCGGTTTGAATGTCTTAAGACATTCAAACGGGTCAAGTACTTTTTACCTCTGAAAGAGGACTATAATATTTATCTTGACCCATTCCCTCTATTTAAAATTTTCTAAAGAAAATTTTGTTAAGTCCCATTAATTAGTATGTTACAATTTATTCATGGCCAAGAGATCTGTCCGAGGTTTTACCCTGGTTGAACTGCTGGTGGTAATCACCATTATCTCCATTTTAGCTTCCAGTGGCTTTGTAGTTTTTTCTGGAGTTCAAAAACAAGCCCGGATTAGTAAAAGAGGAGAAGATTTAAGAGCCATTAAAACAGCTTTAGAAGTCTATTATCAAGCCAATAAAGTATATCCAAGTACAGCAAATGGTGGGGCTCCAATTTGGACTTCACAGTGTGCTGGTAGTGTGGGAAATGGTACAACTTCAGATCAAGTTGTACCAAGCCAAGTTATACAAGGTCAGACCATCAACTTTGTTCCCAGTTATATGCAAATCTTTCCGTCTGATCCTTCAATGAATATTGTCAGTAATACTTCTTGTTATAGATACAAATCTGATGGGGTTAATTATAAGTTGCAGGATTTTAGTGTTCCTAGCACTGAAATGAGTACTGCAGATTTTAAAAGCCAAAGTAGCTTAATTGATCCGGCAACAGATGGTCCTGGCGGTTGTAGCACAGTGGAACCTGCTGGTACTCCTACAGCCTGGGCTGTGTATTCCAATAATACTGGCGCAAATGATGCCACCACTAATCCTGCGTGTTGGAATTAAGTGTGGCGTTTGTGTTATAGTCGTTTACGAATCGTAAACTTCCTGTAGCATAGCTTTATCTGTGGCTTAAAGTATGCTATAATCCCTTTATCTTAAATGGAAAGACAGGTAAAACTACATGAATATCATGGAGCAGCTTTTAGCTTCTCATCCTCAAAAAATAACTAAACTGACCCGCGGCCAATCAATTGAAGGTGAAATAGTATCCATTAATGATCGAGAAATCACTTTGGACTTAGATGCTAAAGCAGAGGGTGTCTTATCAGTACGTGATTTAGGCCAAGCTTTGTTAAAAGATCTTAAAATAGGCGATAAGCTAACAGCCTATGTGATTGTTCCGGAAAATGAATCTGGTCAAACCGTGCTATCCTCTTCTCAGTATAAAGAAAAAGATGACAGGGACAGGGGCAGGAAGCCAGGTAGAAGCTATTCCGGAGGCAGCAGCCATACTATTAATTGGGGTAAATTCACCACCGCACAAAGCCAAAAAACTAAATTGCAGGGAGTAATCAAAGAGTCTAATACTGGTGGGTTAATTGTGGAAGTCGATGGTTCTCGGGGCTTTATCCCGCATTCACAGCTGGGACTGGACCTGGTTGGTAAAGATACAGATACATTAGTTGGTCAAACCATTACTGTTTCAGTAATAGAAGTTGATCAAAATAATAACAAACTGGTGTTTTCTCAAAAAGAAGCTCAAAGTGAGGCTTTTGACCAAGCTTTGGAAAAATATAAACCAGATGAAGTAGTTAAAGGAGAGGTGATCAATGTTTCCGAAGGGGGTATAGTAATTAAGTTGGAAGGGGAGGTAGAGGGCTTTTTAAAGGCTGGCAAGATGGACCCTGATAGTAAATATGAGGTAGGTAAGAGCATGAGTTTTCTAGTTGATAGTGTTGATGCAACAAGGAAAAGAATTAATCTTGCACCATTTGTTACCTCAACCTCTGGATTGATCTATAAGTAAATACTTCGTATTTCCTTGCGAGAACTTCGTATGCTATTGAAATCGTTGTTTCAATAGTCACTCCGTTCTCTAAAGTACCTCTTTCGTTTTACAGGAATTTTTTTGATTTACTTCTGCATTAGTGAAGCATGTGGATAACTTGTGGATACTTGTCCTGAGGATCGAAGGATTCGGGTTTTGCTTCGGGATTCTGTCAAAAACAGCCCAAAAACAGTGCCTATGCAGAGGCTAAGCAATGCCTATGCAGGCTCGGTTTACTAGCCTACCAAAAGTACAGGAGGGTTAAAAAATTATATAGGATATTATTTTGTTAGGGGTTAATGTTAGCTGGTGATGTACCAAACAAGTTATGCCAGAAAGTAAAAGTGGATATTTGATTGATGCCCCGTTTTTGCATTAAAGTGGCATTTAAAACCTCTCTTAAGCTTAGTTGTTTTTCCCGGTTACTCTTTAACATTCGATAAGCAGTGATATAGTCGGCCTTTTGAGGGAAAATAATCTCGATATCTGATTGTAAAATGGCCTGTAAGAAGTCAGTGGCAACGGAGATGCCAGTTTCTCTGGATAGTGCAGAGTAAACCTCATGCAAATTGTTAGCACTGGTATAAAGATTTAAGCCCAATTTGGCAAAGTTCTCGATTAATTTAACTGCCCGGGGATGATTGGCCTCAGCCCGGTCAATAAAGCTGATAAAAATTGATGAATCAACAAATACTTTCTTGGTGGTGGCCATAACTATTCCTCCAGCTTACTAAGACTGAGCCCCTTGCCTCTTAAACTTAAAATTGGATCACTAAAAGAAAAGCTCTTATGGCTAGCTTCTGCACTTACAAAGGGAGGGAGTGAGGTTTTGGGGTGTTTCTCACTGGGCGTGAAGTTTTGAGTAAATGTTTTTAAATCCTGGGCTGAGATGCGTATATTACCTCCAGCTCGGTATGCTTTGAGCTTATTTTGCTTAATATAGCGCCTGATTGTTAAAGGGTGAACTTTTAGAATCAAACTAACCTGTGCAACAGTATAAAATTCTTCCATTTGTAAGAGATTACGTTTAAACTATTATGTAATACTATACATTAGTATGCAAGGGTATACAAATATTGTCAAGTGTTGACACATATATAATAAAAGCCGCAGACTGTGTATAGTCAAGAATTATTTTAAAGACGAGCAGGCGGACAACACCTAGGCATAGGATAACCAATGCCTAGGCAATTTATGAACAGTAGCCTGCCAAAATCTAAAAAATTAGTACCCATCTCAGAAGCTGCTAAAGTGCTCGGAGTTTCAATCGATACCATCCGCAGATGGGATAAAAAAGGTACTATCCACTCCGAAAGAGTTGATGGCAAGAACCGATATTTCTCCATTGACGAGCTCGAAAAAGTTAAATTTGCTCAACCGTTGCCCATATCAGAAGCCTCAAAACACCTGGGTATTTCCGCCACCACTTTAAGAAGGTTAGAAGCCAGAGGTTTGCTTAAGCCTGAAAGAAATGAAGCTGGCGAGAGGGTTTATGACAAAGAGTCTTTAGAAAAATTTCTAAGCGGTGAGTATTTCTTAAGACAGAAAAAGATTGAGGAAAAGATCTTAGAACCGCTCAAAAGAGATACCAGTGAGCCAGTTGATCAATTGGCTGAGCCTGAAGAACCACCAACTCACAAAGTGTTAACTATGCAGCAGCAGGAAACCAGCCAGGAAGTTTCAAGCCTAGTACGAACGAAGAAGGTTTTTTTCGGTTCTTCTTTATTTTTGGTCGCTCTATTTTTATCAACAATAATGATTATCACTGTGTTGTTTTTAGCCCTTCCGGAGCAAACAGCCATTTTCTTTGGCTATACTTATAGAAAACCCATAACTTATGCACCAAATGATAAGCAATCTGTTTTAGGAGTTACTTATCAAGTTACAGCTGAGCAAAAGCGTTCTGACAAGGTATTCGGGGTGGCTTTAAAACCTCTTAGTGGTATCTCACTAGGAATTATCAAGAGGATTTCACCAAAAACTTACAATGAAATTATTTCTCCTAAAGTTATTGATGATGTAAATCAAGTTTTTGAGTTTGATGATCAGGGAAATCTTGTTCCAAAGTATGATATTAAATTGCCGGACCTGTCCTATCTGAAGTTGGGATCTCAGAATTTAATTCAGCAGATTACTAATAATAATGTTAGTACCTCATCAGCCACTCAGGTCAATGGTTTAACAGAGGTTAAAAGTGACAGTGCTAACCTGACAGTTACTACTGCGAACAATGTTGCAACCTTGGATTTAGATTTAACCAATTCAATTGGGACAACTGATGTGCAAGATAATTCAATTACCTTTGCCAAACTTAAAGATGTGGCTGTTTTAACTGATGATTCAGTAAAAACCAGTTATATCCAGGATGGGGCAGTGACAAATGCCAAATTGGCTAATTCTTCCATAACATTTGCAGCTGATTCCGGTAGTGCGGCCAGCTCTACTCTTGGAGATACCAGGACAATTGCCGGAGCAGGAATAGTTACAACTTCAATATCTGGGGGGACAATCACTGTGACTGGTACAGAAGCTGATACTCTTGCTACTGTGACAGCCCGAGGTGCCATCACTTCGACCAATCTGACTTTATCCGGTAATGTGGGAATCGGAGGGTCTTTATCTGTTTCTAATGCCGTTAGGTTAAGTAGCTATGATTGTTCTGGATTGGGAAACGGGGGAAAATTAACTACGGATTCAAATGGGAATTTAATTTGTGCCGCTGATAGTGGCGGAACTTCTGTTTCGCAAACCCCCTGGACTTCTGACATCAATGGTGGAGGCTTTAACCTGAGTAATGTAGGGATAATCAACACTAATGGTAATGTGGGAGTGGGCGGATCGTTAACAGCCACTTCTGTCATTGTTGGTAGTAATGGTTTAAACATTTCCTCCGGGTCTGTAATATTGCCTTCCGGGTCAATAGCCAATGCTGCTTTGGCTAATTCTTCTGTTACCATTACAGCTGGATCCGGATTAACCGGAGGTGGAGCTGTGTCACTGGGGGGATCAGTTTCTCTGGCTACTTCACAAGACATCTCTACATCAGCTTCTCCGACATTTAATGCCTTGAATCTAAATGGATTATTAACTTTGTCCAGCTCAGGGATTATTGGCGGAGGTTTATCTACAGATTGTTCATCTTCTACTAAAAAGTTACTCTGGAAATCATCGGATAACACTTTTACTTGTGGTATAGACTTAAATACCGGTACCGGCGGAGGTGGAGGAGGAAGTGATACATCAGGTTGGTTTGACTTTGGATCTACAGTCGGGTTGCTGACCCAGGATGAAAATGTGGGGATTGGTACTACGCCGGGAGTTGCTAATGCTAAGGTAGAAATACAGGGTAATGGCAATAGTGCTGGTTTGGCTCTACTAACTCATAATTTCAGTAATAATAAATTTGGATTAGTAGTTCTGGATAATGGTAATATTGGAATAGGTACTACTAATCCAAACTATAACTTTGTAGATCAGGGAACAGCTTTATTTACTGGTTTTGTGGGTCTGGGATCTTCACTAAATGTTACCGGTAATGTGGGAGTGGGTGGATCACTATCTGTCACCTCAGGACTGTCTCTACCTAATTCCTCAATATCTAATGCTAATTTACAAAACTCTAGTTTGACTGTGACTGCCGGAACAGGATTAACTGGTGGTGGGTTGGTTTCTCTCGGTGGAACCATTACTATTAATGCAGCCCAGGATATTTCAACTAATGCATCACCTACATTTGTTAACGAAACTCTAACTGGTAACCTAGGTGTTGGTGGGTCTTTAGTTACTACAGGAAATGTGGGAGTTGGTAAGTCTCTTTCAGTAACAGATTTAGCAGTATTTGGCAAAGGTATTAATGTCACTGGGCTTTCAAACATTGGCTTCTTAAATGCTACTACTATTAATGCTACTTCTTTAAATACTACCGGTAATGTTGGAGTAGGCGGATCACTTTCTGTTTCCTCTGGTTTATCATTACCAAATTCCAGTATTAGTAACGCTAATCTCCAGAATTCATCCCTAACTGTTACTGCAGGTACTGGGTTAACTGGAGGTGGGTTGGTTTCCCTAGGTGGAACCATTACTATTAATGCAGCCCAGGATATTTCAACCGGAGCTTCACCAACATTTAACAACGAAACATTAACCGGAAATTTGGGAGTAGGTGGATCTCTGGTTACTACAGGTAATGTGGGAATTGGTAAATCATTACAGGTCACCTCAGGAGTCAACTTCCTCTCTTCCCTAAATGTCGCAGGGTTGACTTCATTACAAGGATTAAATGCTACTAATATTAATTCAACAGCCTTAAGCACGACTGGTAATGTTGGTGTGGGTGGTTCAATCACTGGATTTGGTAATCTGTCAGGATTAAATGTATCAGGACTTACTCAGTTGGGAACTGTTAACACTGGTAGCTTAAATGCATCTACTATTAATGGTTCTTCTTTAAATACCTCAGGTAATGTGGGTGTAGGTGGGTCACTGTCTGTTACCTCAGGACTGTCCCTCCCTAATTCTTCTATTACTAATTCTAATCTGCAGAACTCTGCTTTGACTTTGACTGCCGGAACAGGATTAACTGGTGGTGGGTTGGTTTCACTCGGAGGAACCATTACTATTAATGCAGCCCAGGATATTTCTACTTCAGCTAATCCAACCTTTAACAACCTAAGTTTAACTGGAAATCTAGGTGTAGGTGGATCATTAGTCACTACAGGAAATGTGGGTATTGGAAAATCCCTCTCTGTTACCTCTGGGGCTAATTTCCTCTCTTCTATTAATGTAGCTGGTTTAACTCAACTGCAGGGTTTAAATGCCACTAATATTAATGTTACCTCCGTTACTACCACAGGTAATGTTGGTGTAGGTGGCTCTATTGCAGGGTTTGGTGCATTGAATGGATTAACAGTGTCAGGGTTAACTAACTTAAATACCTTAAATACCACTGGACTTCTGACTTTATCCGCTTCCGGAATAGTTGGTGGAGGATTATCCTCTGATTGTTCAGCAGGTGGTCAGAAGCTACTGTGGAATTCTACAACCAAAACTTTCTCTTGTGGAGTTGATTTAAATACAGGATCTGGTACAGGAACTGCTGATGGAACTGGTGGCTGGTATGACAATGCTACTAATATTACAGAACTTAACCCTGCAGAAAATGTGGGAATTGGTACATCATCTACTATTGCCAATGCTAAGCTGCAAGTTAGGGGAGCAGGCACTACTACTGGTTTAACTTTCTATACTGGTAACAATGCTAATTCTAACTTTGGTTTGGCAGTTTTGGACAATGGTAATGTGGGAATTGGTACCACCAGTCCTAACTATAATTTACTAAATTCTGGTACTACCTTCCTTACTGGATTTGTTGGTATTGGATCCTCAGCTAATATCTCTGGTAATGTGGGTGTGGGTGGATCGCTTAATGTTACATCTGGAACTACCTTATCTTCTCTGTCTGTTTCTGCCAACTCTGATTTAAATACCTTAACTGTTAATGGATTATCTTTGTTTAGAAATACCATTACTACAACAGGTAATGTTGGAGTTGGTGGCTCTATCACTGGATTTGGTAACTTAAATGGCTTAACAGTGTCCGGACTGACAAACCTTAATGGATTAAATGCCGGATCTTCAGTCTTGGGTGCTACTACACTTACAACTCTAACTTCCTCCGGAAATGTGGGAGTTGGTGGATCACTTACTGTGACCTCAGGATTATCATTACCAGGATCATCAATTACTAATACTAACCTGGTTAATTCATCTCTAACAGTGACCGCCGGTACTGGTTTAACCGGAGGAGGATTGGTATCTCTAGGTGGAACCATCACTATTAATGCAGCCCAGGATATTGCAACTACAGCTTCTCCATCTTTTGTTAACCTAACTACCACCGGTAACATCGGGGTTGGAGGATCTTTAGCAGTCACCGGTAATGTAGGTGTTGGTAAATCATTAACAGTAACATCAGGCGCAACACTAGCTTCTTTAGCAGTAGCTAATAATACTGACTTAAATACAGTTACTATTAATGGGCTATCATTATTCCGTAATACGATTACTACAACCGGTAATGTTGGTGTAGGCGGCTCTTTAACTGGTTATGCATCATTATCTAATCTGGCAGTCTCAGGTGGTTTATCACTACCTGCAGGATCTATCTCTAATGGTAATTTAGCCAATTCATCAGTAACAGTATCTACTGGTACTGGATTAAGTGGCGGAGGATTGGTTTCCTTAGGTGGAACTACCTCCATTGCGCTTGATTTAACTAATGCTAATACCTGGACAGGTATCCAAACATACTCTGCTGGTATTAAATTACCTAACGGTATTGTGACATCTAGCGGGAATGTGGGTGTGGGAGTTTCAGCTGGTTTAGATTACAATTTTAAAGTTCAAGGTACAGGCTATATTTCCGGATTCCTAGGGGTAGGTTCTTCTGCTAATATATCCGGTAATTTAGGGGTAGGCTCCTCTATTACCAGCAGCTTTGATTCTACCTCTGGACTAAATGTGACTGGACTCTCTAACCTAAATACTTTAAATGCCACAGGAAATGTGGGACTAGGATCTTCTGCCGCCATTGCTTCTAACTTAAGATTAAGTGGCCAAAACTGTTCTACATATAGTAATGGAGGAAAATTAACTACAGATGCTAGTGGTAATGTATATTGTTCTGCTGATACTAATTCCGGATCTGCACTTTCTGGAGGTATTACTAATCTAGCAGCTATTTGGCAATCATCTTCTACCTTAGGAGTGGGAATATTATTTGATAATGGTGCAAATGTAGGAGTAGGCACCTCCAGTCCTTTGGCCAGATTTGATGTTAGAGGGGCTGGTAATGGTAGTAATCTAAACTTCCTAACCAGAGGAACTACTAACTTTGGTTTAGCGGTTTTAGATAATGGTAATGTGGGGATTGGTAATACCAGTCCTAACTATAACTTACTAAATGCAGGAACTACTTTCCTTAATGGCTTTGTGGGTATTGGGTCCTCAGCAAATGTATCTGGGAATGTTGGGATAGGACAATCATTAAGCGTGACCTCAGGAACAAGTTTATCTTCTTTGTCAGTTTCAGCTAACTCAGACCTTAATACCTTAACTGTTAATGGATTATCACTATTTAGAAATACAATTACTACCACTGGAAACATCGGAGTTGGAGGTTCAATTACAGGATTTGGAGTATTAAATGGTTTAACAGTATCCGGATTAACTAATTTAGCTGGACTAAACGCTGGAAGCTCAGTACTGGGAACTACTACTGTATCTTCTTTAACTTCTTCAGGTAATGTGGGAGTAACCGGATCATTAACAGTTTCCTCAGGTCTATCCTTACCTAATAGTTCCATTAGTAATGCTAACTTACAAAACTCAGCTGTAACTGTTACAGCTGGTACTGGATTAACTGGTGGAGGCTTGGTTTCCTTAGGTGGAACTATTACTATTAATGCTGCACAGGATATTTCCACTGGAGCTTCTCCAACCTTTGTTAATGAAACTCTAACTGGTAATTTGGGGGTAGGCGGATCTTTGGTTACTACTGGTAATGTGGGTATTGGTAAATCATTACAAGTTACCTCAGGAGCTAATTTCCTCTCCTCTATTAATGTAGCTGGATTAACCTCACTTCAGGGATTAAATACCTCCGGTAATGTTGGTTTAGGTGCCTCAGCTTCTATTACATCCAACTTAAGATTAATTGGCCAAAATTGTACCAATTATGCTAATGGGGGCAAGTTAACTACAGATAGTAATGGTAATGTATATTGTTCTGCTGATTCATCCGGTGGAGCTGGTTCCCAAACCCCCTGGTCATCAGATATTGACGGTGGAGGTTTTAGTTTAAGTAATGTAAATGCTATTAGTTCTGCATCTTTGGTACTAGCTGGTAGCAATGGTGGCTTAAGCTTTACCGGATCTAATCCGGCAATCTCTTCCAGTACTTCCTTAAGTATTTTCCCGCAAGGAGGTAACGTAGGGATTGGGACGTCTGCTAATTTATTGGGTGTCTTAACAGTTCAGGGTAATGGAACTTCTACAGGTATTTCTTTACAAACCTACGGATCAAATCTCGCTCAAGGATTAACAGTTTTAGACAATGGTAATGTTGGTATTGGTAATACTAATCCTAATGCGATATTAACCATTGGGGATGGTGCCAATGTTTTTGGTAACGCTCCTTTAAATATCACCGGATCAGTTAATTCTTACTTACAGGCTCAGATTCAAAATAGATCAAATGGTAATAATGCCTCAACTGACATCATTGCCACTAATGATATTGGCACAGATAGCTCCTATTATATTGATTTAGGTATTAATAGTTCTACTTATAATCAGTCTGCCTATGACATTAATGGAGTCAATGATGGTTATCTATACACTGCCTCCAGTGGTTTGGCAATTGGAGTAGGTGCTACTGGATCGAATAATGTCTTAAAGTTTTTTACCGGTGGTACCCGGGCAGTAAATGAAAGAATGAGGATTGATAACAGTGGTAATATCGGAATTGGTAATACTGCGCCTTTATATACTTTAGATGTGGCTGGTTCCGGCCATTTTACCGGTACTTTAAGCGCTCAAGGTTTACTCAGTCTATCCAGTTTTGGTATTAGTGGTGGAGGATTGTCTGCTGATTGTTCAGGAACCAGTCAAAAACTGCTCTGGCTAGCCTCCACTAGTAACTTCTCCTGTGGAACTGATTTAACTTCCGGAGGAGGTGGGGCAGGAGGTTGGGGTACTAATGGAGGAAATAGCAATGTAACCTTAAATACTCCTGCCGGAAACGTTGGTATTGGTACCTCTTCCGGTGTAGCCAGCGCTAAACTGGAAATTTTACAAAGCGCAGCCGCTGCTCAGTTATATACCCATACTAACAAAGTACAGGGTTTATTCTTAACTGAAAATGGTAACTTAGGTATTGGTTTAACAAATCCCGGATCAAGACTAGCTATCTTTGGCTCTGTTGGTATCGGGGACACCGGAACCAATGGTTTTACCAGGGCGGTAATTCCAGTAAATGGTTTGGCAGTACAGGGTAATGTGGGAATTGGTACCACTACTTCAATTGGCCAGTTAACTATTGCTGCCTTGGCTCAACCAACTGCGGATCAAGTGACAATTTCTAATTTGGGTCAGCCAATTAATACCTCTGGTGTTAGTAATCTGCAGTTAAATTACTTAGGTGGAACTACTGCCGGTATAGAATCTTCTGCAGAGAGAATTGATATTACTCCGGGCACTGGTAGCAACTCAATCTGGAACGGCCTTAGAATTGTCGGCGCTTCCACCGGCCCTTTATCAGGCGTAGGGATTAATGGCATTAAACTACAAGGCTCAATTATTCCTGGGGCTGGCACAGAAACCGCCATGTATGTGGATAGAGGTTGGGATAATGCTTTACTGGTGCAACCAAATGGAGGTAATGTTGGTATTGGTACCACCAATCCTTTAAATAAATTAACCATCATGGGTAATGTTGGTATTGGATTTACCGCTGTGGCTCCAGTCAATGGTTTAGCAGTGCAGGGTAATGTTGGTATTGGTACTACATCACCCAGGGCTTCTTTGGAAGTGGTAGCAGCCAAAAATACTGCCGCTGCTTACTTTTTGAATGGTAATGTTGGTATTGGCATTACCTCGCCTGTGGCTACTTTATCAATTTATGGTTCAATTAATGCTGGTTATAACACTGTGCCTGCAGACACTGTATTTAATTCTACCTTTAACTTTGAACGTGATGACAGCTTTGCCAATACCCCCCAGGTGGCTTTGCATGTTAAAAATGATATGACTGGTGGCGGTGGTTCTGCCACAGTGATTGATGGAATTGTCGGTGAGGTGGAAATTACACCCGGGCTTACTTTTGATCATGCTGTGGGAGTAATTGGCTATGTTAATCCCTTAAATGTCCAAACTGCTGCGCATATCTATTTTGGTCTGGAAGGCCGGGCTCATGCTAACTTTAACGGAGATACGGTTTATGGTAGTACTAGCTTGGCGGTAGCTAATAATGCTACTTCTAATGCTTCCAGTAGCTTTGTGGGGGTTCAGGGAGAGATTACCAGAACTGCCGGTTTACCAAGTACAGTGACTTTAGCGTATGCTTCCTATTTCTGGATTGATAGCGCCACTAATACCAGCATCACCTGTACTGTGGCCAAACTCTGTGCCTATTCAGTAATGGGTGATGGTACTAATAATTATTATTTAACAATCCAGGGTCTAGCTTCCAGAAACTATGGTAATAACACCATCATGAGTGGATATTTAAACATGGACCGCACTCTAGAAAAATTCAATGTTGACTTAACTGATGTGGAAATTGCCAAGGGTATGCAGGTTCAGTTAACTGGTACTAATAATGTGGCTAATTTTGATATTGCTGATGGCAATGGCAAGGGACTGTTATTTGTTAATGCCGATGGTAATGTTGGTATTGGCACATCAACCAATAGCGCTATTTCTGCCAGGCTGGCAGTGGTTGGAGGTAATGTTGGGATTGGAACCTCAACTGCCATTAGGCCATTAACAGTCCATGGAACTTCCACTTGGGATAATACTTTGGGAAGTGATGTTAGAGTTCTTGAAACCACGGGTACTATTGCGGCTGGTGTGACAATGTGGGACCAAGGTAGTCCTGCTGCTCACGCCTATTCCGTGGCCTCACTTGGTTCCGGAGCTGGAGCCGGACTGGGAGGTAACTTTACTATTTTTGATAATACAGCAGTGGCTTACCGGTTGATGATTGATACTAATGGTAATGTGGGACTGGGTGGAGTTTCATCCCCTGGATCAGCTTTGGCAGTAGCTGGAAATGGGGTAATAGGCTATGGTCAGGGTACAGTTGTTGGTCCGACCAATGGTTTAGCTGTTTCAGGTAATGTTGGTATTGGCCGAACCGATGCTTCTTCAACCTTGGCAGTAGCTGGAAACGTTAATATTGGTTGGACTGGGGCTAATCCGACTGTAACTGGTTTAGGACTATCTGTTAAGGGAAGTGTTGGTATTGGCACTACCTCTCCGAGAGGACTACTGGAAGTTTCTACTGCTAATCGTACCAACCAATACGCTGCTTTTATTAATGGTTATGTTGGTATTGGTTTAACCACTCCTGCAAACGGTAGCATTAATCCTAATGCAACCTATATTCTGGATGTTAATGGAAAAGTCAGGAGTCAGGGTTTTAGAGGAGCTTGTTTGAATTCAGGCGCATACAGTAATGGTGGTAACTGTAATCAGGATGTGGCTGAAATTTACCAGTCCTCAGAAGCTGTAGCACCTGGAGACGTATTAGTGGTTGATCCAAGTAATGATAAAACTGTTAAAAAGAGCACTGGAGCTAAGGATGAAACCATCATTGGAGTAGTATCTACCACTCCTGGTTTGTTACTGGGTATTGATGGATCAGATGTAGTGTTAGGAGGAGAAGCCAATCAGTATAGCGCCACCGCTGATCCTAAACATCCGGCCGTAGCCTTATCCGGAAAAGTACCAGTTAAAGTTTCTACTGAAAATGGACCAATTAAAGCCGGTGATTATCTGACCTCATCTACTACTGCTGGTGTGGCTATGAAAGCTACCAAAGCCGGATCGGTGATTGGTAAGGCTTTGGAAGGCTACAGTGGACAGGCAACAGGCAACAGTAAGACAGATATTGGTACGATTACCGTATTCATGGGTGTGGGAAGCTTTAATGGAGTGTCGGTTACTGATTTATTGCTAGGTGATCAGCCTGCAATTAGCTTTGCTGATACTGGTACTGCCATCTTGAATAAATTACAGGCCTTAAAGTATCAGCAAACCTCTGATAAATTATCAGAAATCTTAACTGACAGGGTCACTGCCGGTCTGGAAATCATCACCCCGAAAGTAACAGCTGATGAAATTAATGTCAGAACCATTAATGGTTTGACCTTGGAACAGCTGGTCCAGAAAATTGCTACCCAGTCTGCTCAAAACATTAATTTGGACTTGTTGATTGCTCAATCTTCGGCTTCAGCCAAGTTGGCTAGCAACTTTAGCTTTGATGATTCAGTGCTTTCGATTTTGAAGTCCCTTAAATTAGTTAAATTAGTGGAATTTATGGATCAGGTAATTTTCCATGGGGAGATCAGTTTCGAGGGCCGGCCAACTTTCAACTCTGATACAGCCGGATTTGCCATTATTAAACAAGGCGCGGATAGTGTGGATGTAGCCTTTGATAAAGAATACGCTGCCACGCCTTTGGTTAATGCCTCCATTACTTTGGATGATCAAGTTTCCCAAACTGCCCAAGGAGTAGATTTGCTGCAACAGGAAGCTTCTCAATCGGCTTTGGAAAATATTATCTTAAATGATGGCCTAAGCTATATTGTGACTAAACGCACCACCAAAGGCTTTACCATTAAAGTTAACAAAGGCGCGCCGGTTGATATTAAATTCTCCTGGTCGGCACTGGCGATTAAGGATGCAAAAACAGCCGTTAGTCAGTCCCAGGCATCAGTGTTGGGATTACAGTCAGCTTCATCGGATTCTGCTACACCAACGCCGACTCCGACTTCGACTCCGACTCCGGAAGCATCCAGCAGTGGCGTTCCAGCTCCAATGACCATTAAGATTAACAATACCCCGCTGGGATACTTAAGAGTAAGAGATCAGGCTACTACCACCTCAAGCGAAGTAGGTCAGGTCCTACCAGGTCAGACTTTTGTGGTATTGACAGCTAAAGATGGCTGGTATGAAATAGAGTTCAAGCCGGATTTTTACGGTTGGGTCAGTAGTAGTTATGTACAGGTTCAATAATGATGAAAAACTTAAGTTCTGTTGTAAATATAATTTTAGCCATCATTATAGTTGGCTTGCTGATATATATTTTTCAACCTAAGGCAGTTGTTCCTAGTACTGCCTATATTAACTCTCAGACTAAAGCCTTAATACAAAAATATCCCTATATTTCCAAACGTGTCTTAAATGAAAGTGAGAATGATTTATTGCTTCGATTTGTGGATTTAAGAACTCAGCTACGGTCAGCAGTAGCTCCTTATGGTGATAATTTTGCTTTTTATTTTGAATATTTGCCAACCGGTACCTCAATTGGAGTTAATGAGCGGAATGAATTTAATCCGGCCTCACTGGGCAAAGTGCCTTTGGCCATGGCTTTTTTCTTAAATAAAGAACAAGGAGAAGTTAATTTAGATACTAAAGTTAAAATAAAGCCTGAATATATTGATAATAAATCCGGCAGTTTATGGCAAAAAGGAGCGGGGACAGAAATTTCTTTTAATGATGCAATTACTATTATGTTGGAAGAGTCAGACAATACTGCAGCCAGACTGCTAGCTGATTATGTGACTGACAAAGACTTTGATGATGTTTATAAAGGCCTGGACTTGCCTTATCCTGAGGAAAACAGCGGCATGATCACAGCTAAAGGATTTTCTTCAATCCTTAAATCATTATATTTTGCTTCTGTATTAAATAAAGATAATTCGGAAAAGATTCTGAGTTTACTGACTAAATCTTCTTTTAATGATAAATTAGCAGCTGGAATAGGGGACAAAATTGCGGTTGCCCATAAAATTGGCTTTTGGGAAAATGGTCTTTATTCAGATTGCGGCATTGTTTATGTGCCGCAGCGGCCTTATTTACTGTGTATGTTTTCCAAAACAGATGAAGCAACTGCCAGAACCAGAATGCAACAGATTTCCAAAATAGTTTACCAGTATATTAACAGGGCTTCAGACTGAACCTTGCAAAGATAATTTTAGGTGGATATAATCAAACAATGAATTTTAAATCTCAGCCTTTAATGTATGGAATAGGAGCGATCGTCGCCGTAATACTAATTGCCGGAGGTTATTTTTACTATCAACATACTCAGACTGCTAAACAAACTAACAATCCAGCTGCTGCAGCAGATGAAGTTAAAAAATTGGTTGAAGCGGTGGGTAAGTTAATTGATTTGCCAACTGGGGAAACTCCCACTATTGCCACAGTAACTGATATTGCGAAGTTAAAAGACCAGCCTTTTTTCCAAAAAGCGCAAAACGGCGATAAAGTATTAATTTATGGCAAGGCTAGAGAGGCTTATCTTTATGATCCAGTGGCTAATAAGGTCATCAGTGTGGCACCGCTTAATGTTGGCACTGCTTCAGCTCAAATAGCTAGCCCTAGTGCCACTCCTAAGCCTACTGCCAAGCCAACCCCCAAGCCTACTGTGACTCCAAATCCTAAATAATTTTCAATTTTCAGTTTTCATTCAATTTTCAATGATCATTGTTTCAATGAAAATTCATTGCTAAATTGCAAATTGTTAATTGTAAATTCTAGTCTTTTATGCCAAAATAACAAGGTCAGGGATTTTTCTTTTTTCTATTATTCCCCCTGGCAGAAGGATTTATTTTTGTGCGTATAAAAATTGTTTTGCGCCTAATACTGGCGCTTATATTTGCCGCTTTGGCAGCCATCTTTGCTCAGTTGATCCCTCCTTTTGAAGGAGCCAATGGCTTTATTGTTAAGGGTCTTCTAACCGTCTTGGCAGCCTTAATTGGTTACGCAATTTTTCCGGATATTGCCAAGCCGATTCGGATTGTGACCTTAACTACCGTAAATTTCTTTGTTCACCGAGTTTCATCAGAGGTAATGAACCAGCTGTTAAAAATCCCCCGGATTTATCAGCCAGCCAGCACCAATCCAATTCCACAGCTAGGCTCACTAGCTATTAATAAGCCGTTAATTTTAGATACCTCAGCCATTATTGATGGCAGAATTTTAGATATTGCCAAAACCGGCTTTATTTCCGGTCAAGTACTACTACCTAGATTTGTCTTAACTGAGCTGCAGCAAGTAGCAGATTCGGCAGATAGCTTAAAGCGTCAAAGAGGCAGGCGTGGCTTTGAAGTAGTAGAAGAGCTAAAAAAGCTCAAAAGCTTAAGGATTGAGATTTGGGATAAGGATCAATCAGGCAAAGGGGTAGATGATAAGCTGTTAAGTCTGGGTAAGTCTTTAAACGGCAAGATTATTACCTGTGACTATAATCTAAACCGGGTGGCATCTGTGTCTAATATTGGGGTGTTAAATATCAATGATTTGGCTAATTCCTTAAAACAAATTAGCTTGCCAGGAGAGACAGTGTCCGTCAAGATTGCTCACTTAGGTAAAGATAAGTCTCAGGGAGTAGGGTATTTAGATGATGGCACCATGGTAGTGATATCTGATGCTGCTGATGACATTGGCAAAACAGTCAAAGCTGAAGTGACCAAAAATATTCAAATCCCGGCTGGGCGGATGATCTTCGGTAAGCTTTCTTAAGTTATCCACACGGCTTTTTTCGCTGTCTATATCTAAAAGTACACCCATAGATTAGCTTGATAGAATAGGCTAAAGTATTATCCATATCCTCCCAATATAACTACGGGCTTAGGGATTTTTGGGGTATAATTTGCTATGGGGTAACTAAAACTTGACAAATAGTTTTTAAACTGATAAGCTCCAAGGATATGTTGTTTCCGGCCAAATTAGCCAACAGTTTTAAACCCTTTGCAAAGGCTCAGGGTAAAGTGAAGAGAGTAGATGGAATGACACAGCAAGTCAGAAAAATGCTACAAGAGGCTGATCAGAAAATAATATTGATGGTCAGAGGATGAGAATGTCTAAATGACATTCGAACATGGCGAAAGCCGAAATTTAGACATAAAAAAGAGCATTACTACCGCAGACGGACTCGAATAGCAATGCCCTTTTATTAATTTCGAAAACAAGTTCAAGAGCAGATAGAACTTGCTTTCTAAGATAACTGTAGACTAATGTTTAGGGGGTTGTCAAGACCCCAATTTAGCCTCGGTTTTTATATTTTGGGTACTATATGGACTCAAAATTAAGGGTTGTAGTTTTAGTTGGAGATTAGTCTAGGGCAGGGACTAGTCTCCAATTAAGATTGTAACTTCTAACTGAGTAAAAGTGAGGAGTTAGTAGGTAAGGAAGCCAGTAAGGTTTAGAGGTAAAGAAGTAAGTGTCTAATAACCTAACCTCCTTACAATACAGGCCTCTTTACCTTTTACCCCTTGACCAGTTCTTGCGTTTTCCTTACAAAATTTTTACTTTCTGCTAGTTCTAACCCATATATAATGAAGCGGGGATTTAGGATTTAGATCAAGACTCATAGTGCACTTGACAACTACTAGGTCTTATAGTATACTTAGCACCAAGTTATGTCACAACGTAATCCAGAACAATCATTTAAACAACCAGGTTTCCAAGACAGAATTAATCAGTCTGAAAAAGCCAGAGGAATAACCAGAGGTAAACAGTTACCAGAACCATTTAGTGGTTTAGTTTCTTTTCAATCCCCGGATGTAGGAGTAGACCTGAATTTACTTTTCCTTGAGAATAAATTAGTTATTAAAAACGATAAAGTCAAAAGCGCAAAAAGCGAAAAGCCAGGTGGTGTTTTCGGCCTTGAGGGTGAGTATCTAGAAGCTTACCTTAATTTAACAATGGGTCCGGTCCAACCGGAAAGAGCTGTTGCTGAAGTAGCAAAGCCTCGAATAGTTAATGAGCCAAAGCCAGGATTTTTTGCAGGTAAATTAACAGGACTAAGAGGTAGTTATGCAGCTATGGCTGTTGTATCTATTGCTAGTGCTTTAGTGTCAGCTTGTGGACCTTTCACTGATCAATTTAAACCATCATCTGTTGAGGCCTCAGCAATTGTACAAAATAGTGCCTGGAGAGATTTTGAAGGTAATCCGGATTTAATCAAAGATGCCAATAGAGATGGATCAATCTTCAATTTAGCTGATGAAAACCATCTTGATTTAAATAATGGTTATATTGCGTATCCTGTTGGAAAAGTAATGGCTCTTGAAGCTGAATACTTTGATGTAGTTGACCCAACAGAAGGTCGTTTTAAGCCAGAAGACCAAGATTTACAGGAACTATTAAAAATAGCACAAAGCCAAGACGTTGCTCCTAAAGTCAGAGTTGATGCTGCTGTACAGGAATGGTTAAGAATTAATCCTGATATTGCCATTAAAACCGATGAAAATGGTGATCTTTACTTTGAATTTAGAAATGAAGAGGGTCAATTAGTTAAAATTAATGATTGGACTAGAGAACATTGGAATGATTTTTTCAAAGGTGTTCATGATTCTAAACCTATTTTTGCCTCTGAAACTCACCGAGAATTAGATGATGAAGCAGATGCACCTCCTGCAACTCCTGTTCCACCAGCAGTACCTGCACCAGCAGCTCCTCCTGCTATGGGTAATCGTCTTGATGGAAACAATCCAAATCACTTTGTTTGTCCTGATGGAATTCACAGCATTTCGGATGCTATTGAAAAAGCTCGAAATGTGGCCTGTCTTACTGAAACTATGAAGAATGTCGGTATTAATCTGGATAAACTAACTGGTAAAGAGGGAACTTTCAACCAATTAATCAATTCCAGTGAAGAAATGAAAAAGAAATTCCCGATGAACACTGAACTATCAATGTATGTTCAAGTTGATAAAACAGCTCAAAATCCAAGTGGAATCGGTACTTTAAAGTTCATGTTTGTAGAAGGAAGCGCGATGGATCTAAGTGGTCCAGTCAAAATTTTAGGTATAGAAAACATGGGTTATCTCTTAACTGATGGTAATATGTCAGCTTTACTTATGAAAATGTGTGGTAACTTAGTTATTGAATTACCACAACCTAAAGTTCCAGATACTGCTACTCCAACTAGTAGCCCAACTTCCAGTCCTGAATTAACTCAAGCTACTACCAAACCAACTGATACTGTGAAAGCTTCGCCAACTTCATCTCCGACATTTCCACCAACAGTGACTGTTCCAGGTTTACCACCAGCTAGACCACCTCTTGCACAGCCGCCTTTCATCTCAGGTCAACCAGTTGTTTATAGACCACCAGAACAGCCTCAGCAACCAGGTAGACCAGAGTTACCTCCACCTCCACCACAATTTCCAGTTTGTATGGATCTGAGAAATGGTCAGCCTGAATTTGCTTTCATGACTTTTGATAGATTAGTAGGCTTTGCTGCTGCTAACCAAATTCCTGTTGACCAGGTACATCAATTTGTAATTCAACACAATCTTCGTCAAGATGATGAAATTAAAATCCTACAAGACTTATTGCAAAAGAAAAACTGTATTCAAATCCCACCACAAGATATTGTTGTTTGTATTAATGGTAATCCTGATACTCATGTTAAAATTATGGATCTGTTAGGATATGCTCTTCAAGCAGGATTTATACCTCAACCTGGACAAAATATCACTATTGATCAGCTAATCAGCTATATCAACTCAAAATGTTTCCCAATTACTTTAACACCTACACCAACTTCATCCCCGACATCTTCTCCAACATCCTCACCTACATCATCTCCGACATCTAGTCCAACTCAATCTCCAACAGGAACAATTCCAACAGCTTCACCAACTTCATCTCCAACATCCAGTCCAACTGGAACTGTAGCTACTGCAAGTCCAACATCCTCACCAACTTCATCTCCAACATCTTCACCAAGCTCGTCTCCAACATCCAGTCCAACTGGAACTGTAGCTACTGCATCACCAACTTCATCTCCGACATCTAGCCCAACTTTGCCTCCGACTGTGATAACCCCTTCTCCAACTAGAGTAAAAGCTGAAACACCGGGAGAAGCAGCTACTCCAACTCAGGCTCCTTTACCAAGCCTTATTCCTGATAAAACACCAACTCCAAGACCATCTTTTACTCCGTTGCCAACTATTCCCGTAGCTTCACCTACCAGAGTCAATAGTGAACCAACTAAAGATCCTGCAGCCGCGACTCCAACACTTGCTCCTTTCCCAACAGCAGCTGCACCAACTAGAGTACCGCCGGTAGGTATACCAACTAGAGTTCCAGCGCATGTTGGTTTAGGAGGAGACCTAGTAAGTACTTGACATCTATCCGATAGTATGTTATAGTAGGCCAGTCAATTAAATGACAACCAAAATAAATATGTTTAAATTAATAACTAAGAAAACTCTTTTATCTTTAGTAACCATGTCAGCAGTGGCATTGTTCTCATTAACCTCTCTTGCGAATGCTCAGACTACTGCAGGATTCTTAACAGGGGACTTACTACAAGCTACTAATAATACAACTGGTAACGGTGCATGGTCAGACCCAGTTAACGCTGCATCCGGAAATCAAATTGAGTTTAATTTTATTATTCAAAATACCGTGCCAGGTTCTATTGCTCATAATGTCGTAGCTAAAGCTAGCATCCCAGGTACTCCTTCTGGAGGACCATTTGTAGTTACTGAAACTGCTTCAGCTGATAATGCTGCTTCAGTTTCTGATACAGCTACTGTTAATTTAACTGATGGTACATTACAAGCGATGAGCTATACTAATGGTCACGTTAAGATTACTTCTCCAAGTTGTCCTGCCGGATGTTCTGGTCCTGATACTATTTTAACTAGTGGAGTTAATGTGGGAGATTTGGCTACTGGTCAAAGTGCTCAGGTTAACTTTAAAGCTGCAGTAACTAACTTTATTCAGCCAACACCTACTCCTACACCTGGACCAACAGCTACACCAACACCAACTCCTAAACCAACAGCTACACCTGCACCTACTGCTACTCCAACTCCTGCTCCAACAGGTAGCCAATCACAGTCACAAAATCAGAATCAAACACAAAACCAAACAAGCAATAGTTCAAGCTCTGCCACAGGTGGATCTTCTTCTGCCACAGGTGGATCTGGTGGATCTGGTGGATCTGGTGGATCTGCTAATGTTACGATAAATCAAACTCAAACCCAAACTGCTGCTGCACCAGTTGTATTAGGCACCACTAGCGTGGGAGTAGGCAGCTCTACTATAGTGTCTGCTACCAGTTTACCGAAAACCGGTTTACCTGCTTTAGCCTATTTAGGTTCTGGATTTGTGCCTTTGGGATATGCTGTTAAAAGATTTGGTAAAAAGTTTGAAGCTAAAGTAACTGAATCTGCTAGCTATATCTTTGACAAAAGAAGTATTGACAAAGACGCTTAAGGGTGAGATACTGCCTTAGTAACCTCTAGCGAGAATTTTCAGTTTTCAATTTTCAATCATTTTTCAAAATATCAATTTTCAAACATGGGATCAGTAACAAAATCATTCAAACCAAAAGGTCAGGCAACAGGCATCAGGCCACAGGCTGTAGATATAGAGCAATTTGTCGGAGAACCACAAGCAGAACAGCAACCTCAAAATGATTTTAGAGGTGGTTACAGAAACGATTATCAAGAAAGAGATCGGGATGTACCTACAGAAGAAGTCCAGGGAATGTTAGATATTATGCCGGAAGGTCATGGGTTTTTGCGACCTAAATATATCCCCTCTGATGCAGATGTATATATTTCTGCCAGTCAAATTAGACGGTTTTGGCTCCGACGCGGAGACTTTGTGGAAGGCGCAGCCCGTCCTCCTAAAGAAACTGAAAGATATTTTGGACTGCTTCAAGTAAACAAAATTAATGGTGAAGATGCTGACAAGATGATCTCTACTGATGGTAGACCAAAGAAAAGAACCAAGTTTGAAGACTTAACTGCGATTTATCCAAACAAACATTTAAAATTAGAAACCGGTAAAGCTCCTTTATCTTCCAGAGTAATTGATTTAGTATCTCCAATTGGTTTTGGTCAAAGAGGTTTAATTGTCTCTCCACCTAAAGCCGGTAAAACCTCAATCTTAAAAGATATTGCCGCCGGCATTGCCAAAAATCATCCTGATGTGGTGTTAATGGCAGTCTTAGTAGGAGAGCGACCTGAGGAAGTAACTGATTTATCCAGATCTATTAAAGGGGATGTGATTGCCTCTAATTTTGACGAGCCAGCTGAAGATCAAACCGCTGCTGCTGAAATTGCTTTAGAACGTGCTAAAAGACTAGTGGAAATGGGCAAGGATGTAGTAATACTTCTAGACTCAATCACACGTTTGGGACGAGCCTACAACTTATCCGTGCCACCATCTGGTAGGACACTGTCTGGTGGTTTTGACCCAGTAGCTTTATATCCTCCCAAGCACTTTTTTGGTGCTGCCAGAAACTGTGAAGAAGGTGGTTCGCTGACCATCATTGGTACAGCCCTGGTTGATACCGGATCCCGCATGGATGACTTAATTTATGAGGAATTTAAAGGAACCGGTAACATGGAGTTGCACCTTGATCGTCGTTTAGCTGAAAGAAGAATCTTCCCGGCTATTAATATTGAAGCCTCCGGAACCAGACAAGAACAGTTACTATTTAAAGAAGAATATTACCGTCAGATGATTGTCATGCGTCGCATGATTGGGATCCTGGGTGAAAATGAACGAACTGAAATCTTTTTGGAAAGACTATCCAAGAGTGAATCAAACGAAGAGTTTTTAGGCAACCTAAAAGACGTAAAGTAATCGCAAATCTCAAATCGCAAAACTCAAATCTGAATCTTAAATCTTAAAACTTTTAGATTTGACATGTAGTTTTGACATTTAACATTTGAGTTTTGACATTGTCTTGACCTGGTCTGTTAAAATATACCCTGTGAATTCCCTAAGAGATGATTTAAAGGCCTTACTGCGTGCCTTAATTTGGTATTCTAAACGTAAAACGATCTATTTTGGCAAGCAATTTGAGAAGTTTAAAAACCGAGCTGTAGAAGCTTTAATGCACGGCCGTGGTACTCATCAAAAACGGGTTTGGCACGGCTCTATTTTAGCCCTGGCTTTTGTGGGAATTTTTACCTCCGGTGTGTTTGGGGGCACTAGTTTAGTTTCTGCTACTTATCCGGGGATTGGTGATCCTGATCCTAGATTTGCTTCAACCTATGAACCATATGCTGCCGGCGTTGTGACTGGTGGCTCACAAGATCCGCATACTAATATTTCCGAAAAACCCCGCTCAGAAATCATTGATTACAAAGTACAATCTGGAGATACTTTGTCTACTATCGCTCAAAAATATGGAGTATCAACTGCCACTTTAAAATGGGCTAATGATTTAACTGATGTTAATGCAGTCAAACCAGGAGACACCTTAAAGATTTTACCAGTCACTGGTGTGGCAGTAACAGTTAAAAGCGGGGATACCCTGGCTTCTATTTCCAAAAAATATCAGGCTGATTCTCAGGCTATTGTTGATTTTCCCTTTAATGATATTCCAGATGACTTTTCACTAAAGCCAGGACAGACTTTAATTTTGCCGGATGGACAACCACCGGAGGCTCCGCCAGTAGTCAGAGTTCAGCCCAGATATGTGGCAGCCGGAGCAGGCGCTAATTCTCCCACTTTCTCAGTGGCCGGTGGCGGTAATTTTATCTGGCCAACTCATTTTGTCTATGTTTCCCAATACTATGCCTGGTATCATCCGGGACTGGATTTGCCAAATCCTGGCATGCCGCCAGTGGTGGCTGCTGACGGTGGAACTGTGGTTTATGCTGGCTGGGATACCACCGGATATGGTAATAGAGTAGACATCAGTCATGGTAATGGCTACCTGACCCGTTATGCCCATTTATCGAATATTTATGTGAGCAATGGGCAAACAGTGTCCAGGGGGGAAACGCTTGGTCAAATGGGGTCTACAGGGCGTTCAACTGGCACGCATTTACACTTTGAGATACATTATAACGGAATAGCAATTAACCCGCTGAATATACTGAAATAGGGTATAGCGTATAGGGTTTAGGGTATAGTAAAATCTAGCTTCGGGCCCGTGGTATACCGGTAACATGCTTCCATGGCATGGAAGAGTAAGGGGTTCGATTCCCCTCGGGTCCACAAAAGATATTACCGGTTCGCTCATAGTCGTTAGACTATGCTTTGCGAAGCAAAGACCCGGTCAGGTCCACATTACTGTGCAGGGGTTGGGGTCTCGGTTGGCTTTGGTACAGCTGGAGGAGTAGCGATTTTTTCAGGTGGATTACCAACGTTAACTACTTTTGGCAATTGCTCATTCTGCAAAGAACCGGAAGTGGTGGCAGCAGGTGGTTGAGTAGCAGTACCGGTTTTAGCTTTTAAGTCATTTAAGTAATCTGTAGCGATTTTATAATCCGCTGAGTTTTTGTCAACTAAAGTGACAACTTTTTCTGCTAGAGCTTGCGCTGTAACCAAGTCGCCCTTGTCTCTTTCAGCTACTGACAAGTTGTAGTAACCATTAGCAAAGTCCGGCTTTAGGTTAATGGCATCGGTAAAGAATCTGATCGCCAAGTCATAGTTTTTGATGGCATAGTATGTTCCACCAACACTCAAACGCAGTAGAGGATTTAATGGATCAGCAAAGATGGCTTTGCCATAGGAATCTAAGGAAAATACCAAAGCATTTTGAGCTACACCGGAGATTTGTCTGTACAGTAAAGCCAAGATTTCCCAGTTGGCAGCAGAGTTAGGAGACAAGGCTACAGCAGTTCTGGCTTCGTTAATAGATTGCTGCAACAGTACCTGAATATTTTGCTTGTCCTGATCAGTTAAAGAACCATTAGGAGAAGCCTGTGTCGGGCCTTTGGCTAAGGCAATGGCATTAGCTAAAGCAAAGTTAACCTGAGCTAAATCTGTTCGATACAAATCATTTTGGGGGTTTAATTTTTCTGCAGCAATTAATTCATTGTAGGCAACAATTCCCTGATTTTGAGAAGCAGCGTTTAAAGCCAAACGGTGATGATAATCTGCTAAAGCCAATTTGCCTTCAAAAAACAGCACAAATAGTAATACTCCCACTGAAATAGTCAGTAGCACTGAAGGTAAAGCCTCTACTTTAATGGTTTGACTGGAGGATTTGGCCATAGATTTGCCGGTTAAACCAAGCATGATTTGTTTAATTGAATCAGCTGAAGTGTTAAAGCTTTCCCCACCGCTTTCATTTAACACCATAAACATAGTAATAGTGACTATGCCAATAATCCAAAGCACAATACTACCCACATGCAAAGCCAAAATAATAAAGAACACCAGACCGGACAAAGCCAGGGCTTTTTTCAAGACTGAAGATGATGGTTCACCGATAGTAACAGGAGTTACCAAAGAGGAGTAAGCGCTGGACAAAAATAAAGCGGTAAAAGAAAGCAAAGCTACCAAGCCAACACCACCCAAAGTTGCCAGGATTTGTAGGTATTCATTGAAAGCTGAGTCAAATCTAATGCTCCAGAATTTGGTGGTGTTAATTCCCAAAGGCTTGTATTTGGTAAAGTCAAAGATATAAGTACCAGGACCAGTGCCCCAGAAAGGTACATCTCTAAAAGCAGACACCGATACCTGCCATGAATCAGTAAAGCCTAAGGTGACTTCTCTGGGAAAGTTTTGAGCTTTGCTATAAAGCGGATTGGAACCTCCACCAAGCACAGGAAAGAAAGAAAATACTGCTACTAAAACTACCAGTATTAAAGGAATAGCTAATGCTGTAGTTTCAACTGGTTTGATTTGAGACAATTTTCTGGGAGCATTTAAAAATACTGGTAAAGCAAATCCCACTGCAGCGGCAATCCAGGTGGCTGGTCCACCAACTAAGGCAATAGTCACTCCAAACAAGGCTAGCAAAACGGAATTTAACATCTTAGTAGCCTGGTTACCGCTTAAGATGCCATAAGTTAAAACAGGTACCAGTAATGCTAAGATCGCAGAGGTAGAAAAACTGGAGCCGGTGGTAGTAAAGTTAACGCCTGAGACAAAGCTAATGGGTAACTTAAGTCCCCAATAGGTGGCTAGTGTAATAACCGCCAGTACCGCGCCGCCCCAATTTAAAATCGGCATTAACCATTTACCGTCTTTGCCTTTGACTGTGTTGACTAAAGTAAAGTAAAGTAGAGCGTAAACTACTAACACTACTAAAGAAGATTGGACTTTTAAACCATTGCCTAAAATAGATACATATTGAGCAGAGGAAAATACAGTGGAGAAGGCAGCGGTGGCGACCAGTAATACTAAAGGCAGATCAAGCGGGGTTCTGGTTAAAACAACTTTGTTGCTAACCGTAAACTTTAAGTTAATTAGCACAAATAGCAGCACTGTGACTGCTAAAATTACCACAAATTTAGGGGTATCAAAGAAATCAGTGGTTAAATTGGCAAATAGAAAATATGAAGTAAGGACAATGATGATCAAGCCGAACTTGATAATTACATCAAAGTATTTGGTGACAGATTCTTTTAAGCCCTGGGTCAGATCATTTTCCATAATATATACAGTAGAGTAAATGTGACCATCATTGCAACTGGTATTATGTATATCAATCTATAAACTTGCATAACATCTACTATATA
>CAZFYQ010000008.1:31357-39138 GCA_964523905.1 uncultured Gammaproteobacteria bacterium
AATTGTAATTTTGCATTTTAAATTTTAACTTTTGACTTAATTACCAGTTGCTACTTCATTTATAATCCACCAGTCGAACGTGACATTAGTAGCAGCTGGCTGGGCAATTTGTACTACAAAGCCAGTGCCAGATACTTTGGTACTAACTGTTAGAGGCTGAGGCGGAGTAGAGGTTTGGGTGATGAAGATCCGTGATTTATCCGTCACTTTATCATTAAAGATGGCTACTTCATTTTGGCCAATTGGAATAGCTCCGGAACCAGTGGTCTTGCCTTCAGTAACCTGGAACTGATCTGCCTGGATAGTCTTAGCTGATATAGATTGAGCTATTATATTACCGGTTTTATCTAAAGTTATGAGGCCGTTAAAGAAGTCAGCGCTTTGGGCCAGTGGTGAACTCTGCAAGTGTAAAGCCGGTATCGCATTAATGTCTGAACCATTAGTAATAGAGAATGTTCCATCCACATTTAAGTCACCGGCAATGCTGGTGTTAGCAAGATGAGTATCTCCCAAGACTTTAAAGTTATCTTGGATCTCGGCAGCATAAGACGTTAACATTCCTGATACTGTTGCATCTGATTCTACATTTAGATTCCTGATAGTAGCTGACTCTGTAGCAAACAATGTTTCAGGAGCAGTTAAGTTAAGGCTACAGGCGGTAGGCGTCAGGCTACAGTCAGACAAAGAAGCAGAAGGTGAAGCTGAACTTGAAGCCGACTGTCCACTGTTGCCTGTTGCCTGTCCACTTGCACTGGCAATTTGGGCTGATAAGGAAGCCAGTTGAGCCTGCAAGCTAGCCAAGGCAGTTTGTTGGGAAGATAAGTTAGCCTGCTGGGAAGCTAAGCTAGCAGATTGTGAAGCGATATTACCGGATACATCAGCCAGCTGCGCTGACTGGGAAGCTTGCTGCAGCTGGATTCCCAGCACCTGGGATTGTAAAGTATTAACCTTTGCCAAAGTAGTGCTGGCTGCAGTGGTTAAGGTATTTAGGATATCTGCTAACGAGTTGGTAGTTGGCAGGCTTAGCATATTAGCCAGGTTATTTAACTTGGTTGTTAAATCAGCCGGGATGACCAAAGAACTTAAAGATAGGTTGGGAATCACTAAGCTGCCATCTTTGTCAAAAGAGATTTGGGCAAACGGATCATTTTGCACAGCAGATGTAGTGGCCTCAGGTGAGGAATAGGTATCATTAATATCATTGGGCAAAAAGCCGTGATTGTCTTGGATTTCGGCAATATTTTTCCACTTATCATGGTCAAAGCGGGGAGCAGTAAGCCGGTAGGAGACTTCACAGTCACAGTTGCCATAGATAATAAGCCGATGGTTTAAAGGATCTTTTTGATATGACAGTCTGACATTGTTGCTTCCGGAAAGCAGCACTACCAAGTCTTTCATTCCCGAACCCCAATCAGTGACAGATTTAAACAGCCACAGATCAGAACCTTTTTCAGCAGCTGAAAAGTCAAGCACGTATTGATAGGAATTAGTATCAGGGTCTTTGGTTAATTTAACTATCCCGGCTGTTTCTTCCTTAACTCCGGTCATGGAAGGTAAGTAGGTGGCGTATTTAACTCCATCAATAATATATGGAGGGTCAACCGTACCGGCATCCAGTTTACCCGCTCCCTGACCAACCACTACAGTGCCTGTTCCAGCCCACAGATTTAAGTTGTTATTATTGGTGGTAGTAATCAGATTATTTGCTGAACTCAGGGTAATCGAGCCACCAATCCCCACACTGCCAGCCACATTAACAATGCCAGTACCGGTATTAATGTTAAGGTTGTTGTTACTAGTAGTGGTAATAATATTAGTGGCTGAAGTTAAGCTTAAGGATTTACCAATGCCCACATTACCAGAAGCAGTTAATGTGGCATTGTTAATGGTAGCAGTACCGGTTGATGCACCAATGGATAAAGTAGTAGCAGCTCCAAAAGCATTCACTGTGGTGGCGTTGGTATTAAACACATCAAAAGAAGAAGATCCGGTGGTAATTGAGGTAGTGATTTGTGGAGAAGTACCCAGTACTACAGTATTACCTGAACCAGTTACAGCAGTAATACCAGTACCATTAATAGCAAAACTATTACCAGTGCCGGCAGTGTCATAGGTTTTATTAGTTAAGGTATCAGTAGTGGCTCTTCCTACATAAGTATCAGTGCCCTGGAAAGTAATGGTAGTAGTATCAGATCCAGCCAAAGTTAAGCTGTTACTCACAGTTAAAGTTTTGCCGTTGGCAATGGTTAGTGTAGAACCAGTGGCAGGAGTAGTGATAGTTACTTTATTAATAGTGGTGGCAGAGGTTGCACCCAGTGTAGTAGTCCCGGCATTTAATGCCCCCAGATTAGTAGTTCCTGTGACATTTAATGATCCCGTGCCCACTGATCCGAATATTCCGGCAGAGGTCACATTCAAGGACTGGCCAATCCCGACATTACCTGAGATATTGGCTGATGAACCTACTCCCAAGAATCCAGCAAAGAAACCAGTACCAGTATCCAGGAAATTATAGTTAGGATTAGTATTACCAATACCCACATTACCATTGTCTATAACTGATAATCCAAATTGAGAGTTATTACTATTATATGTAGTTAAAGTTAACCCAGTAGTGGTTCCTTTACCCTTAATGGTTAAAGCAGCAGGTAGTGGAGAAGATATACCAATACCAACATTTCCTCCAGAGAAGATACTGAAACTATTATTTCCAGTGCTGGTTAATGATGGAGTAGTACCACTAAAGATTAATGCCGCATTATTAGTAGTTAATGTAGTTGTTCCCAGTACGGAAGTTCCAGCATTTAATGCTCCTAAATTAGTTAATCCTGTAACATTTAATCCAGAGGTAGAATCAAATGAACTGGTAATGGAAGCTCCCACCCCTACATTACCGGTTATATTAGCACTTGACCCAATTCCCACAAATCCATTAAAGAATGCAGTTCCATTATCTAAGAAATTGTAGTTTGGATTAGTATTACCAATTCCTACATTACCATTATCCAGTACAGCTAAACCAAATTGATTAGTGGAACCGGTACCTCTGGTTAGAAAAGCTAAGTTAGTAGAATTACCTCCACCCCGGATATCAAATCTAGCTAACGGCGTGGAAACACCCACTCCGACATTAGAACCATTATCAAATAGTATTCCAACACCCAGGGTAGAAGAAGATGTCCAGATAGCAGCCAGGTTAGTAATACCGGTTCCAGTTAAGGAACCACCTCCTGTACAAGTGCCGACTACATTACTAGTATTTAAACAAAGTGAGGATCCGGAAGCAGAGGATAGTCCTTGCAAAGTTAGGCCGCTGTTAACTGTTAAAGTAGATAAATTAGAATTTCCTACTACATTTAGGGAAGAGCTTAAATTAGCTCCGGAAGTTACAGTCAAAGATGATCCTACTGCAACATTTCCAGCAGTAGTTAAGGTTCCTCTGAAAAGTGATGCTCCGTTAACAGTTAAAGTATTTAAATCTGTATTAGCTGATACTGCTAAAGAGTTTAGGGTAGTACCTGAGGTAACAGTTAGAGATGATCCAATTCCTACATTACCGGAAATATTAGCCGATGATCCCACTCCTAAAAATCCATTAAGGAATGTAGTGCCAGTATTTAACAGATTGTAGTTTGGATTAGTATTACCAATCCCGACATTACCATTATCTAAAATTCCAAATTGTCCGGCAGAGGAACCAACATACATATGTAGTCCGGTAGAAGAAAGACTGTCTCGGATATCCAATTGAGCTAGAGGAGAAGCCGTCCCCAGACCAATATTACCAGCATTTATTACCAAACTGTTGGCAACTGCGGAAGCATTAAATAGTCGAACCACATTAGTGGCTCCACTGGCTCGTAAAATTAAATCATCAGTGCTGTCTGTGCCATCCCGACCAATGAACCACTTTTCTGCACCATTAGTTTGAAGAGTATATCCAGTATATTGAGTTGCACCACCGGTACCATTTAAGGTAAAGCCAAAACCCCCACCAGTTCCACCTTGGATTAACAGGGGAATATCACCTGCGGTATCTAGAATAGCCAGCTTTGCATTTAAAGTAGTTGCACCTGTTACACCTAGGGTGTTTAAAGAGGTATTACCAGCTACATTTACTGAAGATCCAAAGTTAGCTCCAGAGGTTACATTCAAAGATTGGCCAATGCCTACATTTCCAGTGACATTAAGTGAGCTTCCAATTCCCACAAATCCTTGCAAGAATGTGGTGCCGGTGTTTTGTAATTGATATGTTGGAGCAGAAGTACCGATCCCTAATCTTTTATTTGTGGAATCCCAGAAGAAATTGGCAGTATTAGTAGTTAAATCTGATGAGGAATCAAAGAAAGCTACACCTCCAGTAGAGGCTCCGGTTGCTGAAGCTCCGCCAGCTCCTACTGTACAGGTTACGAGCTGGTTTGAACTATTTAGACATAGTCCATTTCCAGTTCCGGAGGAAATACTGTTAAAGGTGGAAGTAGACCCAACAGTTAAGGTACTAGTAATAGTGGAACCACTAGTGGATAAGGATCCGGCATTTAATGCTCCTGAGAAGTTGGCTCCGGCTCCCACCAAGCTTGAGGTGACATTTAATGAACCTCCAACCCCTAAGTTACCAGAAATATTACCAGTTCCCACTACTTCTAAATTATGTGTGGTCGTGGAAGTGCCGATTCCAACATTGCCAGAAACAGCCAGGCCATTAACAGGACCGGTGACCAGGTTAGCCCAACCAACGACTTCGCCGTTATATATTCCGATATTCCCTCCGGAGTTAAGAGCTAATCTGACAGATCCTGCTCCACCTGCTGATTTATCAACTATCGTGAACAATCCTGCTCCATAGCCGGAACCACCTGATGTAGAAACTAATGAATAGTTTCTGCCGTTCGTTCCCTGGTTTATGAAATCTAAATTAGTGTTATCAGTGCCGGAGGAGAGCGCTGCCACAGCATTATTACCAGTAGAGTAAACATGCAGACTGTATGCCGGACTTGTAGTACCAATTCCAAGACTACCAGTTGATGTAATAACAGAAGCAGAGGAGCCAGTATTGACCTGGAATAATTGAGATGGAGTACTGGTGCCAATTCCGACATTTCCGGACACTATTAATCCATTAGTTGGAGCAGCGGTTAAGGCATTTCCATAAGTGCCAAAGGCAGCGTTACCATTAACATTTAAGGTATTAAGATTAATAGAAGTACCTAGTCCCAAAGATCCGGTAGAACTATTAAAGAAGAATTTAGAAGGACTTTGAGATAGGAGTCCTCCAGTGCCGGCAAATACTACAGCTCCTGGAGTAAGAGAAGAATCTGTAATGGCGGTTGCTGTTACTGAATTACCATTAATGCTGTTTGCTAAGTACAGATTGTTAAATCTATTGGCTGCAGATCCTAAGTCATAGGTGGCATCTGCAGTGGGAACAATATTTCCGGATACCAGGGTTAAGTTACTTAAGTTGGCAGTACCTCCGATTCCAATGTTACCAGTAGTTTGGAACTGGTAGCTAGGTACAGAAGTGCCTATTCCTAAATTACCATTAGCATCAAAGGTGGCTCTAACATTTGAACCCTGTTTAAAGATGATGTTGCCAAAGTTACCGCTGGTAACGGTTCCTGTACCAAGTGTTAATGCTCCTGAATTACCAGCTGTTGATCCACCTGTTCCTGTTGTTAAAGTAATACTTCCTCCAGCTACTGTATTGGTTGATCCGCCAGCTCCAGCTGTGATATTTACTGGACCTCCAATACCCCGACCCCCGGCTCCACTTCCTCCGTTTAAGTTAAGTGCTCCACCTACCAAGCTGGAAGATGTGGCCCCGCTGACACTGCCTGCAGTAATAGTAACGGCTGAGCCTGCTCCTGAAAGAAATCCAGAATCACCGGCTACTATGCTAATTGCCCCGGCTGGGCTATTTGTACCGCCGGTTGTTGTCAGGCTTATTGCACCACCAGGACCTTGATTACCCCCATTACCCGTTGTTAAACTAATAGCTCCTCCAGTGGCAAAGCTGCCGCCACAAGCTCCACAAGCTGAGCCTGTTGTAAGTGAAATATTTCCGCCAAATCCAGTACTGGTACTACCGCTAGCGGCACCAGTGGTTATACTAACTCCCAGAGCATTACCAGTTACACCACTTACATCAGTGCCTACTACAGTTAATAATCCAGATGGGGCTGAGGTGCCAATTCCAACGTTTCCTCCTGAGGTTACTACAAAAGGATTTGATGAATTACCATTAACCTGGAATTCCTGAGAAGGAGCGGATGTTCCAATACCCAGACTGTTAGTAGCAGAATTAAAGAAGAAGTTGGCATTAGCTTGAGATAATAATCCTCCAGGACCAGCAAACACTACTGATCCCTGGTTTAAGGCAGAATCAGTTAATGCTGTTGCTGAAACTGCATTTCCATTAATTGATCCGGAAAGATATAGATTCTTAAATCTGTTGGCTGCTGATCCCAAGTCATAAGTAGCATCTAATGTTGGCACAATATTTCCTCCTACCAGGGTTAGGGAATTATGTGTAGCAGTTCCGCCAATTCCTACATTACCACTGGTGTTTAATGTAGATAAATTAGTATTTCCAGTGACAGATAGAGAAGAGGATAAATTAGCTCCTGAAGTAACAGTTAATGAGCCACCTATTCCTACATTTCCAGTGGTTTGTAGTTGAAAAGAAGGATTGGTTAAACCAATACCAACATTGCCATTATCTAAGATACCAAACTGTCCAGCTGATGAACCTACATACATATGTAGTCCGGTAGAAGTAAGAGCATCTCTAACATCCAGTTGTGCAACCGGGATTTTTCTATTGGTGCCAATGCCGACATTATCAGTATTACTGATAGTAAATGGATAAACATTATTGGTGTAATCAAATAGGCCAAAATAGTTATTATTTGAAAAATCAGCGTTGCCATTAAATATCCCCCACTTTACGGTACCTTGGTTTAGCAGTTGCAGAAAAGCATCTCTTTGGGCATCTATAATAACTCCCATATCAGAAACTGTTCCGTAATTGGTTACATCCTTAAATCTAACCAGTCCTCCCAAAGTATCCAGTTTAAATGCTCCGGTATTTGTAACCCCAATCCCGACGTTACCTGAGGAATTAACTATCATGGAAGAAAATGCGCCGGTGTTTTGGGTCACCGCTCCGGTGCCTACCTGGAATAGCTGCAGAGGAGTGCTGGTGCCTATACCCACATTTCCAGCAGAGGTAACAGCAAAGGTTGGACTATTACCATTATTAACTTGAAACTCAGCATTAGGAGCTGAAGTACCAATACCCAGTCTGTTATTAGTGGAATCAAAGTAAAAGTTAGCTGCGGAATTAGTTAGGTTAGTGGCTGATGACCAGTAGGAAACTCCACCAGCTACTCCGGTTCCTGTAATGGAAGAACCTCCGGAACAAGTGACAACCTGGTTAGAAGAGTTAATACAAAGTGCAGTACCTGAAGAAGCTGAAAGACTACTTAAAGTAGTAGCACCATTAACATTTAATGTACCTAAGTTAGAGAGTCCAGTTACATTTAGCCCAGTGTGAGCACCAAAGCCTGTTACTGATCCACCAACTCCAACATTTCCAGTGACATTCAAACTGGATCCAACTCCCACAAATCCGTTAAAGAAGGCTGAGCCATTAACATTTAATTTGTAATTAGTAACTGATGTACCAATGCCTAAGTTACCGCCTGCATTATCAAAGTAAAGGTTAGGGGAGGCAGTAACATTAGTAGCAGAATTAAAGAAAGAAACTCCACCACTAAATC
>CAZFYQ010000009.1:0-37026 GCA_964523905.1 uncultured Gammaproteobacteria bacterium
GCAAGAATGATTAAAGAATAAGGATTAAAGATTAAAGATGAAAAACGGAAAAATTGAAACGTTTACGGATTTAATAGTTTGGCAAGAAGGGCACAAATTAGTAGTGATGGTGTATAAAATAACGAAAAATTTCCCAAGAGAAGAATTATATTCAATGGTAGATCAAATGAGAAGAGCATCTTCTTCGATAACAGCCAATATAGCAGAGGGTTTTGGTAGACAAACATACAAAGAAAAAATCCAGTTTTACTATATGTCTAAAGGGTCATTAGCAGAATTAAAAAACTTTTTCTTAATTGCTAAAGATGTTGGTTATTTATCACAGGAACAATTTATACAGCTAATGAATCAATCAAATATTACAGATCAGATTTTGCAAGGATTTATTAGAAAAAGCAAAACATTCATTAATCAGAAATCATCAATCATTAATCACTAATAATTTGAAGCTAAAACTTGGGAATAGTTACTAACTTTCAGCCACAAATTAGCGCTTAGATACACTTCTTTTGTATATGTCGAGATTCTCCAGCGCCATGCCTGTTCCTAAAGCCACGCAAAGCAGCGGATTTTCAGCTAAAGCTGCCGGGACACGCAGCGTATCTGTAAACAGCTTATCTAAATTACGTAAAAGGGATGTTCCTCCACTCATTACAATTCCTTTATCAATAATATCAGAGGCCAACTCCGGTGGGATTTGCTCTAATACTTTTTTAGCTGCTGCCACAATTTTTTGAGTGACCTCATAAATAGCCTCAGTAACCTCCCCTGAGGTAATCTCAATGGTTTTGGGAAGTCCTGTAAAAGCATCCCTACCTCTAACTTCCATTTTTTCCTGTTCACTATTTTTAAGCATCACTGCCGAACCAATTTTAATCTTGACCTCCTCAGCCATTCTTTCTCCAATGATTAAATTATGCTTTTTACGCACAAAAGCCTGGATCGCCTCATCAACTTTATTACCACCAACCCTAACAGAATTATGCACCACTACTCCACCTAAACAAATCACCGCTGCCTCTGTTGTTCCTCCACCAATATCTACAATCATATTACCGGAAGGATTGGCAATCGGGATTTTGGCACCAATGGCTGCTGCCAAAGGTTCATCAATTAAAAAAGCTGCTTTAGCCCCGGCTGATAAAGTGGCATCTAAAATCGCTCTTTTCTCAACAGAAGTTACTCCAGCCGGAGCACAAACCATTACTTCCGGTTTAAATAAGCGATTAGTACCACAAACTTTATCCAAAAAATAGCGGATCATGGCCTCGGTGATCACATAATCAGCAATTACTCCATCCCTCATTGGCCTGGAAGCGGTGATATTTCCCGGAGTTCTGCCAAGCATTTCCCTGGCTTCATTACCAACTGCTAAAACCCGGTTATCATCAGTGGTCACTGCCACCACTGAAGGCTCATTTAAGACAATTCCAGAGCCAGCCAAGTAGACCAAAGAGTTGGCAGTACCTAAATCTATACCAATGCGTTTGGAGGGATTAAAGAACACAGCGGTAATTCTATCAGTCTAAAAACCATGTCACAAGACTGGCAAAGTAGGTCAAACTAGCGCAGATTTATGCCGTAGAAGTTCGGCTCGGAAGCTGTAGGGGTAGGAAATGAGCTAACAATTACCAGACGCGAACTATCTGGCCAAGGAAAAACCAAGCTATTATCAAAATTCCCGGCATAAAGTACTGCTTTATTAGTCCCATCAAAATCAACAATTGAGATTTGTTTATCCTCTACTAAAACTATGTGCAAAGAATCCGGCAACCAGAAATGGTTTTTAGCAGCCGGAATATCATATTGTTTTCCGGTTTCCAGATCATACATTTTGAAGTTAATTCCAGTGTCATCAGCGAAGGTGGCTTGAGCTGAAGCAGAAGCTTGTAAGCTAGCTGCTACCTTAGGAGACAGCCCGCTTGGCACAGAATTAGAATAAATAAACTTAGTCTCATCCGGAGACCAACGGATGGTTGCAGAACCTGAGGCAGTTTGACGGATTGATGGATCTTTAATGCTTAAAACACGGGCAGTTTCTTTATCTTTGGCATCATCTGACCAGCTTTGCAAAGTAGAATCCAAAATAGCCGTAATATCACGCGGATCAGTATTAAGCGAGCCTTCATCTAATAAATAGTTGTTACTGCCAACAGTGGCCAAGACTTGCTTTGAATCAGCCGACCAACGAAGAATAGCTTTGGAATAATCAACTGCTATATCACTGACAATTTGATGCGGTTCAGCTGATCTGGCAAAGGCAATTGGCTGATTATTACTCATGGTCCACACCCACACTCCGGCTTTCTTACCACTAGGCACAACGTAAGCTAGTTTAGCGCCATCCGGACTTAATACTGGATTAACCACACCTGTAAAAGTTAAAGGATAAATGGTTGGGATAGCTGGAAACAAAGTAATTTTTAAAGCAGTGACCAAGCCTTCCTTAACATCAACTTGGCGCTCCCAGGGAATAAAGCCCTCTTTAATTACTTTGACATCATAACTTCTGGGTGATAAGGAGGAAACTGTCGCATTAGTGGCAGTGGTTAAGTGTCCATCAATGTAAACCGAGGCTGCATCAGGGACTGAAGTAACATTAATAATACCGGTGCCAACAATTCTTTTATCTTTAGTTGAAATGGTATAGCCTTTGGCAAAAAAAATCGCTCCAGCTGCCACCACAACTAGTACAATCAAAGTGGCAATGGTTAGCAAAAATCTTTTAGACATTTTTATAATAATAACATATTAACTAGTGACTAGTCTGGCCCTGACGATTAGCCTATTTATTAATGTTCCCGGTGGATCACAGGTTTGCAAAGTTAGCACAGGGCTATCATATCTATTAGTTAAATAGGACACATCAGTTGGAGAAACTACCTGTTTATCAAAGACAATATAGTCAAAGCGTTTGTTTTGATAGAAAATTATCACCCGATCCCCCGGGGTCAGTTCCCTTAGCAAATAAAAGATGGCATTAAAACGGACAATATTCCAGGGAGCATCTGTTGAGTGAGAAAATAGGTACAAATTTCCTGGTACGCCCGGTGGAGTTGAACCCAAGGCTTCAGCTACTCCCACAGACAGAGCTTTCACATACTGACGCTCATTACTGGGATCAACATCAGCTACAATTTTGGCATTGGCGTTAATTTTTTCAATCACAATCCCAAAATCAGTGGATACCGGAATAATGGTATTTTCTGAAGGGGTAACAGATCCGAAACTCTGGCTTGGCCCCTGCTCCACCCCCGGGGTGGGCTCTGACTCCCCGGGGGTGAGCTTGGTAACCGGATTTACATTAGAGACAATTTCCCTTTTTACTTTAAATACTTGATCCATTCGGTAACTGGTTTCAGCAATTAATACCGGACCCAGTTCAAACAGAAAACTAAGCACCCCGGTTAAGAAGATAAAATAGCCTAAAAATCGCACAAATAATATGGTTTTATATCTTTTACTCATAAGTATCCCTGCCCAGAGTCGAACTGGGGACCCCCTCATTAGGACTGAGGTGCTCTATCCATCTGAGCTACAGGGACATACTACAATTATACCTCTTAGGATGGTAAAATTTAAACTTAATTTTACTGGGATTAGTTCATCGGTAGAACGCCGGTTTCGGGTACCGGAAGCAGAGAGTTCAATTCTCTCATCCCAGACCTATAGTAGAGATACTTAGCTTCAATTTGCTTATTGACATAAGGGTTTTTTTCGGTTAATAATTAAATCATGGCATTTAGTTTAGTTACCTGCTTTTATTGTCACAAAACTTTCTCTAAGGATAATCGTCATATTAATGAAAATATCAAGCTGGGAAATAAATTTTACTGCTCTACCCAATGCCAATCTTCTTTTAAGAACAAACAAAAGCAATACTTATGCGAAAATCCAGGCTGTACAAATAAGTTTCTACGAACCCCTGGATCAGTTTCGTTTCGCAATTTCTGTTCAAGTTCTTGCTCGGCAACTTTTTATAACAAAGGGAGGGTAAGAAATAAATCTGGTTATAACGGTTCCGATAAATCTGTAATTAATTATCATAAATCCATGCTTAGTGACATTAAGCCTATTTATTGTAAATATTGCGGTAATAAAGCTTCTTATGGACACAACTATTGTTCTAATAAATGCTGGGCAAAAGATCATGAAATATCCAAAGAAGAACTTATAAAACAACTTCAAATACTGGCACTAAAATTAGGAAGATCCCCTACAAGACGTGAATGTAAGCATTTTTCTTCTTGTGCAAAATATTTTGGAACCTGGAATAATGCTTTAATTGCAGCAGGTTTGACACCTCATCGCTCACTTAATCAGAAAATGTATAGTCGGCGAAAATGCTTTGCAAAAGATGGACATAGTTGTAACTCAGTCTCAGAGTTAATAATAGATAACTGGTTATATAAAAATAACATTGTTCACAAAAAAGAGACACCTTACCCTATCGGAAAATTCACTGCCGACTGGTCTTTATCTGAAAAAACCTTTATTGAGTACTTTGGGCTGGCAAAAGATTCTAGAAGATATGATCTGGAAATTTTAAAAAAACAGGAGGTTTGTAAGAAATCAGGCATAAATTTAATTGAAATCTATTCAAAGGATCTATTTCCAGCCAATAAATTAGATCAGATTTTTAAAACAACCCTGAACTAATGCTACTTACCTTTATTAGAAGGTTATTTTGATACTTCAGTTATATTAATAAGCAGTTCTTTATTGGCTATTTTATTCAATAATACCCGCACTGCTTCCTGCAGCGATGAAAATCCCATCTCTAATGCTACTTTCTCAGCTCTGTCTTTTAACTCTTTACTCATAGGAACCTGCAGTATTACTCTTTGCATATTAATACAATTATACTGTTTTTGTATTGAGATGTCAACTATTCTTCAAATAATCTGCCAATTAATCCACCGCCAATAGAAAAATGACATCCGACTTCAGCCGCCATGGCAATCCACTGCTCCATTGCTCTCTCCTGAGACTGATTAGGATCAATTTCCGCAGCAGCTAAATTTACTGCTAAACCCACATTAAAATTGTATTTAGTTCTAACAGTTTTCCTAATTTTAGTAGGTAATTGTTCCTGAGCTATAAATAGAGCCCTATTTTTTTCCCACCAAGAAATTGTGTAAGCAGGTTGACCATCTGGTGAAGTAACTAAATACAAAGTATCCCCAACTTGTTCTACTGTAGCTAAATCCTTACCACCACCCAGTGCCTGCTCAGCTAAATAAAATCTAAAATCTTCTATTCTGTTAGCATTGCTTGGTATGTCTAATATTGGTTGCCCAAGGGACATATAATCTTTTAAGGATCGATCATTTAGAAATACCCTACCCATATTAATAGACTTTAGGTGTCCGTCATTAAAACTAACTGAGCCTAAGCTTTGCTTCATTTCTTCTAGTTGCCTGGCTGAACCATGATCAACAAACATTCTGCCAAACCAGATTTGAGGATTACCACCTTTAATAGCAACCCAATGCTCCTTATTGTAATCAAATCCAACCTCCCAACGATAATAAACATTTAACTCACGATGCGGGTAAATTGTTTGAAAATCAGCTAAGTGAGCAGCTATATTTGATCTTTTAAAACCAACTGCCAAACCACTTTCATCAAAAAAATATTCTGAACGTCTAAGCTGGATCGGTATTCCACTAGCTCGTCTCACTAGTTCCCCTGTTCCCCTATCGCGACTGAACCTTGGTCGATCTTGATGTTGAATCTGAGCCTCTGTACCTCTCCAAAGTAGATAATCCGATAATGGAGCTTCTTTAATCTGGGTTGCAACACAAATGGAGTTGTCTTTTTCGTAAAATTTATAATGGTCAGGGACTAAATCATCTAATTCACTCATTATGGAATATTACCAAATTGAGGGTATAAATACAACTATAGGTTTATTCTGGAAACCAAAGTTGAATTTCTTTTTGGGCTTCCTCAGGAGAACCGGAAGCATGGATTAAGTTATAGACCGGACGCTCTTCTTTATTAGCCACCAGTATGGAATCTGTGCCTAAATCTCCACGGATAGTGCCTTTATCAGCAGTAGATGGATCTGTAAAACCAGTGGTTTTTCTAGCAGTCATCACCGCATCTTCACCTTCTAAAACCATTACTACAATCGGTCCGGAGGTAATAAAATTTCTAAGCCAACCCACTACTTTTCGACCCTGATCTTCAGCAGAGGTTACAGCTTGCCCAGCAGCAATAGTTTTTTCACCAATTGCCCTAAGATATTCCGGATCCATGGCATAATGTTTCTCAACAATATCCATTGGAGCGCTCATACTTTTTCTTTTAATAACCTTCAAGCCTACTGCTTCATATCTTTTGATAATCTCATCAGTAAAGCCGCCTTTGACACCATCTGGTTTTATAATAATTAACGTCTGTTGAATCATATCCAAGGATTATATACTAACTACTACTTAATCTCAATATCTTCTACTCTGACTGAACCATCTTCATAAACATAACCAATGGCATATCTGGGCAGCTGCAAATTACGATCTCTGGTCACTGCTCCAACTGATACCATGGCTAAATTAGTTTCCGGTTCACTATACTGACTAAAATCATGGGTATCCCCGGCAAAAATTTCCTTAATCCCGGCCTCTTTAAACTGATATTCCAAATTCTTTGCCTGCACTTTTAATTTAGGATCGGTTTTTCCCATATAATGATCAGACTGGGGATGATACAAAGGTTCATGAGTAAATACTAAAATACCCTTGGTCTGATCCTGTTTAAACTTTTCCAGCTGTTTACTAATCCAGTCTGACTGAGTGGCATCAATCCCCAAATAATCGTCACTGTCATCAATTAACAAAAAGGAGAAATTATCAAACTCAAATGACTGGTAGTTAGGACCGAACACTTGCTTAAAATCATCCGTGGCAGGTAAATTTCGGTTCCTGGAATCCCACAGATCATGATCTCCTGGTACTAGAAAGTAGCGTAGTCCAACCAAGTCAAACTGTTTTTTAGCAGCAGTCAGTTCATCCACTGTTCCGACATTAGTATAATCCCCCAGCCCAATAATAAAAGCCAGATCAGGATGAAGCTGCTTTGCCTGGGTAATGGCTTTGGCCAAATATTCACTATCACTGTGGGAATCAGCAATCATTAAAAAACTAATCACCGGAGCAGAATTATTAGCTGGCTCACTGCTACTGGTGGTTTTGGAACCTAAAACTTGTTTACTAACCGGAGCTACTTGCTTACCAATCTTACTGGAAATAGCTGAGATTAGACTACTTAGCTGTGGCGGAGCTTTCTGCTTAACTATATCAGATAGCATATTTTGTGGATCAAGTTTTAAAGGATCTGTGCCTGAAAAATGCTTGTAAGCAGAATAGGCCCCGGCCAAAAGTACTGCAAACATTACTAGGCTTAGTATTAGTCGGAAAAATACAACTAAAGGATTGGCAGTTTTTCTTGGTTTATATCGTTTAAACATAATAGTACTCACATTCGTGAGAGATCCTTCACTTCGTTCAGGATGACACTGCGTGTCACATCCTTTCTGGAGCTTCAATCCCCAGTAGATAGAGCCCTTTTTTCAAAACTAGAGAGGTGGCATAAGTCAAAGCCAAACGAAACTCTTGTTTACTTTCAGCTTTTAAAATGCGGTGCTTTTGGTAAAACAAATTAAAAGTTTTGGCCAGATCAGTTAGATAGGAAGCTATAACATTAGGGGCATAGTTTTTAGCAGCCTCTTCAACAGTTTCAGTAAAATATTCTATTTTACGTAAGACTTCTCTTTCTTCAGGTTCCAGTTTGTCATCTGAGACTGAGGTAAAATGATAGTTGGCTGATTTTAATACTGAACTAGCTCTGGCATAGGCATATTGTAAATACGGACCACTATCACCTTGGAGTGAGATGGAATCTTCAAAAGAAAAACTAATTTCTGAAGCAGTGCCAAATCCCAGCATCGAATATTTGACCGCCCCCACAGCTACCATTTCTGCAGTTTGCTCATCCATATCAGGAAACTGTCTACTTATCTCGGCTTTAGCCTCATCCAGCAACCATTCACCCAACACCACTTCACCTGTTCTGCTACTCATTTTACCGTGCTTTAGCTTCACCCAACCATAAGCTAAGTGATATTGTTTATCTTCATACTTAGAATCTAAAAGCTCCTCTACTTTAAAAGTCACTTTAAAAAAGCTGGCTTGTTCTGGGCCAACAACATGAATAATTTTTTCTAAGTTGCCAAATTCACTAAATTCTTTTTCTGCTAAAGCCAGCTCTTTAGCTTCATAAGTTGGTAAGCCCAAGCTATTTACAAACACCCTGGTATCCAAACCATACTTTTCGCCTTTAAAAATAGTTGCTCCCTCAGACTCCTCTAGTATGCCTTTTTTAACTGCCTCTTTAGCTTTATCTACTCCTCCCAAGCATTCACTTTCAAAAAAGTAGCGATCAAAATGCGTGCCTACGCGAGCATAAATAGTTTCAAAATAATCCAGACTCCACTGGCGGGTCTCTTTCCAGAGATTAAACACCTCATCCACTTCATCCGCTCTGCCTTCTACGAATTGCAGGTAGTTAGTAGAAGAAGCCGGAATACCTTTTTCTTCCTGAAATCTTTGAGCAGAGGCATATACCAAAAAGTTAATATCCTTAATTTTTTGTTTAATAGCCTCGTCTTCTTCAAAAACCTTGCTACCTGCGGCATAAGCTTTCCCCAAAAACTCTACTCGCTCATGTACATCGGTTATTTTTTCCACTTCATGTTTAAAGTCTTCTAAATGCAAAAGGGCATAAATGGCTTTGGCTATATGCATGCCAACATCCCCTTCATAATTTGCCCTGACTACCTCAAAACCAGTTGCCTCAAGTAGTCTAACAATTGACTCACCAATGGAAATGTTTCTTAAATGTCCAATATGAAAAGCCTTATGCGTATTAGGGTGAGCAAACTCCACCATTACTTTTTTGCCTTTATTAATATCACTAATATCCGTTAATTTTGAATTTTCCAAATCAGCAATTTTATCAATATTTTCAATCAATTTTTTGTCTTTCAGAAAAAAATTGAGAAACCCTCCTCCTGCTACTTCAACCTTTTCTAAATACTGATTACTGTTGCCTGTTGCCTGTAACCTGTTAACTATTTCGCTAGCAATTTCCCCAGGTGATTGCTTACCATTACTACCCTCTAGTTTAGCAAGTTGCAGGGCCAAATTCGTATTGTAGTCTCCGAAGGCTGGATTTTTTGAAATACTACAAACTATATCAGTTGCAGGATATCCTAAATCAGAAGCTGCGGTTTTAAGGGCTTGTTCAATTTTTCTTTTTAGCATTTATTAATGATAACATAATCGAAGCCACCACCAAATAGTAACCTACCCAAACAACCCAGACTTGCTCCCCGACATAGACCCAGGAAAAACTAAGTGATGAAAAATATTGGACGATGTAAATAAAATAAGTTAAAAATGCACTAACCCCTAAGGAAATAAACCATGCCAAAGACAAAGATATAAAACTAACTGCTATCATGATGGCACCTAAAATCATAGTAAAAGAAACTGTCCAAAGTACTAAGACATTGGCAAATAAACCAACTACAGAAAACTGATGAAAGTCCTGAGCAATGATGGGAGTTACCATTATTTGGGCCGCCAGACTGACTGCCAAATCTTCACCAATAATTGGCAGCTTTTGAAAATATTTTAGTAGAATTGGCGCCACTACAATAACAGCAAAAGTTGCTAAAACTGATAGTTGAAAGGAAATACTGGTAATCCAGCCGGGATTAATCAGTAACATCACAGCCACCGTAACCAACAGCACCCAACTACCATCACGCTCACGGCCAAATAACTGCGCCAGCGAGGCTAAAGAAAACATAATCGCCGCCCTAAGAATTGGCACTTGTACCCCGGTGAGTAAAGTATAGAAAACTGAGGCTACTAAAGCCAAGGCCACCGCGTTTTTACGCTTAATTAAACCAGTTAAATAAAGGAAAAACCCGGCTACCAGGCTTAAATTCTGGCCGGAAGCTACTACTATATGTAAGGTGGAAGTATCGCGCAAAGCTAGTCTAAGGCTCCCAGGCAGGTTTTTGTTCTCTCCCAGCAAGATTCCGGATAAAAGTTCTGCCTGAGGTGAAGGTAACAACTGATTAATCTTTTGATCCAGAGCTTGCCTTTGATCCTTAAACAGATCAAATTTAGGCTCCCATCCTCCCTGCACAAACCTGAGCCAGAGTATTAAAACATAAAGAATTACTGCTAAAACTAAGGGTAAATAATTTACAATTTTCATTTTTCAGTTTTCATTCAATTTTCATTGTATCAATGATCAATTGAAAATTCATTGTAAATTGCAAATTGTTACTTGAAAATTAATATGTAGTTATTTGATCCTTAATTTTGGCAAAAACAGAGGCGCTAACCACTTTTTTGGCAACTAAGTCATCAATAGTTTGGTAAGGCCGACTTGATATGATCTTGGAAGCAGTGACCGGACCAATGCCGGGCAGCGCGTCCAAATCTGACTCACTAGCAGTATTAATATTAACCTGAGCCTGAGTTGAAGCTCCGGCCACTGCCCCACTACTTTGCGGCGCACTCACTTGTTCTCCTTCTAGCGGAATATAAATCTTGCTACCATCTGATAGCTTTTGAGCTAGATTTAAAGTTTTTGATATATACTCCTTACTGGCACTATCAGCAAAACCTCCGGCCATGGCAATCGCATTCTGGATCAAGGATCCTTCTTTTAGCTGATAAACGCCAGGCTTATTAACGGCTCCTGACACATCAACTGACAAAGTCTTAGGCTGTACCAAACTTTCTTTAGGAAAAGAGGAAGATGCCGGCTCTTTTGGCTTGGCTTTACTTCCGAAGGAAGGAACTCGTTCAGTTAAACCCGAAGCTAATACTCCTCCCACAATTAGCACTATACCCATAATAGAGAGGGCAATTGGTAGTTTAAATTTTTCCAGCCACTCTTTAGCCATATCTATGCATTAATAAAAGCTTTTTATATGACTTAATCCAATCTTGATAAGCTTTATACAAATGACCCATGCCCCTTGAGATCATTTCCTTACTTACAACACCTCCGGCATGCGGGTAACGATGCAATCTAGGGTGCACTGAGGAAAACCCCTGGGTATAATGGACTAACTCATGACCAATGGTTTGATCCACCACAGCTTCCGGAATTGACTGATCTTTAAACATTGCTGTAATCGTAATATGAGTATCCCGAGTCCGGGGGTGCAGTTTAATTGAGCCTAAACGGTATTTTGAAAAACGGCCAAACTTTATGAAGACTTTGTTTTTTTGGGACACATCGGGAAAATACTCAGTCCAAATGTAATCTAAGCGGGATAATAGCCAAATATCATTTCTCATATTAATTTGCTGTTTCATTAATCATAAACCAATCAAAATTCAGATCACTAGTCACCTCTTGCGGAGCAGTCACGGTGAACTTTTTACCCTCTTCCTTGTCAGTGACTGCCAACACCAGGCTGGTTTCAGATGTAGGTGTGATTAAGATGCGAGAATTTTTCATAACCAGAGTATTGTTAATATCTACTGATTTACTACCTGAGATTATTTTACCACTTCCGGAAATTTTATTAGCCACCACTCTAAAATCAGCCACGGTCACACTTTGCGCTCTTAGATTCCCGCCCTTATCAATAGTGACTAAACCGTTAAAGATATCCAAACCCTGGGCTAAAGGTGAATTCTGTAAAAAGAGGATGCCGCTTGAGCTATCTGTCGTAGCATCCGTGGCTAAACCAATCACATTAATGGCATTTTGACTAATATTAAAAGTCCCATCAACTGTTACATCCCCAGCAATAGTAGTACTAGCCAAGTTAGTTTTACCAAGCACGCTAAAATCACCGGCGATTTTTGCATCCATGGCTGTAAACAATTTATCTGAGGATAAAGCATCTGTTACTTTCAGGCTGGCTAAAGTGGCTGAGCCAGTAGCCATCAGAATATCAGGCGGAGTCAGATTTAAATCAGCCACCATGCTTTGACTAGCTGAGCTGGTTGCAACTAATTGTTCTGGGGCAGAGGCAAGCACAGCTGAAGCTGTGGCCACTGGCGTTGGTTTTGAATCTGCGGGAAGGGCTGCAGGAGTAGCATCTTTTTTCTGTTCCAAATCTTTTACTCTTTGTTCTAAAGAAGCCAACTTACCAGATAAATCATAAAAAGTGCTGCTGGCAGCAGGGACATTGCTGTCTGCTAACTGAGAAGACGAACTGGCAATTGCTGGATCAAGCACAATTGCACCGGCTGTAATCTTTGGTACTATCAAATTACCCTCAGAATCCATGGTTAAAGAACCAAAGAAATTACCTGGATCAGCAAAACCAACCTTCACAAATACTAAAATCCGACCCAAATTAGCCTGAATATTAACTAGATGCGAACTTTGATCTGTGCTTGAAGTTACTGGAGCAGAGCTTTTAAACGACTCTAGTGCCTGACCAATCACTACCCCTGGTTTGGTGGCTTTCATTGCCACTCCCGGAATTGAGGAAGCAGTTAAATAATCACCAATAGCAATCGGTCCGTTTTCATCTGAGACAGCCACCGGTACTCTGCCAGATAAGGCCACTGGCTTTTGCGGATCAGTGGCGTCTTTATTTTGAAAGTCTTTACCTAACACCAATCCGGGGTTTGTGGAAACCACACCAAACAACTGATTACCAGAACCAGTAGTAGCTCTTTGTACCAAATAGCCACTGGCACTGGCTGGATTACTTATCAGTTCTACCACACTAGCCTCTTCCACATCAGCTTTAGCCGGATACATTTCTGCTAAATCAGCTGGTGTGGTATAAATGGAATCTGAATAAACCGAACCATCAGCCGTGATTTTAAATTTCACAGAACCTGGCCCTGAACCATTAGCTGTATCTGATTGAATGGCAAATACTGTCTGAGTATCCTGTGACTGCTCAGTATTAATAAACAAAGAAGGATCAGTACTTCCGCCAACTTGGGAAATGACCACTTTTCCATTTGTCGGTGAGGTGGTACCAATGCCAACATTGCTAAGGAAATTTTGTGGCTGCGACCAGGTATGGGCATGGTCCAAATCAAATGACAAGCTGACTGTTTTATCAACTTGCGAAACACTAAGATTGGGGTCACTCGTGGTAACAGTCGAAATATAGGAAGAGGAATTAGTTAAACAGCCGGCACAGCTAATTTGACCATTCGTGGGGCTAATTGGGCTATACAACACCACTTGCGGATTGCTCAAAGGCTGCTTAATTGGTGCGGGAGAAGCCGCAGGAGTGGCAAAAAGCTGGGTTTGAATACCTAAGACGCCTTGTTGCATGGCCTCTAAATTTTTAGCCAAAATACCAATGGTTTTTAATGGCTCAGCTAGTTTACCTTCTTGAGCATCAATATATGATTTTATAAACAATATTGAAGCTAAAATTAGTAACATCAATCCTGCAATTGGCATCAGAGTAAATCTAAAATTATGAACTTTAGCCTCGGAATTAGGAACATTTACGATTGGTGCAGCCTCAGGTTTTGAGTGTGGAATACCCAGTTCTCCCTGCAAACGATTAATCTCGGCTCTTGTAAAGCGCCTGGCTCCTCCTTTAGTTCTTTTAGTCTCAATTAGTTGGCCTTTATCCCAGTTTCTAATCGTATCTTTAGATACATTTAAAGCCAAAGCAGCCTGAGAGACGTTTAAAAGACCTTTACTAGGAGAACTAACAATATGAATTTCTTTTCTTAAAGCCAGCAGTTCACCTGTGTTATATCTTCTTGCTCCTCCACTGGTCCTGGAAGGTAATAATTTTCCCTGTTTTTCCCAATTTCGCAAAGTGTCTGGAGAAATTTGCAGGAATTTAGCAGCATTAGAAATGGAGATAAATTTCTTCTCCGGAAGGTTACTTGTAGTTTTGGACAGTATTATTTTAGCCATAAATCTTAGGAAAATCTTATGAAAAAGTTAGGACCCATATATCTACTAAAACATAACCAAAATTGCTTGTCAATATATCATCAAGCAAATATGTTGAAAATTTTAGTGATTTTTAAGTTAGCAATGCTCTAACTAGAATAAGCAGTGTCCTACCGAGCAATGCCCAAGAACTGACCAAAGAAGATAAAAGCCGGCAAAAACACACTAAAGGAGCAGTTAAAGGCTAAGCACGAGCTTAACAGGGAAAAAGTATCCTCTTTTTGAAATTGGTTAATATTTTATGACAACTAAATTTTTCTGAGGAAAAATTGAACATTTTTACAAATATTTTTTTGTAAAAAAATCCTGACAGGACAGTCCAAAACCCCTGTTAAAAAAATTAGCAAAAAAGCCTTGTTAGTGCTAGGTGTGCTTTTGTTATTTTTAGTGAGCGTGGAGTAAAAAATCTTGTAAGAATTTGACCAATTTATCACTTAATTACAGTTATCAGCTACTGTAAACGGTCGCTAAATTACCACATTAATAACCCGACCAGTTATATACACGATCTTTTTCACAGTTTTACCTTTGATAAATTTTTGTAATTTTTCTGAATTTTGGGCCATTTTTTCTACTACTTCAGTATTGCTAACTATATCTTTTCCAATCAATAAAGTATCCCTAACCTTGCCATTGACTTGAATTGGGATAGTCACTTCATCTTTTACTAGCCACTTATTATCAAACAATGGCCAGGACTGCTGATGGATGGACTTTTTGGACTCTTTTTCAGCCTGCCAAAGCTCCTCTGTCATATGCGGTGCAAAAGGAGCCAGTAATAAAAGGTAAGTTTGATACTCCTCTTTATTGATCTCTTCTTTTCTACTTAAGTGGTTTAGCCACTCCATCAGGCTGGAGATGGCTGTATTAAACCTCAGCTGCTCAATATCCTCGCCTACCTTCTTGATCGTCGCATGCATAATTCTCTGATCCTCCACTGTTGCCTGTAGCCTGTCCCCTGTAACCTTTGTTTGCAGCAGCCACACCCTTTGCAGAAAATGGAACACTCCGCCAATTCCACCCGGATTCCAAGGAGCCACAATATCATACGGTCCAATAAAGGCTAAATAGAGCCTAACAGCATCAGCACCATAGGCCTTGACTTGTTCATCAGGATTAACCACATTACCTTTGGATTTACTCATCCTGGCACCATCTGGACCTAAAATGACTCCATGATTAAACCGCTTTAAAGCATATTCATCCTGCTTAGTTAAACCTAAGTCAAAGAAAAACTTAGTAAAAAACCGGGAATACATAGTATGCCCTAAAGTGTGCTCAGCACCACCAAAATAAATACTAATTGGCATCCACTGCTTAGCTAGTTTTTGATCAAAAATCTCTGTTTGGTTATTTGGACTCAAATACCGGTAAAAATACCAAGAATTATCAACAAATCCATCCATGGTCTCAGGCTCCCTTCGTGCGGGTCCCCCGCACTCAGGGCAAGCTACATTCATCCATTTCTCTGCAGTAGCCAGTGGAGGCTTGCCTTGTGGCCGGTGATCTACCTCATAGGGTAACTCAACTGGCAAATCTTTCTCAGGCACAGGCACAGCCCCACACTTAGGACAATTAATAATTGGGATCGGAGTACCCCAGTAGCGCTGCCTGGAGATCGACCAGTCGTGTAGATGAAACTGAGTCTTCCTCTTGCCCCAACCTTGCTGCTCTAACCAATCCTTAACCTTATCTCTGGCAACAGCAGGCGTTTCTAAACCATTAAATTGTTCTGAATTAACCAGATAACCAGCTTCTAGTACGTCGTCTTTTGTCAGTACTGGTGATGGATTGCTAGCAGTTTTACCAATTACTCTGTTAATTTCTATTACGCGCTGTATTTCCAGGCTGTATTTAGAGGCGAACTCAAAGTCCCGGTGATCTGAGCCTGGAACACCCATTACAGCGCCTGTTCCATAGCCGGCTAACACATAATCAGCAATCCAAATCGGCACTTGCTTACCATTAACCGGGTTAATGGAGTAGGCTCCGGTGAACACTCCGGTTTTTTGTTTATCCAGGCTAATTCGTTCCTGGGAAGACTTTTTCTGGGAGGTTTTAATATAATCCTCCACCGCCTGCTTGTATTCAGCTGTAGTGATTTCTTTAACTAATTTGTGCTCAGGAGCTAAAACCATATAGGTTACCCCAAAGATCGTTTCCGGATAAACTGTATACACAGTAATTTGAAATTTGAAATTTGAAATTTGAAATTTGATCTCCATGCCTTCTGACTTGCCAATCCAGTTATTTTGGCCTTCCTTAACTGATTTGGGCCAATCCAGCTTCGTATTCTCATTCCAAAGTAGTCTGTCGGCATACTCCGTAATCTTTAAAAACCACTGCTCCACCTCTTTTTGCACTACATCTGTACCACAACGATCACACTTACCATTAATGACCTGTTCATCAGCCAACACAGTCTGGTCCTTTGGGCACCAATTAGACAGCGTTTTGCCTTTGTAGGCAATGCCACGCTCCAGCATCTTTAGAAAAATCCATTGATTCCATTTATAGTACTCAGGCTGACAAGTGACCACACTGTGCTCCCAGTCATGAATTGCACCCATCATCTTGAATTGTTTAGTCATGGTTTCAATGTTTTTTAAGGTCCAGTCCCTGGGATGAAAGCCTCTTTTAATGGCTGCATTCTCTGCTGGCAGTCCAAAAGCATCAAATCCAACTGGATAAAATACATCAAACCCCATCATTTTCTTAAATCTTCCGAAAATATCAGGCACACCAAAGGCAAACCAATGCCCAATATGTAAGTCACCGGACGAATAAGGCAGCTCAACTAATAGATAGAAGGGATTTTTAGCCTGATCCAGGTCAACAGCATAGAGCTTATCCTCTGCCCACTTCTGTTGCCATTTAGGTTCAATTTCACTTGGTATATACTTACGCATAAGGTGATCATACCATCTCAAATCTCAAAGCGCAAAACTTAAATCTGCAACTGAAATCTAAAATCTTTAAGATTTAACATTTAGTTTTGACATTTAACATTTGAGTTTTGAGTTTTCACTAACTATTTTCACAAGTTCAGTTTAACTTTTTTCCAGGAGCTATTGATATAGTATATAGATGTTCTGATATATTTTAGAGGTAGTATTTTTTCTCTAACAGACTGTATCAAGGCTATGCGGTTATTTACCTGATCACATTTGATGAAATTTGATATATTGACAAGGTAGTGAAAATTTGCTAATGTAAAAGTAGTAAAGACCAAGGTAGGGGCGAAGCAGACGGACGCCTCTATCTCGGTCTTTTTTTGTACCCCGGGGTGAATTTGACATCTGTTTTCCCCTGCTGTACGCTGAATCTATGATCAAAAAGTTATCAGGCTACAGGCCACAGGCTACAGTTATACTGTTGCTTCTCTTGCCTCTTGCCTACTGCCTGTTGCCTTTCTCTACTGTCCAGGCAATAGGCCTAGATGTGACCTCGGTTTACACCATTGCTGATACTAAAGCCGTTGCAGGAGATCTAATGATCACCACAGCTTCGGGGATGGTTAGAGACTCAACCAGTTATGACAACAAGCTCTTTGGTGTCATAGTAAACGACCCTTTGCTGGTTTATCGCGATGCCAATATACCAAATGGGGTGCCAATTGCCCGCACTGGCCAAACCACTGTTAATGTCACTACAGCTAATGGAGCGATCAAGTATGGTGATTATATAACCTCCTCTTCTAATGCCGGCAAAGGCCAAAAAGCCACTCAGTCAGGCTATGTGGTGGGAGTAGCACTGGGTGCATACAGCGGCCAAGGTATTGGACAAATACCAGTCGCGATCAGGATTGAATACGTCGAGCTTGGTAATCCCAGATTTGCCTCACAACTGTTTGGTTTAATAGGCAATTCCCTGTTAATCAACGTTAACGATCCTAAACAGCTGGGTAATTTAATTCGTTATCTGCTGGCAGGAATAATTATTATCATCAGCTTTGCTTTAGGATTTATTGTTTTTTCCCGCTCCATTGCCAGAGGAGTTGAAGCAATTGGCCGAAATCCTTTAGCCAAAACTGCTATCCAGGCTTCCATGATCCTTAATATTTTCCTGTTAATAGCCACCGCTATCCTGGGAATAGTGGCTTCTATCTTGATCATCAAACTCTAGTGTCGTATGATGGATAAATGCTTGCCCTGCTCCAGCAACCTGCTATTTTAATAAGCTCTTTAATTAGCCTGATCGCTCTCTACCTTTACTTTGACCAGTATTGGCAAAGAAAACACTACTTTGAGGAACAAAAAAAAGTCTTCATAGAAACCAAACAAAAAAGCGCCCAGCTTTTGCAAGCAGCTGAAGAAGCCCAAAGTGACATCTTAACCCAGGATAATTTTGTGGTTAAACAGCTGATTAATGAATATTCAAAACAGCTATCAGAGCTAATCCAAGGCTCCAGTGATTCAATAACCGCTTCCCAAACCAAACTAATTAATTTTATGGATGATTTGCAAAAAAGGAGCAGTGATTTTGAAGAGGCTTCCCGCATCTCTACTGAAAAAAGAATCAGCCAATTATTTGAACATCTGGAGGCTAAATTATCAGACTTTTTGATCTCTACCGAACAAAATACCGCCACTTCAATTGAGCTGGAACTTAAATCAGTTAGACAGTTAATTGATACTTATAAAAGCGCTCAGCTAAAGCTAATTGATGAAAATATTATTGCCATGATGGAACAAACCTTAAGCATCATACTCACCAAGAAATTATCTCTAAAGGATCAATTAGACCTAGTTTATGAAGCTTTAGAAAAAGCCAAAGTAGAAAAATTCATTGTCTAGCCATGGATCAGATACTAAACGACATTTTAAAAGACACTTATACCTTAACCCAGCTGCACACCAGGCTGCGCAGCCTCAAGGCAGTCCTTCTAAAACAGTTTTTTGGAGGTGATCTCGAGCAATCTGCTGAAGAACTTAACTGGCTATCAAGCCTACCAAAGTCTTTCTATGAACAATTTAGCAAAGATAATGTTTATGAAATCTTTGAGCAGATGGATAAAACCATTCCCACGCTGCCTACTTTAATAATTTATATCACTTTTGAACCAAACCAGGAGGCTATTTTCCAAATGGGATCTTATGCCAGAAAAACTAATGAAGCTCCTCTACTGCTGTTGGATATTAAGCTTAATCCCACCTTGATTGCCGGCTGCAGCCTTAGCTGGAAAGGTAGACAAAAAGATTATTCCCTCAAAGCTAAATTAGAAGAGAAAAAACCGGAGATTTTGGAAAGTTTTAAAAGATTTCTAAGATAATGGATACTACCAATGAAATTGGCTATGTTACCTCTTCCCGGGATTTCCTGGTTTATTTGGATGGGTTTCCTAGCCTTAAAATTAATGATATGGTCCAATCAATTGATGGACAGCGTGGCTGGGTGAATTCTCTGGAAGAAGATCAAGCTGAAGTACTAATGCTAGATGAGGGTAAAGTAACCCCCACTCAGCAGTTTATCCGCTTACCTGACCGTCTAGGCGTTACAGTAGGTGATTTTTTACTCGGCCGGGCGATTAATCCTTTAGGTGTGCCAATTGATGGCAAAGGACTGCTGTCTAAGCAAAAAAACGATCCGATCTTATCCTTAGATCAACCAGCTTTAGGTATTGAATCAAGGCAGTTTATTAGCCAGCAATTTGTTACCGGAATTACCTTAATTGATTCCCTAATCCCAATTGGTAAAGGTCAAAGAGAACTGGTGTTAGGCGACGCTCATTCTGGTAAAACCGGCTTTATCATTGACACTATCATCAACCAAAAGACTACTGGAGTAATTTGTATTGTAGCCACCATTGGCAAGCCCTCAGTGGTAGTTAGAAACTTGATTGATATTTTGCGACATAATAAAGCATTGGATAATACCATTATCGTGGCTACCAGCTCATCAGAGCCACCACCGCTGATCTTTTTAACTCCTAAAACTGCTTTTACCATTGCCGAGTATTTTCAAAAAAAGGGTAAAGATGTCTTGCTTATTTTGGATGATTTAGGCACGCATGCCAAAATTTACCGGGAAATGTCACTTTTGGGTAATAAATCCCCTGGCCGGGAATCATATCCCGGTGATATTTTTTACCAACACGCTCATTTGTTAGAACGAGCAGGTAACTTTCTACCACAGTATGGTGGCGGCTCAATCACTGCTCTTCCAGTAATGGAACTTAATTTAAGTGATTTTACTACCTTAATCCCCACTAATTTGATGTCAATGACTGATGGGCATTTACTTTTTCGGGCCTCCCTTCATTCCCAAGGTCAATCCCCGGCTGTTGATATTTCGCTATCAGTTTCTAGAGTCGGTCGACAAACCCAAGACGCTGTCAGTAATCTACTCTCAGCCAAAATCAGAGAAATCTTGTTTACTGGTGAAGAGCTAGAAACCATGGCTAAATTCTCATCAGAGATGTCTGCGGAGACTCAAATCACTTTAATTCGCAGAGAACTGATTAATGAGCTGTTAAAACAGGATCCTTTAACCAGCATTGCTAAGGAAGTTCAGTTAATCCTGCTGGCCCTACCATTTACCAGTTTTATGAAAGACAAAAACCGTAGATTCATTGAAAAGTATAAAAGTACGCTCATTGAGGCCTTTAGCACTCACCCCCAGCTGACCGCTATTACCCGATATTTGCCTAATTTTAAAACTGATGATGAATTAATCCAGGCTTTGGAAAGTGCTGGAGCGATACTTAGCAAACTTTGCCCATGACCACTAAACAGATTGATGCATTAATTGAAGAAGGACAGTCATTGGACCAGCTAGCTCAGGCTTATGCTGAGATTGCTAATTTAAAAATTCAAAAAATACGTACAGAAACTGAAAGAAACCGGGCATTTTTAAAAGAAATAGCCGGTGTTTATGCTTTGGTTAAAAAAACCGCTATTAAAAAAGGAGTCAATCTTAAAAAACCCAAAAAAATGATTAGTATGGTGCTCACCTCTAATGATGCCTTTTATGGTAGTAATAATTATGATCTGTTGGATTTTTTTATTTCCTCCACTCAAAATTTAGATACTGATCGGATGATTGTGGGAAGATCAGCCATTGACTATTTTAAGGTCAAACCCTTGTTTAAGAATTTGCAGCAGGTACAGTTATCTTCTGATGAACCAGCAGTTGAGGAACTTGTCAAACTAGCTCAAAGTGTCAAAGATTATGACCAGATTTTGGTGTTTTATTCTAGTTTCAAAAGTCTGCTTAAACAACAGCCAGCTTCGACTTTAATCAGTGGTGCCGCCACTCTCACAGAGCAAGCCAGTAGTGATAAAACCTCTCAGGAAGAATTTATCTATATTTTTGAACCTGAGTTAGTCAAGATTTTAGAGTTTTTTGATAACCAAATCACCAGCCTTCTTTTGGAAGGGGTATTTTTGGAATCAGAATTATCCAGGGCTGCTTCCCGCTTTATTTCCATGGACCAGGCTGATCAACAAGCTAATAAGTTGATTAAGGAGTATCAGACATTAAAAAGTTACACTTTAAGAAGTATGCGAAATAACTTAATCTTGGAAAATTTTGCCAGCATGTTTGCCATGAGAAAGGAAATAAAGTAATTTTCAAGTAACAATTTTGCAATTTAACAATGAATTTTCAATGAAACATTGATCATTGAATGAAAATTGAAAACTGAAAATTGTAAATTAAATCTATGGCTAATACACAATCTAGGGGTACCATCATCTCAGTGACTGGTCAAATAGCCACTATTTTAGTAGAGGGTGAGCTATTCCCAACTCTTTCAGAAATCCTGATGAGTAATGATGATCCAGAGCTAATTTTGGAGGTATTTTCAGAAACTAAAAATCAAATTCATGCTCAAATTTTATCAAACCCTGATCAGATTTTTCGGGGCATGACTGTTTACGGCACTGGATCTGATTTAAAAGTCCCAGTAGGAATTGGCGTGCTGGGCCGGGTGATTGATTTATTTGGTTTGCCAAGAGATAATGGCGGGCCAATTCAATCTAGTTATAAAACCTCAATTTATTCTAAAGGCCCGACACTTAGCACGGTGCAAAATAGCTATAATATTTTAGAATCCGGGATTAAGGCCATTGATTTTCTAACCCCGATCCGAAAGGGGGGTAAAGTAGGCTTTATTGGCGGTGCAGGTGTGGGAAAAACCATCCTGTTAACCGAGTTGATGCGTAACATCACCCTTCGACCCGAGAACGGGTCTGGCGGCAAGCCCGTTTATTCGGTATTTGCTGGTGTGGGAGAACGTATTCGTGAAGGTCAGGAACTATTTCAGCGACTTAAAGAATCCGGGGTGATGGATAAAACCGTAATGGTGCTTGGACAAATGAATGAAAATGCTGCGATTCGGTTTAGAGTGGCAGAGGCAGCTGTGGCTCAGGCTGAGTATTTTAGGGATAATGAAAAATCCGATGTGCTGTTTTTTATTGATAATATGTTTCGGTTTGTCCAGGCCGGCGCTGAGATCTCTACTCTTTTAGGCACCATTCCTTCTGAACAAGGCTATCAAGCCACCTTACAAACGGAAATTTCCACTCTGGAAGATCGTTTAATTGCCACGGTCAATGGCTCAATTACCTCTTTCCAAAATATTTATGTGCCTGCGGATGAGATTACTGATGCCGGAGTCAGTACGGTGATGAGCTTTTTGGATGCTGCCATCGTACTTTCCCGTACCAATGCTCAAAAAGGATTGTATCCGCCGGTTGATTTGTTCCTGTCCTCTTCTTCCACTTTATCCAAAGCCTTTTTAGGAGAAGAGCATTTTAAGGCTTTAACTGAATTTCAAAAGCTATTGGAAAACTATAACAAACTATCACATATTGTAGCAATTGTCGGTGAACAGGAATTGTCAGCGGAAAATCGAATTCTTTACAACCGTACTAAAAAGATTATTAACTATTTGACTCAACCTTTTTTTGTCACAGAAAAACAAACTGGCAAAAAGGGTGTGGCTGTACCCAGGCAAACCACAGTCTCTGATATTACTACCATCCTCTCTGGCAAGCTTGATCAGATTCCATCTGAGAAATTCATGTTTGTGGGGAGCTTAGCCGATGCCAAACTCTAACCTGCATGTTCGGATACTTTCACCTAAGGAGCTAATTTTTGATGCGCTTGCTAGTTCTGTAAGCTCAAAAAATTCTCAAGGCCCGTTTGATATTTTGGCTGAACATGCTAATTTTATCACCATTATTGAGAATCAACCAATCTCCATCCATCTCAGCCAAGGCAAACCAGCTGTCTTTACCTTTCCCCTGGCGATTATTTTGACTATTAAAAATAAGGTCGACATCTACACCTACAGCCAACCAGCCACAACCTCTAGATAATTTTCAATTTAGCAATTTAACAATTTTACAATCAATTTACAATGAATCAATGATCATTGAAAATTCAATGAAAACTGAAAATTAAAAATTGTAAATTTGCATTACGTTGATCCACTTTGTTCTAGATGCTCTCGTTGACAAATCTATGCAAATCTATGTACGCTGGATATAGAAGTGCATCAAATAAACCTTTTTGCATAGATTTTAATGAGTAAACTGTCTAACGAGCCTGGTTTTGTAAAAATAAACCGCGGGACTATTTTGCCCGAGACGGTCAAAATTGGAGACGCTGCAAAGACCCTTGGGGTATCTATTGACACCCTAAGAAGATGGGAAAAGTCTGGCAAGGTTAAAGCCATAAGAACTCCCGGTGGTACCAGACTCTATTCCACCCAAACCTTAAATAGCCTATCTGGTAAAACCGTTTCTGCCGCTCCACCTAGTACTGAAGAATTATTACAAAAAGTTGATACACCTCCACCTGCTCCACCCCCACCCACATTTACCACACCAGCTATTATTCCAGCCTCTACCCCTACCCGATCGGGTTTTCCTGGTATTAATAGCAAGGCTGCTTCTTTTTTTTCTCTATCATTAATAATAACTAGCTTAGCTCTTTTAGGAGTCGTTAACCATGTTAATCCGCTAGCCTTTCTCCTTCACAAACCTGCCACTGAACTCTCCTCACTACCAACTACCCACTACCAACTACCCACTACTGCTGTTCTCGCTGCCTCTTCCTCTGCTTCTTTCCTGGAAATAAACTCAGATACCACCATCAATGGCAACTTAACCGCTCCCAACATTGTTTACGGATTAACAGCCGGAACAAACATTTCCATTACCGGAGATCCTCAAAGACCAGTTATTTCTTCTAACTCCACCGAGACCCTGGCTTCAGTTACAGCCAGAGGTGCTACCACTTCCACTCCTACCAGCTTTACCGGCGGAGTTACTTTAGGCAACAGCTTAAACTTAGGCCAATTAGCTTCTGACCCAGGATCAGCCATCAACGGAGCTACCTACTACAATACAACATCAAATCAGTTCAGATGCTATATAAATGGATCATGGGTTAATTGTGATACCCAGGGCTCAAGCTCCGGAGGCACTGTGACCTCAATTACTGCTGGAAATGGTTTAAGCGGTGGCACTATCACTGACTCTGGTACTATTTCAGTAAACCTGGCAACATCTGGTACAACTGCTACCACCTCATCTACTTCTGGGTTGGAAGTAGACTCATCAGGACTTAGACTGCTGGGTGGATGTAGTAATAATCAGGTTTTGGAATTTAATTCCATATCCAATATCTGGGCTTGTACTACTCCCTCTAGCGGGCTATCTGGATCAGGAACCTCCGGACAGGTAGCTTTTTTTAACGGTGCATCTTCTTTAACTTCATCTAGCAATTTTACTTTTAACTCTGGCTCTGGAAATGTGGGTATTGGCGGATCTTTAACAGTTACTTCTGCTCCAGTGTTTTCAGTACTCGGCAGTGGAATTGTTTTTGCTAATTCTTCTGGAGGACTGTCTTCTGGAAATCTAAATTTAAGCTCCTCTTTTGTTACAGGAGTCTTAGGAGTAGCAAATGGGGGCACAAACTCCTCTACTTCACAAGGAGCCATTAATAATATTTCACAACTTACTACTAACGGTGATTTACTGTATTTTGATGGTACTAATTCAACCAGACTGCCTAAAGGTGCCACTGGTCAATGTTTAAATGCTACTGCCTTAACCATTGCTTGGGGTTCTTGTGGTACTGGTGGAAGCGGAGCTGATGGTACTGGTGGTTGGTTTGATAGTGGTTCAACTATTACTGAACTGAGCCCTGTTGAAAATGTTGGCATTGGTACATCAATAACAATTGCCAGAGCTAAACTGGAACTTCAAGGAAATGGAAATTCTACAGGATTAAATTTATTAACTCATAATAACGCCAATACTGTTTTTGGATTAGTAGTCTTAGACAACGGCAATGTGGGGGTTGGCACTACTAATATAAACTATAACTTTGTCGATCAAGGAACAGCATTTTTCAATGGATTTGTGGGAATTGGATCATCACTTAATGTATCAAGCGGTATTAGCTTATCATCCGGACAAATTCTGGCTCCCAATGGCACCACCTCTGCTCCTAGTTATTCTTTTACTAATTCAACTGGAATTGGTTTATGGTCACCTGTTTCAAATACTTTAGCTTTAACTACTGGTACCCCAGGAGCCGGACAAACTATCAGTGGATTATCTGTTGTTTCTGGAAATGTGGGAATTGGTACTAGCAATCCCAGCAATGGCACTCTTGATTTAGTTGCTCCCACAAATGTTTCAACTGCCATTTATCTAACTGCTTACGGAACTGGGATAAATCCTAATATAATTGGTCGAGCAGCTAGAGGCAGTGCAACAGCTCCTACTGCATCCCAAGCAGATGATTATCTTAATTTCATTGGAGCAAGGGGATATGGAGCGAGTGGGTTTGCCGCTAGTGCTAGATCTGCAATTGGCTTTAAAGCAGGAGAAAACTGGACAGACTCTTCACAAGGATCATATCTTACCTTTGAAACTACTGCTAATGGTACAGCTTCAAGAAGTGAAAAATTAAGATTATCTGGTTCAGGAGGATTATCCTTAGGTAATAGCTATCTGACTACTGATCCTGGTCCAGGATCTTTTATTGCTTCCGGTAATATAGGTATTGGTACTAGCTTACCTACATACAATTTACAAAATGCTGGGACTACATTCTTAAATGGTTTTGTGGGAATTGGATCTTCTTTAAATGTTACCGGAAATGTAGGAATTGGTGGTACTGCAACTCACAATTCCTTAACCTTGGTGGGAGGAAACATAGTGCCCACATTAGATGCTACTTATGACTTAGGATCTGCTGCCAATAGATTTAATAATCTGTACTTAGCAAATAATATTAATGGAACTTCAGTTACAGCCACTGCTATTACTGATTCCTCTTTAACTCAAGGATCAGTTATATTTGCCGGAGCAGGAGGATTATTATCCCAATCCAATGCCAACTTTTTCTTTGATGCCACTAATAAAAGACTCGGCATCGGCACCTCTGCTCCATCCCAGGAATTCCAGGTCAATGCTAATGCTTCAAATCCTTTTGTAGTAACATCAGCTGGGAATGTAGGTATTGGGACTACTATTCCGGGAATAAAATTATCTCTTGGTACAACTGATTCTACTTTGGGAATTGAAGCTCAACCAGCTGCTAATACCACTGGTGGATCTTTAACTATCCAATCAGGAGCTGGTAATGGTACTGGTAATGGCGGAGCAATTGCATTAAATGCTGGAGTAAGTGGAGCCACTGGCACTGGTGGCAATGTGACTTTAACTGCGGGTTCTTCCACTGGCAATCACGCTGGTGGAGATGTTAACTTAACAGCTGGAAATAGTACTGGCTCTGGCGGAAGTTCTAATGGTGGAGGAATTAATATTAGTGGTGGTCAGAGTTCAGTTAGCCAGAATGCTATTGGAGGAGCAGTTACAATCACTGGTGGAGCTGGCACCGGGGGAAATGGAGTTGGTGGAGCACTTTCTTTTACCAGTGGTAGCAATGCCAGTGTTGGTGGTGCAACAGGTGCAGTCACACTAGCATCCGCTGCAACCACTGCTGTCAACAATAACACTGCAGCAGCTGCTTCGGGTGCCGTCACAATTAAATCAGGTGCAGGTAGTACCAATTCAGGTGGATTTACAGCAGCTGGAGCTTCAGGAAATGTCACAGTACAATCTTCTAACGGCGGTAATACAACAAATACTACTGGTGGTGCATCTGGCACATTAACTCTTTCTACTGGTAATGGGGGTGCGGTTACTACCGGATCTGGTACTGGTGGTGGTGCGGGAACTTTATTTATTACCGGAGGAAATGGCGGAGGAACTAATGCAGTAAATGGTGGAGCTGGAGCTGGTATTAATATCACAGCTGGAAATGGTGGAACTGGTTCTACTACAGGTGGAACTCCAGGAAATATTTTATTAACAGCTGGGAATGCTGGATCTGGAGGAAATTTAAATGGAGGTAATCTTTATTTAGTTGGTGGGACTGGTACAGGAACAGGCAGTTCTGGTAATGTTTTGTTAGCTATTAACTCCTCTTTTGCTTCTATTGGAAATGTGGGCATTGGTACATCAGGACCAGGATCAAAATTATCTGTTTCTGGAAATGAAGGAGTCGGAGTTTCATTTGCACTGGCTTCCGCTCCCTCTAATGGTTTAGCTGTACAAGGGAATGTTGGTATTGGAACCACTACTGCTTCACATAATTTAGAAGTTATTGGCAGCGGTAACTTTTCCGGAGCATTATCTGCCAATACTTTGTCTGTAGCTTCTACCACTACCCTATCTGGATTATCTAGCGGCAGTGGTTCAGCTCTTTGTTTAGATGGCAGTAATAATGTGATAACTTGTACTACTGGAGTTGGTGGAATTTCGGGATCAGGATTTAGCGGTGGAGTCTCTTTCTTTAATGGAACAACCAGTGTTACTGCTAACCCTAATCTCTTCTTTGATTCAACCAACAGTAGACTGGGAATTGGCACCTCTGCTCCATCCCAAGAATTCCAGGTTAATCAAAATACCTCCAATCCATTTGTTGTTACTTCAGGCGGAAATGTTGGTATTGGCACCACGAGTCCAGCTGGATTATTAGATCTAACTAAGTCTGGGGCTTCTCCAACTCTTTATTTAAATGGTGCTGGTAGTGCTGGAACTCAAGGAATTATCTTCGGCCGAAAATCAGGAGGAACTATTAGCTCTCCCACAGCCAGTGCAAATGGTGAGGCCCTGCTTTCATTAATAGGACAAGGGTATACTGGTTCTGCCTTTGGTAATTCAGGAGATATTGAGGTACAAGCTGAAGGTGCGCCATCGTCTGGAAGTACTCCAGGAAGATTAGTTTTCTTTACCACTCCTAGTGGTTCAACTACCCTAAGCGAAAGAATGCGAATAGATGCCACTGGTAATGTGGGAATCAATACAGCTGCACCAAATGTGAAGCTAGAAGTTGTAGATTCAAGCACTAATACGAATTTTTTTGGTGCTTTTTCTCAAATACCAATCATTGTTAGAAACTCAAACAATACCTTAAATACATATTCAAGCTTAGGATTTTATGGGAATTCTCAAAGTCTAGGCTTAGCAGGGATAGCTGCTCAAGTTAAAGATACTACTAACTTCTATGCAGATTTAGTATTTGGAACTAGAGGAAGTGGTGGTTTTCTGGAAAGAATGAGGATTGATCAAAATGGTAATGTGGGTATTGGAACTAGTATTCCCACTTTCCAATTACAAACTACTGGTAATGCTGGAATTGGCGGATCATTAACAGTCACATCCACCGGAGTATTTTCCTCTGGAATCAAAGTAACCGGAACCTCAGATTTAACCGGCAATGTCGGGGTGGGTGGATCATTAACTATCTCCTCAGGTGGAATTCAGTTTGGACCGGATTTAAATCTACACCGATCTGGGGCTAATTCTTTAACTCTGTCTGCACCGGTATCTTCCAGTACTGATTTAATCATTGGATCAGGTGGTGATGGAAAAATCACTGCCGGTGTGGTGGATCCCTACTTAATTTCTAATACTAATGCCTCCACCACTACTATGACTTTACAAACAACCTCTACTGCGGGACTGGATGATATTATCTTTAAACCAGCAGGTACTGAATCAATTAGATTTACAGACACTGGCAATGTAGGGATTGGTTTTTCCTCCCCCACCTCGCTATTCCAGGTTAATTCAGGACCCTTGGCTTTTACTGTTTCCTCAACCGGAAATGTAGGAGTAGGAGCATCTTTAACAGTATCCAGCTTGGCAGTATTTAATGGAGGAATAGCCAATACTTCTCCATCTGGAATTACTACTACTACTTTAAATACTACCGGCAATGTGGGACTGGGTTCTTCCACTAGCATTTCCTCAAATCTTAGATTAAGTGGTCAAAATTGTACTAACTATTCCAATGGAGGAAAATTAACCACTGATGCAAGTGGTAATGTTTACTGTGCAGCAGATAATACCTCTGGTGGTGGAGGTGGTGTCAGCTCTTTGGACTCTTTAACCGGTGCTTTAACCCTTGCCAATTCATCCGGTGTTAGTTCTACTATTACCATTGATAATGCTGCAGCAGACGGTTCTACCAAAGGTATAGCTGCATTTAATTCTACAAACTTTACTGCCTCATCAGGAGTAATTAATACTATTCAGGATATTAGTACTGCTTCCTCTCCGACTTTTAATAACCTAACTTTAAATGGATTCTTAGGGGTTGGGACTTCTTTAAACGTCACTGGTAATGTGGGAATTGGAAAATCCTTAAATGTGACTTCAGCTGGAATCTTTGGATCTGTGGGAACTTCTACCTTAAACACCACCGGTCTGGCTAACTTTGGATCAGCTAATGTCTCTGGTAATTTAGGTGTAGGGGCTTCAGTTACCAGTAGCTTTGATTCAACCACTGGATTAAACGTGACTGGACTATCTAATTTAAATACCTTAAATGTTAATGGCACTTCTTTGTTTAGAGGAGCTTTAACTACTACTGGTAATGTCTCCATCGGACAATCCTTGAATGTGACTTCAGCTGGAATCTTTGGTAGTGTTGGGGCTACTACCTTAAACACTACTGGTCTGGCTAATTTTGGAACTGCAAATGTGTCTGGAAACTTAGGAGTAGGAGCTTCCATTACCAGTTCCTTTGATGCTACCTCTGGATTAAATGTGACAGGTTTGAGTAATCTAAATACCTTAAATGCTACCGGTAATGTGGGGCTGGGAGCCTCTCTAACCTTAGGTTCTGCCAATAACCTGATCACTACTTTAGGTAACAGCAACTTAAATATTAATACTGGTACTGGTATTGTTAATGTGGCTGGGAGTGTTGGAATTGGCGGATCAATTACCTTTACTGGTATCAACAGTATTATCCGAACAGTTAGTAACAATAATCTAACCCTAGATACTGGTACTGGCAGCGTGATTATTGGCTCCGGAGGCCTGGGTAAAATTACTGCCGGAACTTTTGACCCTCCTTATATAATTGATGGCACCAGATTTGCTACATATCTTCCGGGCATGACCGGGGTTAAGGAAGAAACAGCCGGAGTGATACAGCTAGTGCAAGATCCGGTAACTGGTAATTATTCAGCAGTACTGGATTTTGCAAATTCGCCAAAAGGCTCGGATTTGTGGCTATTTAAGTCTATTACTGACTGGGGCCGGGGCATGAAAAATTTAGTGGTGTTACTAAGTGGTGATGGTAACAGCAAAGTCTGGTACCAAAAAGATCCGGCAAACCACAGAGTGATGGTCTATGGTAACTGCGCTTGTGAGGTCTCTTACCGGCTTACTGCTCCCCGCTTTGACTGGGCAGATTGGCCGAATGTGACCCAGGATCAAATTAGTGGCGGCTTTTTACCCAATAATGTTAATGATAATTATTCTGCAGATGATGGTGGCAGCGGACCGGCCATTACCAATGATCCTTTCTCACAAATTTCTTTTGACAAAGACGGCAATTTAGTGATTCCTAAATTAAAAGTTACTACTCTAATCCTGGATCCCTCCCTGGCTTCTGCCTCTGCCAGTTTAGATAAAAGCGCTTATGATTTAAACAATAAAATTGCCTCATTAGAAGACCGGGTCAAAGCTTTGGAAGATGTGATAGCCACTGCAAGTGGACAGGCAACAGGCAACAGTGGACAGTTAGCTGCAAATAATTCAGCACAACCTTCTGCCACCAGCTCTGCTGCTTTAACAGATCCGTCAACCTTGTTGGCCTCTGATTCTGCCTCTCTAGCTTCCAACTTCCAACTTCTAACCTCCAGTTCAGATGCTACTGTATCAGGTACTTTAACTGCAGAAGAAGCTCAAATTTCCGACCAACTAACAGTACTTGGAGACTCACATCTTTCCCAAACCAGCATTGCCGGTGATTTAACAGTTGATGGAACTTTCTCTATTACTAATGGTTCAGAGATTAATGCCATCCCTTCGCTACATCTGCAAAGCTCTCCTTTAGCTGAAAGCGCTGACTTCTTTAACGGACTGGTGACCATTGATAAAAAAGGTAACCTGGCAGCTTTGGGTACTATCAGTGCCCCAATTATTAAGACTAATCAGTTGACCATCACAAATGCCCCGATTGCCAGCTCCTCAGCTACTCTGGGGGCTTCAATTGGCTCATCCACCTTACCTGCTACTCAAACTAAGGTCACTATTCAAACCACCGAGGCCACTGATAGCGCTAAAGTCTTTATCACTCCCACCTCCACCACAGATAAAACCTTGTCTGTAACTAACATCAAAAACGGCCAAAGCTTTGATGTCTCAATCCTCATCCCTGCCCCAGTTGACATTAAATTTAACTGGTGGATTGTACAAACTAAGTAAATTTGACATTTGAGATTTGCGATTTATGATTAATATAATGCCTACTTTTAAAAAGTTTTTACTATTTGTTAGTCTATTGCCTGTGGCCTCTGGCCTGTTACCTGTTGTAGTCTTTGCCACAGACTGTACCTCTGTCCCCATCTCCGGAAACTACACTGTTACATCAAACTGCTCGTTTCACAGTACTGTGGACGGGGTTGATGCCGGTGCAGGAACCACTAATACTGCCACCTTAACCATTAATTCCGGAGCAACTCTAACCATTTCAGCCGGCCAGACAGTAGTATTCGGAGTGAATAATGGCATCGGGGTAACTCTACGCGGTACCATCAATATAGTCCAAACCGGCCAGCTTAAAAAAACTGCGCTTTGGATGACAGATTCTGATTCTGATGCCTATCCCTCCTCTACTACCCAGGTAGCCCAAGCCACCCAACCGGCCTCTAGCAGAAGAAGAAATCTGATGACTACTATTAGTGCCTCAGACTGTAACGACTCTGACGCTGCAAAATACCAGAATTTAACCGGTTATACTGATTCTGATGCAGATGGACATGGAACTGGATCCAACCAAAATCCCTGTTCCGGAGCTGCTCTGCCTTCCGGATACGCGGCAGATAATACTGATTGTGATGATGCTCATGTGTGGGTTTACCAGAATCAAAACACGGATATAGATGTGGATCAGGATGGGTATTCTGTTAATAATAATGGAACATCACATTGTGTTGGTTCTTCTACAACTGTATCCTCAAGGACATATTATAAAGATACCAGCGGGTCATTTAGCTGGATAGATAAAGTTTATATGCTAGGCGCTGACTGTAGTGATTCTGATAACACCAAATACCAAAACTTAACCGGTTATACTGATGCTGATGGGGATACTTATGGCACCACCACTCCGGGAACTGTTTGTTCCGGAGCTGCGCTACCTTCAGGCTATGTTTCTAATAATACTGACTGTAATGATGGCAGTTCCAATGTTTACCAAAATGTCGCCACCACAGACACAGATGTTGATCAGGACGGGTATTACGTAGGAAGTCAAACTACTCATTGTGTTGGATCCTCCACTACTGTTTCCAGCAGAACCTATTATAAAGATACTGGCGGTACATATACCTGGTTATCTGGTGGCACTTCCGGTGATTGTTATGATTCCAATGCCAATGCCAATCCTGGAGACGTAGCTTATTTTACCTCTGACAGAGGTGATGGCAGTTATGATTATAACTGTAATAGCGCAACAGATTACCAGCATACCAGTACTTATATTGATAAATCAGGATGGTTTGGCACCAGTAGTTTTTATCAAGTATTGTCCGGGGCAAATTCACTGTTACTGGTGGTAGTCAATGATCAAATTAATAATACCTGCACTGATCAAATTACTAATGTCACTTTTCAGGGAGTAGCCTTAACTAAGATGGGTTACGGCTGCGAAAATGCCACTAATGCCGGTGACGCTAATGGGGATTATGAAACTTCAGTCTGGTATAAATTATACGCAAGTAATGCAGGTTCCGGTACTATTTCCGTTACTGCCAGCTCGGGTGATATTACTACTTCTGCCGTAAGCTTTGGTAATGTGGATCAGACTTTTAGTCCAAGTATTAATACTAACTATAGTTTCACGCAGACTGATTCCTCTGGGCCCATTAATTTTATCACTTTAGCAAGTACTTCTAATGGTGCAGTATACAGTAATTTGGGTTGGTGTAAATCTGGAAATTGTGGTGGTGGCATTGATGTTACCAGCGGTAGCGGACTCAATTGGGATCATGATCTTACTCACAATATTGGTTCGTATGACCAGGTCGAGGCCGGCACCGGCAGCAATGTCACACCTTCTTTTACCCTTAATAACTATACCTCTGAGGTTGAATTCGCACTATCCTTGGATAATTCCTCCAATAGTTGTTTAAATGGTTGTAGATAATATAGCAGGCTCCAAAGCTGCAGGTAAATTATTTTCTAAGTCATTTGGCTTGATTTGACATTTGGCATTTGACATTTGAGATCTAAGATTTATGATTAATATAATGCCTTCTTTTAAAAAACAAAGTGTTTACACTGAGCGAAGTCGAAGTGGATTTACTCTGGTTGAACTAATGGTCACCATTGCCATTATTGCCTTAGTGGTCGGTATCGTAGTATTTGTGATTAACCCCACCCGTCAGCTACAAAAAGCCCGCGATGCCCAAAGAAAAGATGATATCAGTGCCATCTCCCAAGCTCTTGGTCAGTATGCATTAGCTCAAAACGGTGATTATCCGGTGTCTACTCAGGATTATCAAATAACCGGAGCCTCGTGGAACAGTTCCTGGCAGCCGTATATGATCAAAGTACCACAAGATCCACTCCCTAATCAAACTTATTCATATAATAGTGATGGCAAAAGTTATCAACTGTATGCCAAATTAGAAATTCCAGATGCTAATGGTTGTTCTCCTTGTGGGCCAGGTGGAGATGATAATTATGGTATAAGCTCCGGTAATTCTAAACCAGTTGCTTTATCACCTGCTCCTAGCCCAACTGCCATACCTTCCCCTACCAGTCCTCCCACACCAACCCCTACTCCCAAACTCTACCAGGGTAACATTGATGTCTCAGTGTCCAGCCAAAATATGCCGCAGATGATGAAAGTCACTTTGGCCCCGTTTGATCCGGCAGTTAGTAGTTCTCAAACCATTAGTTTATTTATCCGGGATACCTCAGGCGCTTCCATTACCAGCTGTAGTTTAGTAGTCAATTCTGATGCCGGATCTCAAACCTATCCAATGACCTTGGCCAGTGGTAGTAATACTTTTGGCACCTGGGCCGCTACTTTTGCGGCACCTTCCCATGAACATATATATGACATAAAACTTACAGCCACTAACTCTAACAATGCAGTCTCAGAAGATGAAATTCCTTTGGAACTTTCTTTAACCAACCTAAGGGCCTCCCAACCATGAACTTCATTATTAAACTTTGGAATAATATCAGCACTCTTATCAAAACGATTATTATCATCATAGTCCTGTTAAATTTAGTGGGACTGATCTTTTTAACCAGTTTGCTAATCCCCAAAAAAACTACTCAACAATTTTTATCTAAACTACCTGGAGGCCCAACCGCTGCTCCTTCTCCCTCTCCCAAACCTACTCCTATACCAATTCCCAAAGACTATTCTTTAAAAATCAGTAGCCAGTCAGCTGGTTTAACAGTGATAGTAGATTCTCTTTTTGCTCCCAAAGAAGGCACTGTCGCAGTTTATCAAAACAATAATGGAGTGATTGGGCCAATTTATTCTGAGGCCATCCCTCAATTTGAACCAGGTACTAATGATGGAAATGCGTTTATTTTAAGGACTGCCTTGGTTCCCGGCAGTTATTTCCTGCAGCTTCTAGATGATAGCGGCAAACCAATTAAAAATGCCAAAGGCCAACCGGTTTATCAACCGTTTATTGCCCAATGAAAAAGTTACTCGCTCATTTTTCAATTCTATTAACACTGTTGCCTGTTGCCTGTAACCTGTTACCTTCCTTAGCCTTTGCCACTGACTGTGCCAATCCTATTTCCGGAAGCTTTACTGTTACTTCCCCTGGCTGCTCATTTCACAATACAGTAGACGGAGTAGATGCCGGAGCCGGTACTTCTAATACGGCTACCATCACCATTAACTCCGGAGCAATCTTAACCATTGCCGCCGGCCAAACAGTTACTTTTGGCAGATCCGGTAATGTGGGTATTACCATTAATGGCACCATTAACATTGTAAAAACCGGCCAACTCAAACAAGTGCCGCTTTGGATGACGGATTCGGATTCTGATGCCTACCCCTCCTCTACTACTCAGGTAGCTCAAGCCACTCAGCCAGCCAGTAGCAGAAGAAGAAATGCAGTACTTGGTCTAGGTGGATCTAATGTCAGTAATATAACAGCTGATTGTGATGATGGGCATGTTAATGTTTATCAAAATATTGGCTCAACTGCGACTGATGCAGATGGGGATGGATATTACACTGGCGGATCTGGTACTAACTGTGTTGGTGGTTCTGCTACTCTCTCCGGTAGAACCTACTATGCCAATACAGCTGGATCAAATAGCTGGCTGGCAACTGCTGGGGCATTAGGAACCAGTGATTGTAATGATTCTGATGCTGCTAAATACCAAAACTTAACCGGTTATGCAGATGCAGATGGAGATGGCTGGGGTGCAGGTTCTAATTTAAATCCCTGCACTGGTGCTTCTTTGCCTGCTGGGGATGTCTCTAATAATACAGACTGTAATGACGGCAGTTCCAATGTTTTCCAAAATGTTTCAACTGGTAGAGATATTGATCAGGATGGCTATATTCCTGGATCTACTGGTACTAACTGTGTAGGCTCTAATAGCACTGTTTCCGGTAGAACCTATTATAAAGATACTGGTGGAGCTTATACTTGGGAGGAAACATCAGGAGTACTTGCAGGCACTGATTGTTATGATTCTAATGCTAATGCCAATCCCGGAGACACTGCCTTCTTTACTACAGACCGTGGTGATGGCAGTTATGACTATAACTGTAGTGGTGGAAATAATCTTAGTACAACCAAACTATTTGCCACTTATACAACAGCTGGTTCTTATACCTGGACAGCACCGTCTGGGGTAACTTCGGTCCTTAGCATCGCGCTTTGGGGTGGCGGAGGTGGGGGTGGGGGTGATCGTGGAACCAATATCGTTTGTCCTGCGGGTGGTGGTGGGGGTGCTTATGTCTTGGCTAATACAATTTCTGTTAGTGCCGGTACAGGTTATCCTATTGTAGCAGGAGCAGGAGGAAGGGCTGGCACCACTGGTAACGGTGGTGATGGTGGCGCAAGTACTGGACTATCCCAGACAGCTAATCCTGGATTAGCTGGTTTAGTTAATCAAAGCTCAGGTGACCAAACAGGTGGTGCCGGCGGAACTGGTGGGACACATAATGGTGGTGCCGGCGGAGATTGTGTTTTTACCGACGTTACTGCTGGCAGCGTTGGGCCCGGAGGTGGCTCAAGTGCAGGCACTACAGGTGATGGTATTCAAGGCGGAAGCATCGCAGCCGGAGGCGGAGGTGGTGCTGGCTGTTCAGGCTGTGGTACTGGTGGTAAAGGTAATCCTAGTGCGGATGGGGACCCGGGAGGTGTGCCTGGAGCTGGAGGCGCAGCCGGTGGTGATCAAAGTGGAGGAGTAACCCGCAATGGTGGAGTAGGCGGTGATGGGGAAGCGCAGATTACCTACCAATCCACTGACTGTTCTGTCCAAAGCTGCAGGT
>CAZFYQ010000010.1:0-35900 GCA_964523905.1 uncultured Gammaproteobacteria bacterium
GGCTTTTTGGTAATATATTTGCGGGTGAGGTGGTACTTTCAACGATCTCTTCGATCGCGGCTTTCATATTACCCCTCCCTTTTTATTTTCTGGAAATTATTGTAGGATTTGTACAGGCAGCAGTGTTTGCTATGTTGACACTAGTATTTATGGTAATTTTGTCAGAAAAACACAGCGGAGCTGAACACTAAAAAGAAAGGAGTAAAAAAATGGAACACCTACCATCAGGACTTGCTATTGGACTGGGCGCTTTAGGCCCTGGACTTGGCATTGGTTTAATCGGCGCAAAAGCAATGGAGGCTATTGGACGTAATCCAGAAGCTCAAGCGAAGATTTTACCAGCCATGCTTTTAGGAATGGCTTTTGCTGAGGCTATTGCTATTTATGCTTTGGTTATAGCATTTACCAAATAAAGGATTAACATCCTTAAATAATTATGAGTGTTTTATCAGATTTTGGTATTAATCCAATATTATTAGCCGCGCAGGTGGTTAATTTTTTAATTTTACTCTTTATCTTAAAGAAGTTTTTATACGGCCCAATATTAAAGGTTTTAGACCAGAGAAAACAAAAAATTGAGCAAAGTTTAAAAAATGCTGAGGAAATTGAAAAGAGATTACAAGAATCGACTGAGCGTCAAGCAGAATTAATACTGAAATCAGGTGAGGAAGGGGCTAAAATACTCAGGGATGCTTCAGATCAGGCTATTCAAATAATCGAAGAAGGAAGAATGGAATATAAAAGACTGATTGATAAGGCAGTAGAAGATATCAGGAAACTGCATGAAGCTGAAAAGGAAGCTATCCTAAGCGATGCTAAGGAGCATTTAGCAGCATTAGTTACTCTGACATTTGAAAAAGTTACTGGGCTAAATGCTGGGCCAGAGCAGAAAAAAGTTATTGAAAAAGAGGTTAAAAACTTTTCATGAAGAATAATAAATTACTACAAAATGGGATTAAAAAGTTGGTAAAAAATAGTTTTAAGGATGGAAGACTGGTGGAATCCAAGGTTATCAACTCAATTAAATTACTAAAATCATTACCTAGTTACGAAGCAATCCAGGCATTGTCAGAATATTTAAAGGATCTTAAAAGAGAAACAAGACAGCACACCCTTTATGTAGAAGCAGTGATTCCTCCCTCCTCTGCTCAAATCAATAAAATAAAAAAAATAATTGGAAAAAGAGTTAAAATTACAGCGGTACAAGTTAATATTAATCCGGAGATTTTGGGTGGATTTAAATTAAGAGTCGGAGATGAAGTCTCAGACCATTCAATTATGGGAAAACTGACACAAATTAAACAAGCAATGACAAATTAACTATGGCTGATTTAATTAAACAAATTGAAAAAGAAATTGCCGGCCTGAAATTTAAGGCTGAAAAAGAAAATGTTGGCACAGTAATTGAGGTGGGTGATGGCGTTGCTAAGATTGAAGGTTTATCTGACGTTCAATATTCAGAGCTACTGGATTTTGGTCAAGGAGTGTTTGGTTTGGCGCTAAATTTGGAACAATATAGTGTGGGAGCAGTGATTTTTGGTGATTTTACTAAAGTACAGCAAGGCACAGAAGTTAAAACCACTGGGAAGGTGTTAGAAGTTCCGGTTGGTGAAGGATTACTTGGTCGGGTGGTTAATCCACTTGGTCAGCCGTTAGATGGTAAGGGTCCAATTAAAGCAAAAACTCATTATCCGGTTGAAAAAATTGCCTCAGGTGTCATTACCCGTCAGACTGTTAATACTCCTTTGCAAACCGGTATAAAAGCGATTGATGCCTTAATTCCAATTGGCCGTGGACAAAGACAATTAATTATCGGTGATCGAAATACTGGAAAAACTACCATTGCCATTGATACCATTATTAATCAAACAGATGTGACTTGTATTTATGTGGCAATCGGACAAAAAACCTCTAAAATTGCCCAACTTGTAGCCAAACTAGAAGAAGCAGATGCTATGAAACACACTATAATCGTGGCAGCTTCGGCTTCTGAGTCTGCCACCTTACAATATTTAGCTCCTTACTCTGGCTGTGCCATTGGTGAATATTTTATGGATCAGGGGCAGGATGCCTTGATAATTTATGATGATTTAAGTAAACATGCTTGGGCTTATCGCCAAATGGCATTACTTCTTCGTCGTCCTTCTGGTCGTGAAGCCTATCCTGGTGATGTTTTTTATCTTCATTCCCGACTTTTGGAAAGAGCTGCCAAATTAAACAAAGATTATGGTGGCGGCTCACTGACTGCTCTGCCGGTAATTGAAACCCAGGCTAATGATGTGTCAGCTTATATTCCGACTAATGTTATTTCTATTACTGATGGACAAATTTATTTAGAAACTGATTTATTCTTTGCTGGTGTGAGACCAGCACTTAACGTTGGTATCTCAGTCTCTCGTGTTGGTGGAGCCGCACAAACCAAAGCCATGAAACAAGTATCAGGTCGGTTAAAACTAGATTTAGCCCAATTTAGAGAACTACAAGCATTTGCTCAGTTTGCTTCAGATTTAGACCCGGAAACTAGAACCCAGATTGAAAGAGGACGACGTATTACCGAGATCTTAAAACAACTGCCCTATTCCCCGGTTCCTGTGGAAGAGCAAGTGGTTTCTTTGTGGGCAGTAACCAATGGTTATTTGGATGAGGTGGAAGTAACACAGGTGAGAGATTTTGAACAGAAATATCTGGCTAATTTCAAACTTAAAGCTAAAAAACTGTTAAGCGAAATTGCTACTAAAAAAGAATTAGATGAAAAAATGATTAAGGAACTGGAAAAAATTACTAAAGAATTTGTGGCAACTTATCAAAGACTAAATAAAAAAGGAGTTAAGTAATGGCTAATACACGAGAACTACGGAGAAGAATTAAATCAATTAAAAATACCTCCCAAATTACCAAAGCTATGCAAATGGTGGCTGCTACCAAAATGAGAAAGGCTCAGAATCAGGCTTTAAACGGCAGACCATATATTGAGAATTTATCAGAGGCTTTAAATAAGCTGCTTCCTAAAGTAGATATTGAGTCCCATCCCCTGCTTTCAGATCATGGACAAGGTAAAACTGCGATGGTTTTGCTCTCTACTGATAAAGGTTTGGTAGGAGCTTTAAATACTAATCTGCTTAGAGCTTTAACACAGGAATCTTTAAGTAATTTGATTTTTTATACAGTTGGTAAAAAAGGCCGCAATTTTGTGGTAAAAACCGGTAAAGATTTAGTAGCGGATTTTGAAAATGTAGATTTAATTAGTTTTCGTCAGGCAGTGCAGTTAACTAAGCTGGTGACCGAAGCATTTATGGCCAAAGAAATCACCGAGGCTTATTTAGTTTATCCGCATTTTGTTTCTACTCTTCGTCAAGAGCCAAGAAAAGTAAAGTTATTACCAATTGATGTCACCCAGAAAGAGTTTTTAAGATCCGAAGGATCGCAAGAACTCAAGCGCAGCGCAGAGTTCTTGTTTGAGCCAAATGTTGATCAATTATTGGATTTTATTTTAATCCATCATCTGCAAAATACTATTTACCATGCGCTTTTAGAAACTAAAGCTTCAGAGCATTCTGCCAGAATGATGGCCATGCAAAATGCCACTGATAATGCTAAAGAGATAGTAGATGACTTGACTTTGAATTATAATCAAACCAGACAGCAGGCTATTACTAATGAACTTTTGGAAATAACAACGGCTCAGGTGGCTATGCAATAAATATGAATAAAGGAACAATTACTCAAATCATAGGTGCAGTAGTAGACGTGCAGTTTGAAGAAAATCATCTGCCGGCGATTTATAATGCTTTAGAAACCAGTATTGGCAAAAACAGATTAGTTTTGGAAGTACAGCAACACTTAGGTGAGGATCAGGTTAGAACCGTGGCGATGGGCGCTACAGATGGTTTGAAACGTCATACCCCGGTTACTGATACTGGAGCTCCAATTTCTGTCCCAGTAGGTGAAGAGGTGTTGGGAAGACTGTTTAATGTATTAGGAGAAACTGTTGATGGTAAAGGTTTAACTAAATCCAAAAAAAGCTGGCCAATTCATCGTCAAGCTCCTCCTTTTTCCGAGCAATCAACTGCTTCGGAAGTTTTTGAAACCGGAATTAAAGTAATTGATTTGTTAGCACCGTTTGTGAAAGGTGGAAAAGTTGGATTATTTGGTGGAGCTGGTGTTGGTAAAACTGTTTTAATTCAAGAACTAATTAGAAACATTGCTGCAGAGCATGGTGGTTATTCAGTGTTTGCCGGAGTTGGTGAAAGAACTCGTGAAGGCAATGATTTATATCATGAAATGATGGATTCAGGAGTGATTAATAAAACAGCGATGGTTTTTGGGCAAATGAATGAACCGCCTGGAGCTAGAGCCCGGGTAGGACTAAGTGCTTTAACCATGGCTGAGTATTTCCGGGATGAACAAGGAAAAGATGTGCTGCTATTTATTGATAATATCTTCCGTTTTTCTCAGGCTGGTTCAGAAGTTTCTGCTTTGCTTGGACGTATTCCTTCTGCAGTTGGTTATCAGCCAACTCTGGCCACTGAGATGGGTGCATTGCAGGAGCGGATTACTTCTACTAAAAAAGGTTCGATCACCTCTGTTCAAGCCGTATATGTACCGGCTGATGATTATACTGACCCAGCTCCGGCCACTACTTTTGCGCATTTAGATTCTACAGTAGCTTTGGAAAGATCTTTAGCAGAGCAAGGCTTATTTCCGGCTGTTGATCCCCTAGCTTCCTCTTCTAGAGCCCTAGCACCTGATGTAGTGGGACAAGAGCATTATGATATAGCAGTGGGTGTACAAAGAGTGTTACAGAAATATAAGGACCTGCAAGATATTATTGCTATTTTGGGTATGGAAGAACTTTCAGATGAAGATAAATTAACTGTGACCAGAGCTAGAAAAATTCAAAGGGCCTTAACTCAACCTTTCTTTGTCGGAGAAGCATTTACCGGCAGAAAAGGTAAATATGTCTCTATTAAAGATACGATTAAGTTATTTAAAGAAATCCTAGATGGTAAACACGATTCTAAATCCGAGCAATCATTTTACATGATAGGATCAGCAGAAGATCTCAAATAAGCTGTTATTTAAACTTTTTCAAAGGTTCCGTCTAAGTGTAAGTAATATTCTTCCACTGTTAAATCTGCAAACTGATTTTTAATTTTGGTGGCTGAATTTTTTAAATCCTCACAGTGTTTGTCATGCGTTCCGGCTTCCCCATAGGCCCCGCAGTCTTCATGGTTGATCAAAATGACCTTTTTAATATCATGTAGTCTTTTGGAGATTTCAATTTGGCCTAAAATAACATCAAAATTTTTACAACCGCCAGCAAAAGCCACCCGGTCATGGCTCTTTGGTGGTAAATTTTCCCTAATCCACTGATTAATATAATCCTGAAACCGAAAATCAATACAAGTTATAACAACTGCTTCGCACGTATGATCAGCCATGCCACTATATTACAGTATTTTTACTTTCTTGCCTAGGTTTGTTATACTATCTTGATCTCGACCCATTGATGGGTCGGATTTTTTTATGATGATTGAAGGACTTAATAAATATTTCACAACAGAAAGAAACTGGACTATTATTCCAGTATCTTCTAATAAGGTTGATGTAAGAGATACTAACAATGATGCGATTCGATGCATTGATTACCGATATGGAATTATGCCTGATGGCAGTTACGACCCGGATTCTGTTCCCCGGTCTCCTGCTTGGTTAGGAGCTCTAGATGGAATTTCAGCATTCCTTGAAGGCGATGCTGAGCAAAGGCATCAAAAAGCTGCAGAGATGGTTAGAGATAGCGGGTTTAGACCAGCTGATCACGGGGATATTGTTGGTGGCGATATTAAAGGCTGTAAATTTAAATTAGCTCAGCTTGAAGGAAAGTTTCCAGATTTAAGTGTCTTAAGTATCGAAGAAACCAGAGTGTTAAGAGCTAAGATAGGAGTTGAACACTTCACTTTGAATCCTACCACTAAGCATCCTGATGGTTTTATATTAAACCCTAATATGTATACTACTGTTTTACCGAATGATGCTCAGTTTTACCCAATTGATATTTGGTATCCTGATTATCTTGGGATAGAACCGGAAAGATTTTTTCCTGTGATTGAAAGGTGTGGAGAACTATTACTTCCTGCTGATGCCAGAATTCTGTATGTGCTGACAAGCTAATTAGCCAACAAACATTCCGGCAGTAAAGGAACATTCTCTACCTGCAGGAACTACATCCGGGCCTAAGGTTGCCTCAATGGCGGTTATTTTTACTTCTGGTAATGGAATAGTAGTATTAGGATTACCATTACAAACATATTTAAAACAAATCCGGTTATACCAATCTACTGCCTGAAGGTTGGTTCCTTTTTTGCGAAGATAAGAATGAATTTTGCCTGGTTTAATATATTCCTGTGCAATAAGTCTGACACCATCTTTTAGCAAATGCTTAAGCTTTTCCCACCTTTCATCAGTATGATGTCTGGTGTTACCATCCGGCATTGCTACCCCGTAACCCCGGTCCAAAGTAATTTCTGTTGAATCTGCCCAGTAGATCTTAACTACCTGTCCTGCAGTTCTTGCTTCATCCAGTTGCTTTTTATTTTCAATAAATCTGGTGGGGATCATAATTTTTTTCAGTCGATCCAGCCGCTCCTTGCTAATCTCGGCAGTCCAGAATGGTTCTAACTCTGGATCAAACACCAGGCCAAATAAGCCTTTATTGGCAATGGCATTATAAAAACCAGCAGAAACCATTTGATGCTCTTTTATGCCTAAACTGCGCAGCTCTTTAGGTGTTAAGTATGATTCGTCAATAATACCTTTATAAGTTTGCCAATCTGGTTTAATAGTGCCATTTCGGATTTCTTTTTCATCAATTAGATCAACCTTTAATGCCCCGTTTGATAAATCAGATACCAGCTTCACAAATTTCCTGAAATTAGGAGTATACGGGTCTGTGGCAAGATTGGGATAAATTAAAGCTACTTTAAAAAGACCGTCTGCATGAGTGAAAGCCTTAAGTGCAGCTGCCAGGGTTGCTGCGGTTGACTGTGGCAGCTCCTGCAGATTATATGCCAGCTGTTCTGCAATCATTAGGGCACCGGCGCAATCCACCCCTTCAATCTCATTAATTCTGATATTTCCTGTTTCATCCAAAATAGTATCGATTCTCCAGGTGGGAGGCACTTTAAAATCAACGCTGGCTCCTAAAATAGCCTGATATTTTCCCGGAAGTCTGGAAAGAGCATTTCCCAAATGCAATAAGTCACTGCCAAAAGTAAGTAGGATTTGCTCATATCTTCCTGGTATTTGTACAGGCTCGGCAGTAATTCTAAAAGTGGGTTCAAGGCTTCCTGGTTTGCCATAAAATGGGCCCAGATTTTTGATAACGTCGTAAGCGTGGTTAGCAGAAAAAAGTAACTTATCAAAGCGCTCCAGAGACAATCCCAAGTTACGGGCAAGCAGTTCTCTATCGTGTTGATTAGGCTGGTGCATAAAAAACTAAGAATTAATTATATACATTTAGTCAAGCGTTTTCAATTTAAGATTGTTAGGGTATAATCGTAGAGATGAGCCAATTGCATTTAAAACTAGTGACACCGGAAAGAATTATGATGGATGAGGAAGTAGACATGGTCACTCTGTCATCTGCTGATGGGCAGCTTGGAATCTTACCCCATCATGCTAATTTAATGGCAAAACTTGTTCCCGGTGAGTTAAAAATTAAAAAAGGAGCAAAATTGGATACTTTAGCCACTGGTGATGGATTTATTCAAATGGCAGATAATGTGCTAACCATTATGACTGATTTGGCAGTTGACGAGGCTGATATTGATGAAAAAGCAGTGGAAGAAGCTAAAAAACGGGCTGAAACAGCTTTGGAACAAAAATTATCTGATGAAGAATATGCTGAAACCATGGCTATTTTGGAAAAATCCCTGGCTCAGCTACGTATTAAGCGCCGCCACAGAGTTCGCTAAAACCCCTTTCCTGTTATACAATTAAATACATGGCTAAAGAGATTAACCCGGATTTGTCCATCATCATTTTAAATTACAATGTTAAAGATCTGCTAATACAGTGTTTAGAGTCTGTGTTTTCCAGTAAAAAAGCATCTGATAACTGGCAGGTTATCGTAGTTGATAATGCCTCTGTTGATGGTTCAGTAGAGGCTGTAAAAGATAAATATGCTGGAAAAGTAGAGATTATTGCCAATGAGTCTAAAGCCTCTTTTGGATCACAAAACAAAGGTATAAATAATTCATTTGTGGTGATCCAAAATAAAGAAAACATTGGTTTTTCAGCTGGGAATAATGTGGGAGCCAAATTAGCTAAGGCGCCGGTAGTGTTATTTTTAAATCCCGATACTAAAGTGGTTGACGGGGCAATTAGTAAATCCCTGGAGTTTTTACTAAGTAATCCGGATATTGGAGCATTAACCTGCCGGGTTGAGTTGCCGAGTGGAAAGCTAGATTATTCTTCTCATCGTGGCTTCCCAACTCCATGGAATTCTTTTTGTTATTTTAGTGGTTTATCCAAGCTTTTTCCTCGCTCTCCCCTTTTTTCCGGATATACTGCAAGTTTTCTAGATATTAATTCCACCCATGAGATTGATTGTTTAACTGGCGCTTTCTTAATGGTTAGAGAGGTAGCTGCTAAATCCATTAATTGGTGGGACGAAGGTTATTTCTGGAATGGTGAAGACATTGAATTCTGTTTTTCTTTAAAGGAAAAAGGATGGAAAATCTTTTTTTATCCAGAAGTAAAGATTATTCACTATAAAGGATCATCTTCCGGGCTTTGGAAAACAGCTCAGGTGAAGGTTGATAAATCTCAAAGGCTGAAAGCAGCTATTCATGGGGTGTCTGCAATGAAGATTTTTTACATGAAGCATTATTACAAAAAATATCCTCCCCTATTTAGAGATTTTATACTTCTTGGAATAAAAATATTAGAAGGATATAGGAGGGGAAGGATATTTTTACATGGATAATCCTAATTTATCAGTGGTGGTGTTAAGTTTTAATACCAAAAGTATCACCCATCATTGTTTAACTAAGTTGGAACTAGCAAAAAAGTACTGCGAAAATAGAATGAAAAACAGAATAGAGATTATTGCTTTGGATAACGGGTCCTCAGATGATTCAGTAACCATGATTAAATTAGATCATCCCGAGGTTAAACTAATTGTTTCCAAAGAAAATACCGGTTTTTCCAAGGGAAATAATATTGCCATGAAAGAGGTTAATAACCCAATTATTTTACTGTTAAATTCTGATGTATACGTTGAGGAAGATAGTTTGTATAAAGCTTTGGCCTATTTTAAGGTAAATCTTAATTGCGATGTAATGGGTGCAAAACTGCATTATTCTACTGGCAAGCTGCAAGCATCAGCGGGTAACTTACCAAATCCGCTAAATTTAATTACCTGGATTCTAGGAATTGGCACATTACCAATTGTCAGTGCTTTATTTCCAGCCTTTCACCCCAAAAATCGAGCTTTCTTTGCTAAGGCTCATCAAGTAGGCTGGATTATGGGCGCTTTTTTTATGTTTAAAAAAGATATTTATGATAAAACAGGTGGCTTTGACGAGAAGCTATTTATGCATATGGAAGAAGTAGAATGGTGTAAAAGGATTAGAAGTTTAGGATATAAAATCTGGTATGTGCCACAAGTTGAAGTGACTCATTTACATGGAGCTTCCACTAGTTTTGATATGAAGTCTAGTTTTATCAACGAATTAAAAGGGGTTAAATATTATCTTAAAAAACACTACAGTCTTTTGTACTGGCCTTTGAAACTGTTTTTAGTTCTGGGCCTAGTCTTAAGAGTTATTGCCTTCACTTTTACGGGAAAATCGGATCGCGCGAGAATTTATGTGGAAGGGATTGGTTTGGTATGAAAGTAGCAATTATTACGGTAAATTATAACGGCAAAAACGATACTTTAGAGCTGCTGTCATCACTGGAAGAGTTAAGAGTTAAGAGTGCAGAGTTAAGAGTAATAGTGGTGGATAATGCATCGGAAGATGGATCAGTACCTGAGATTGTTAAGAAGTTTCCGGAAGTTGTTATTTTACAAACAGGGGTTAACAAGGGATTTGCTGGAGGTTTTAATCAGGGCATAGATTATGCATTAGCAGACGGAGCAGATTATGTTTTAGTGATTAATAATGACTGTCTAATTTCTGATTTAAATGTATTAGATGAATTAATCAAAACAGCTAAAACCGATCCTAAAATTGGTATTGTTTCACCAAAGATTTATTTTGCTCCAGGTTTTGAGTTTCATAAAGATAGATATGGTAAAGACGATTTAGGAAAGGTAATTTGGTATGGCGGTGGAGATTTTGATTGGAATAATGTTCAAGGAGTACACCTGGGCATGGATGAAATAGACCTTGGGCAATATGATAGCGAAAAAGAAGTTAATTTTGCATCAGGAGCATGTCTTTTGATTAAACGAGAAGTTTTGGAAAAAGTGGGAAAGTTTAATGAGGACTATTTTTTATATTTTGAAGATGTGGAATTTCAAAAAAGGGTTGATCAGGCCGGATTTAAGAAATTCTATAACGGAAAAGTGTCAATTTTTCATAAGGTGTCCCAATCCACCACAGCAGGCTCTTCTCTAACTGATTACTATACGACTAGAAATAGATTAATCTTTGGGATGCAGTATGCGCCATTTAGAACAAAATTTGCTCTTTTACGACAATCGCTGTGGCAGCTTTTATTCGGTAGAAGCGGACAGAAAAAAGGAATTTTAGATTATTTCTTTAATAATAGAAAAGAGGCAAAACAAAATTCTCCAAAGGATTTAGAGTATCCACTTAAATTATCTATTTGCATTGTAAATTACAATACTGCTTCGCTAACAAAAAAATTAATTGCTAGCATTTTTAAATATCAAAAGAACTTAAATCTGGAAATTATTGTTGGGGATAATGGCTCTGAAGATAATTGCCAGGAGGTTGTAAAAGAATTTCTGCCCAGAATCACCTATTTCCAAAACAAAGAAAACACTGGTTTTACCAGAGGTTATAACAAGGCAATTCGCTTAAGTCGCGGTGAACAGATTCTTTTATTAAATTCAGATATGGAAGTATTGGAAAACAGTTTACAAGAATTGGTTAAATATGCTGATGAATATCAAGGAAAAGCAGTGGTTGGAGGAAAACTATTTTTCCCGAATATGGAAGATCAGGATTCCGTATTTCACTTGCCTACCATTGGAAGAGCTTTTGAAGAGTATTTCCTGGCTAAAAAAGGTTCATATTTTATGTATCAACCAAAAACTGACAAACCTGTAAAAGTGGAAGGATTTGTCATGGCCTGTTTTCTAATCCCCCGGGATATTTTAAACAAAGCTGGAATGCTTGATGAAGGAACATTTATTTATTTTGAAGACTTGGAATATTGTCGTAGGTTAAAAAGTTTAGGAATTCCCCTTTATTTTATTCCCAGTGCACATTTCATTCATCATCACGGAGCATCTTCTAAAACCGTTGGCAATGATAAATCCTATGAACTGCTGCAAAAAGCCGCCAAACATTATCACGGAGAATTTTATTATTTCCTAATATCACTTGTTTTAAGAATTGGCCAAAAACTCGGCCGCGTCCAAACCCCTACATCCCGGTGGAAAACCTAGTAAGAGTACATTATTCTTGTAAGAAGTCTTCCAAATTAACATTAATTATTCTATCAGGGCCGACCATTTCTTCGAGCTCCTTAAATGGATCCTTTATGGTTCTATTTTTTAAAGGTAGGGGCTCAACAGGTAATTCGATACCATATTTAATTGCTTGCTGTCCTAACCATTGCTGCCAATTCTCTGCGTTTACCCCCCCCGCATCTACTTCTACAAGCTGTGGGTGCTGTTGAAGTAAATTTGGTCTGCACTCTTCTGTTGCTCTAATGAGTTGATGCGTAAATAAGTTATCCCCAGTCATAAAGTTTAAAATGTCGTAAATTCCTTCCATATATCGAGGTGATACTAAATGTCCGGTTGTTATACTAAGAATATCACCAATATGGAAATCCCTTCTATTAGGGTTGACTGAATTTTCTGATCGCTCTGTCGGCATAATTGGATTGAATTATACCTATTTGTTGGAAGTTTGTCAAACTATAGGGTTGAATTGTCCATGGGGTAGGAGTCGAACCTACTTGGCACAGATTTACAGTCTGTTGCATAAACCGTTCTGCCACCCATGGTAATAGAATATATTATAGCGAATTTTAGTTAAGATCGCCACGCCCACTAAAGTGGGCTCGCGATGACAATACAGAACTGGTATAATCAAAGATAATATATGACTCCTGGTTCGTGGAAAGCAAGAAAAGAACATTCAAAACTGTGGAAATTTAAATTTCTCTCCAATATGTCCACTGTGATGCTAGTTGGAGTGGTGGGATTTTTACTGTTGGTTTTTGGGGTAGTGATTTATTTTGGCACCCAAATCCCTTCCCCGGAAGATTTGACCACCCGCTCCGTGGCCTCCTCTACTAAAATCTTTGATCGCAGCGGTGAACTTTTGTACGACATTTACCAAAACCAAAACCGCACTCCGGTTAAACTAACTGACATCCCTTTGTATGTTAAAGAAGCGACTATTTCTATTGAAGATAAAGATTTTTATAAACATGGCGGTTTTTCTGTGACCGGTATTTTACGTTCAGTATTTTTACTGGTGATTAATCGAAAAATTGAAGGAGGTGGGTCTACCTTAACTCAACAGCTGGTTAAAAATGCTTTGGTTGGTGCAGATGTTAGTTATATTCGAAAAATTAAAGAACTGATTTTGGCAGTGCAGGTGGAGAGGATTTACACCAAAGACCAGATTCTGGAAATGTATTTAAATGAAATTCCTTATGGTGGTACTGCTTATGGTATTGAGGCAGCTGCTAATTTATATTTTGGTAAATCTGCTAAGGATTTAGATTTGGCAGAAGCATCAATTTTGGCAGGATTGCCGCAGCTTCCTTCAGTTTATTCCCCTTATGGAACTCATCCGGAGCTGGCTAAAGTGCGCCAAAAAGCAGTGTTGGATGCTATGGTGGAACAAAAATATATAACCAAGGATCAGGAGAAAGCAGCAGTGGATGAAAAACTAACCTACCGCACAGCTCAGAATGAGGTTGGATTTAAAGCCCCGCATTTTGTGTTGTATGTTAAACAAAAGCTAATTGAGCAATTTGGAGACAAATTAGTTGAACAAGGAGGACTTAAAGTAACTACTTCTTTGGATTATAAATTGCAACAACAAGCAGAAGATATTGTTAAAAAAGAAGTTGATGATTTAAAAAGCGCTCAGGTTGGTAATGGAGCTGCAGTGGTTTTAGATTCCAAAACCGGACAAATTCTGTCCATGGTGGGATCAAAAGATTATTTTGGAAAGTCAGAGCCGGACGGCTGTAAAGAAGCTACAACTTGTGTTTTTGAGCCGAACGTTAATGTAGCAATTCAGCAAAGACAGCCTGGTTCTGCTACCAAACCAATTAATTATGCCAAGGCCCTAGAAAAAGGTTACACCGCAAACCAAGTTTATATGGATGTTAAAACCGATTTTCCTGGAGGAGCTAATAATCCCACTTATTCCCCGGTTAATTATGACGGTCAATTCCGTGGACCGGTGCAGATGAGATATGCTTTGGGGAATTCCTATAATATTCCGGCTGTTAAAAACTTAGCCTTAACCGGAGTAAAAGATGTGATGGAGCTTGGTTTTAGGATGGGACTATTAAATTGGGAGCCAACTGAGGAAAATGTTAATTCAGTGGGACTTAGTTTAACTTTGGGAGGACGGGAAGTTCGACTTTTGGATTTAACATCTGCTTTTGGTACTTTTGCCAATCAGGGAGCGCAAAATGATCCAGTTTCAATTCTTAAAGTAACTGATAGCAAGGGTAAGACTTTATTTGAATATCATCCTACAGAAGGAAGAAAAGTACTAGACCCGGGAATTTCTTTTATTATTTCCGATATTTTGGCTGATAATGGAGCCAGAACCGCAGCCTTTGGATCTAACTCAGTCTTAGTGATTCCTGGAAAAACCGTGGCAGTTAAAACCGGAACTACTGATCAAAAAAGAGATAACTGGGCAATCGGATATACACCGTCTGTAACTGTGGGGGTATGGGTAGGAAACAATGATAATGAGGTGATGAGTCCGGTGGTTTCCTCTGGTGTCACAGGTGCCTCCCCGATCTGGAATAAGATTATGACTGTGGCATTAAAGGGTAAATCAAATGAGCCTTTTGATAAACCGGGCAATGTTAATCAAATGGATGTGGATGCTTTAATGAGTGGTAAACCACACGGCGGTTCCCCGACCAGAAGAGAATACTTTATTTCCGGAACTGAACCTAAGGGTGAATCCCCGGCTTATCAGCGAGCTAAAGTTTGTAAAAGCAATCCTCATAGGCAGGCTAATGATGGAGAAGATGCAGAGGATAAAGATGTGATTGTCTTGAAAGAAGATGACCCAACCGGAGCTAATAAATGGCAAACTGCCATTGATAATTGGGTGTTAACAGCTGCTAATCCACTGTTTGTAGGGGCTACTAAGGGATGCGCCGGCGTGCCTGGATTTACTGCCGGTACTGGCGGAGTTATTCAAATTGTAAATGTTGGTAATGGTGCTAATGTGCCAAGAGTATTTGATGTTTTGGCTCAAGCTAATTCTCCTGCTGGAGTAAAAAAGATCACCTGGCTTATTGATGGTGCGGTTAAATCAACGCAAACTTCTCAACCGTTTGCTTTGCATGTAGAATTTCCTCAAGGAGACAAGGGGTCACACACAATAACTGTGACCCTAGAAGATAATAATGGTGGTTCATTCTCTACCTCAATTGGTGTGACTGTTGCCCTCTAAGTAATTTGCTATTAGACTCATAGTATGGTATACTTCTACCTGTACAGACTCATAATAAGGGCCTGTATTTTTTATCACTATGATAACCAATTCCCTAGTTTCTATTTCAGCAGCTGCCTTATTAACTTTTGGTCAGCTAATAACACCCGTGCCTACTCAACAGGTTCTGGCTTCGCATGAGATGTCTTTAAATGACCGTTACCCGGTTAAGTCTGTGAGTGATGTATTTAAAGATAATATTTTATTAAACATTGCTTATATGGATGGTAAAGTAACTTCAAAAGATAATATCAGCTGGGATGAAATTGAAAAGCCGTTTCACTATGAATTAACTTTAAAACCCGGTGAAGTATTTGCTTTTCATGATGATGTATTAGATCAATATAAAGGCAAAGCCGGCTATACTACTCACGCTCATTTTACAGGGCAAGAAGGATTTAAATCTGATGGCTATTTATACGGTGATGGTGTTTGTCACTTAGCTTCGTTAATTTACTGGACTGCTAAAGATGCCGGTTTGGATGCAGTGGCGCCTACTAACCATGATTTTATGAAGATTCCGGAAATTCCCAAAGAATATGGTGTGGCTATTTATGATAACCCGAGTACTCCGGGATCTAATGCAAAGCAGAATTTATATGTGACTAATAACCAAGATAAACCAGTTACTTTGGTGTTTGATTATGCAAGTGATAATTTGAAGATTTCTGCTGAAGAATAAGCTAGAAAGCTACCTCCATAATAGCGACGCGCTTTTCAACTCCTAGCTGATGTAATAATCGTAAATGAACTTCTGACATTCCACCAACTTGTTTGCCGTCTTTTTCTAGTTCAAAATAGCGTGTGGGGTGGCTAAGCTTGGCTGCTATCCCCTCTGGTTTGGCTTGTTTTAGGTTTACACCTGAGAGGTGGGAGCGTAACTTTTCGGCGATTTGGGACAGTTCAGCTAAAGGATTATCAGTATTATTACAAAGAGCAATTGCTAGTCGATATTCTTCTTTAATTTTACTATCCTCTACATAATATGCTTTGCCTATTTCAAAGATAACAATATCAGAAAAACCCTGTCTTAAATTTTTACCAATTACTTCTACCAAATTCGGCCAGAGGCTTTGCCTTAAGTATTCTGTTTCAGAGGAGATAGGATTGGCAATTCTGATCAAATTTTCAATTTTCAATTTGCAATTTTCAATGATACGAGAAGAGAAAAAAGGATAGGTTTGTACTTCGGTAAGTCCTGCATTCTTGCAGACGTTTTTAAGGCTATAGACCAGGTCCTGGAGGCTTTCATCAAGCTTATCCGGTGAATCCCCTTGCAAAGCCTGGTTGGCAATTTTTTCATAACCATACATCCTGGCTACTTCCTCTATTAAATCTTCTTCTATATTAATATCTAGCCGCCAGTAAGGAACAGTGGCCTGGTTACCATTGATATCAAATCCTAAAGCTTTTAATGATGTTTCCATCTCTTGCTTAGAAATTTCTACTCCGATCAGTCTATTAACTGCTGCCGGATCAAAATTAACTTGCTTTGGTAAGTCTTGTAAATCACCGGTCAAAGTCAGTGCAGTTAATTTACCACCTAATCCTTCGTACATTTTGATAGCTCTTGATAGGGCCTGTTGTAAATTGGTTTTAGTTAAACCATGTTGGAATCTTTTGGAAGCTTCAGAATAGAGCCCGTGTCTTTTAGAGGTGTTTCTATTATTAATAGGATCAAAAATTGCCGCTTCCAAAAAAATAGTAGTAGTCTGATCTGAAATTTCCGAATCTTTGCCACCCATTACCCCGGCTAAACCGAGTGGCTGTTTAGTATCGGCAATCAATAAATCAGTTGGGTCAAGTTTTCTGGTTTTATTGTCTAAGGTGAGAAGTGTTTCCCCTACTTTAGCAGTCCTAACAACCAGAGTTTCATCAGCTACTTTAGCTGCATCAAAAGCATGCATCGGCTGGCCATATTCCAGCATAATTAGATTGGTAATATCGGCTACATTATTAATGGAACGAATCCCGGTGTCGGCTAATCTTTTCGTCCATTCATCTGCTGAGGCAGATACTTTAAGTCCCTCTATTTTTGCTACACAATAAACCGGGCTTAATTTCTCATTTGTTACCTGTACAGATACTTTAGGTAAATTAGATTTTGCAGGAGCTGGGTTTTCCAGCACAAGCGCAGAATCTGTAATTGCGGCAATTTCTCTGGCAACTCCTCGCATGGAAAGTAAATCCCCGCGGTTATAAGTAAGATCCAGTTCCAAAAAATCATCAGTTTGTTCTTTGACTCCAATGGTCATTAGGGATAATTTGTCAGATAGCTCTTTGGGAGAGAGTTTTAGATCGACTAATTGTTTTAACCAAGTAAGACTTACTCGCATATTAGTATTTTTGTAGAAACTTTAAATCTCCTTCCAGGAAAACGCGGATATCTTCTATGCCGTGTTTTAGCATTAACATGCGGTCTGGTCCAAATCCCCAGGCCAGGCCGGTATACTTTTTTGGATCTAGGCCGGTGGCCTTAAAAACATTGGGATGAATCATGCCGGCTCCGGCAATTTCAAACCAACCAGTGCCGGAACAAATTTTACAGCCCTTGCCATGACAAAAAACACACAAACAATCTATTCCCACACCAGGCTCTACGAATGGATAATACTTTGGGCGAAACCGGGACTTGGCTTCTTTACCCAAGATTCCCTGTAATAAATAATCTGAAAGATATTTTAAATTGGCCATCGTAATTCCTTCACCGGCTTTACCAATCACTGCTATTTCAAACTGATTAAAAGTATGGGAATGTCTGGCATCAACTGCCTCATAACGGAATGCTCTATCAAAGCTCATGGCTCTAATTGGTGTATTACCTTTTTCCATAATTCTGGCCCAGAAATTAGAAACATGAGTTCTCATTAGCATTTCTCCAGGATTTGTTTTCAGATTTTTGGTATCTACATATAAGGTATCCCACAGGTCTCTTGAAGGATGATCTTTAGGGATATTTAAATATTCAAAGTTATATTTATCTTCTTCAATATGCGGTGCATCAAATTGGGAAAAGCCTAGCTTTTCAAACATAGTAATAATTTCTTGCTTAAACTGGGTGGCTAGATGTAGATGACCATGACGCTTTTGAGTCGCTTTAATCGCCTGAGTCGTTGAAGTCGTGAATGTTTCGGAGTTTAGTTTTTGGTAAGACTCTTCACGGACTTGCTGACGTTTCTTCTGGATAGCTTGTTCTAATTCTAATTTAACTGCGTTAAACAAAGGTCCAACAATTTTCTTTTCATCTTCAGACAAAGATGGAAGTCCCTTGGATAACTGATCCACTGCCCCATTTTTACCAAATAGTTTAATGAAAAGTTCATCCAGTTCTTTTAAAGAACTAGCCCGAGAAATCTTCTCTAAATATTCATTTTGAATTTCGGAAATTTTGTCTTGCACGAGGATTATTCTAGCACAATTATTTTACTGCAGAAACAATTTCTTTAAAGGTGTCAGGGTTATTTACTGCTAAATCAGCCAGGATTTTGCGATCTAGTTTTATTTCTTTGGTTTTTAAGGCTGCAATAAATCTGGAATAGCTTAAGCCTTCTAATTTAACAGCTGCTGAGAGCTGAGTAATCCAAAGACGACGCATATCTCTTTTGCGGTTTTTACGTCCGGCAAAAGCGTATTCCCCGGCATGTAAGGCTGCGGACTTAGCTTCTTTAACCAGGTTAGCTCTACCACCACGATAACCTTTAGTTAGATCATGTAATTTTTTATGTTTTCTGTGAGAGACAACTCCTCTTTTAACTCTAGCCATATTATAATCCGATCACTTTCTTATATTTTTTACCTTCTCCATGAAAAAATTCAGTGGTTTTCTTTTGTCTGTTTAAGGCATTATTACTTTTGTGTCTTTTTAAATGCCCGGCACCCATTTGGTGTCTTCGCAAAAGCTTGCCACTACTGGTGATCTTCAGTCTTTTCAATATTGATTTTTTCGTCTTCATTTTGTTCATCTTTTTTCTTGCCTCCTTTTGTTACTATCATTGACAGTCTTCTTCCTTCCATCTTTGGTTCTCTCTCAACTGCTGCACCCTCACCAAGTAAAGTCATTGCTTCCTGCAATACTTTAAAACCTAGTTCCTGGTGGGCCATTTCCCGTCCTTTAAACTTCACTGTTAACTTTACTTTATGTCCGCCAGCTAGAAACTCCTTAGTCCGGTTTAACCTAACTCCTAAGTCGTGTTCAGCTATTCTGGGAGAAAGCCACAGCTCTTTTAATCCTCCATCTGAACTCTTCTTACTACCCCGGTCCTTTTTACTCTCCTCATAACGGAATTTTTGAAAATCAAAAATCCGAGCTACTGGAGGGTCAGCCTGAGCAGCAATTTCAATTAAATCCAGTTCCAGTTCCTGGGCTTTTTGCAAAGCCTCGTCTCTGGTTAAGACCCCTAGTAATGTACCATCAGGACCAATTACCCGAAGTTTTAAAGCTTGAATATTTTGGTTTAGACGGTGGAACTTAGCCAGTTTAGAGCATTCCTCCTATCATTTTCATTCCTGATCCTATCATAACTAAGCTTTGGATTCAATCTCCTGTTTAATTTTGTCTAAAAATTCAGAAACTGGTATTGCTCCGAGGTCTTCACCAGATCGGGTTCTAACTGCTACATTACCTGCTTCTTCTTCTCTACCACCAACCACTAACATATAAGGGATTTTTTGTAACTGGGCATCACGGATTTTTCCTTGCATCATTTCCTGTCTGCTATCAATTTCTGCTCTAATCCCAGCTTCTTTAAGTTGCTGCAATACAAGCTGGCCATAGGCAGTATTTTTGTCACTAATTGGAATAATTACAGCTTGAACTGGTGATAACCAAGTAGGAAAAGCGCCTTGTAAATGTTCAGTTAAAATAGCGATAAATCTTTCAAAAGATCCCAGGATGGCCCGGTGAATCATCACTGGTCTTTTTTTAGTTCCATCACTGGCAACATATTCCAATCCAAATGCTTCGGGTTGATGAAAGTCGATCTGTACAGTGGCAAGTTGCCATTCTCTTCCTTGGGAGTCTTTAATATGGACATCAATCTTGGGACCATAAAAAGCACCGTCACCCATTTTATCTCCGGCTTTCAAGCCTTTTTTCTCTAAAGCATCTTTCAAGGCTTGTTCTGCTTTATCCCAGTTTTCATCTTTGCCGGCTCGTTGTTCCGGACGGGTAGCCAGTCTGAATTCATATTCAAATCCTAACTTTTTATAGAAATCCATCATCATATCTAAGTTAGCTGAGACTTCATCAAAGATTTGGTCTTCTGTGGCAAAAATATGGGCATCATCTTGGGTAAGCTGGCGAACTCGAAGTAGTCCGTTAACTTCTCCGGATTTTTCTCTACGATGAAGACGGCCAATTTCTGATAAACGAAGAGGTAGTTCTCTATAAGACCGGGGTCTGAATCTATATAAAATAGTTGATTCAGGGCAGTTCATTGGTTTTAGGGTGTAATCTAGAGCCAAAGTTTCGGACTGTCCCATTCCTTCAGGCGCATCTAAGATTTTTAAATTATACATATTATGTTCGCCAAACTTGGCAAAATGGCCAGATTGTTTAAATAAATCAGATTTAACCATAATTGGAGTGGAGGTTTCTAAGTAGCCGGCATCTTCAGTAAGTTTCCGGATATATTTTTCCAACTCTTTAAAAATTACCATGCCTTTGGGTAGCCAAAAAGGAGCACCAGGGGCAATCTCATCTGTAAAGAAGAGCTCTTGCTCCTGTCCGATTTGTTTATGATCTTTTAGATTATTATCCATGAAGTTATGGAGATTATTTTCTTTTTTTAGAAGTCTCTTTAGTTCTTCCAAAAACAATTACCAAAGCAAAAGCTAAGGTTACTATTGCCATCGTTAGATAAAAAATAGATAGTTGGTCCATCTTAATATTTCCTTGCTGTAATAATGCTAAAGTACCATAAGATGGCTGCAATGTATAGTCCTCGAACGTCTCCGAGTAATTCTTTTTGATCAAATATCAAAGGAAGAAGGGTTGAGGTAACAACTACAATACCAAGATTTCCCAATATCTCAGAAAATCTCTCCCACTGCGTAGCAGTTAATGCAATTTTCATCTAAAATTTTGGGGGAAGAAATTACTGAAGTCATTAAAGACTCCAAAAAGTTTAAGCAGCCAGACAATAATGGTAATGACTACTGAGGCTCCGATGACTGATCCAATTCCCCAGGATAATCCTCCTAAAAAATTCGCGAGCATAATTTGTTTTCTTGACAGATTCATATTAGCAGATACATGACGTTCTATCTCCGGAGTCATCTATAATTATATTATCACAAATTATGAACGATAGTTCCTATGGCTGGAACCCCATTTTGGAATCTATTTCCGATTATATCAAAAATTACAGGATGTGAGTTTGCGTATCTTGAGTAGATTAAACTCGCTCAGCTGGCATAAGCCCAGCAAAGACTGCAAGGTTTTTTGGATCAAGTCGATAAGCAGTTCTCTCCCCCTCGTAAAATCCCCATCTTTGGATAAGGTCTGGTTGCATTTGACCAAATTGAATTCTTGCACCATCCCCGCGAGTAACAAAATAAGTAACGTGCCCAGCTAATCCATCATCAAATGGCGAACCTAAACTTCCTGGCTCACCATATTCGCTTAAACTATACTCATTACCATTTATAGTAAATCTACCATATTTTTTTCCTTCTACTTCTTCTTGCATCATATTTGTATGATAAACAAACGTATCAAGAAAATCGGCTAGCTGCATATGTCTTAATCCCATACCCAAAACTGTATCATTATCTTTTGCCATAAGCTCTAGCAACGACTCTTGAGGACCTAAAAATATACATTCATATGAACTAGTCACATGTGAACCAAATTTGGATGGATCGGGGAAAAGATCGCCAAATACTTCCTGATAGTCTGCTATATCCTCTGGATCATTGGGATCTGTTCCATCACGCAATTTTTCTTCAAGCGTATTTATCGGTATACCATTAATGTGGGTGAGATTTCGGATTGTTGCAGTTTCATTTCTTCCATATACCACAAATCCTGTTTCCTGCATTCTTTCTTGTGCTTTCTCTCCATGGAAAATTTTCTTTGCAATTATTTGGCCATTACCTCGAAATAGTAGTGCATCACTTATTACAGCTAATTGAATTCGTTCTTCCTCACTATCACCACGCTCACGAGCTTCTTGTGCTTTTACTCTGGCATCTTGTTCCCTTATGTAACTTGGTAAACCATGCAAGCGCACTAGCGCTCTATCTCTTGCGGCAATTGCACCAAGCAGGCGTGGATCGTGGAAATTATTTGCGGTTTCTCTCACAGCAGTTTCATACCTATTTGCTGCGTGTAAGACATCAAGCTCTGCGCCAATTGTGGCCAAATCAGTTCGTTGGCCAATTGCTTCTATATGTTTATGAAGACGAAATCTATCAATCAGCACTTCCATAGAAGAGGATTATACTATAAGTCAACATGTGAAGTAAAGTGCACGCAATTCTACAGCTCTTTGTATCTGTGGGCGGTAAGGGATTCAAACCCCTGACATCATTCACGTCAAGAATGCGCTCTATCAGCTGAGCTAACCGCCCGTATCTGGTATTTTAGTCTAAGAGTAAAGTATATTCAACAGGATTAACCGGCGGCTCCACTGGCTGAAGAAAGAGAAGCTGTACCACTGCCGAATTGTCCTGATCCACCTTCAAACTGAGTTTCCAAAGCATTGGCTTGTTTAGCAGGATTGGGAATAGAAGCACTTTTTTCCTGATCTTCTTGCGTGGTGGTCTGCTCCTGATCTTTTCTGGCAATGTCAGAAAGCGTGGAGATGGCCAGCTCATCAAGATGTCCCATTTGCATGGCCTCATCCTTACCAACCATTCTAGTGGCAATTCTTAAAGCTTCATTTAGTTTTGTATCATAGTCAACTTGAGCTTGTTGATTTTGAATCTTATCAAACCAGGCTCTAGTTTCCAGTAGTTTAACCGCAGCTGTTTGTTCAGACAATTGTTCATCCACTGAGGATTCTGGTGGAGCGGAAGTTTCACCCTTTTTTTCAATCCCGGTAATCATTTGTAAAAGATCAATGGCTGCTTCTCCGCTAGCTTGCATAATATCTCCTACTGAATCTACGGCAGTATTAACTACCTCAGTGGTTTGATTAAAAGAAATGCTACCTAAAACAGAGGTTTCCGGATTGGGTTTAGAAGTTTCAGCTTCTTGTTCAAAACGTCTTTCATCATATTCCCAGTCTGCGGATTGACGAATAGCCTGACCATTAGAACCTTGGGTTGAGGACAAAAAAGGGTTTAAAAAAGGTGACAATGTTGAATCGGGCATATTGACTGCTTATTTTACTACTTTTCGTCAATTACTTCAACCTAAAACCACAATATATTGTATAGGTGCCCAGGAGGGAGTTGATTTAATAATCTTTTCTATCCACTATTCTTCCGTCTACCCCATGAATAAAAATAGAAGCGCCTGAATTTATAGTTGATTTAGCATAAGTCATGGCTTCTGATCGAGTACCAAAAGTTTGGCTTGATATTCCGGACAATAGGTTTTTTGCCACCCATCCATCTTCCTGAGGAAGAATATGCTGATCCTTTTTTCCTTTTTCAACTGCTTCTTTATAGGCACGGACAGTAGGATTGTTCTGATCTGTTTTATAAAGTATTTTATTCATGGGTAGGTTATTCCTTTATCAGGTTTATTATATCATTTTCCGTTAATTGCTTGTTAGTTAAATACTCAATGAATTTTTGTCTTGAATCAAATTCTATTTTTAGAAATTGGAGCTTTGCGTCTTTTGTATATGAACTCTCAACAATATTTATTTCTAAATTAGGATAATTTAAAGCTATCCAAAGTAGAGTGCTTCTAGAACCAGAATGTGTTCTATAAAAATGCTCATCACTAAACTTTCTATCCCTGTTTAAAAAAGCAATAAATGCTCTTTTTAGATTATCTGGAATAACTGCGTAAATTTCTGGTTTCTTTTTCCTACTAAGAATATTTCTAATCTTTATTTTGGCTCGCTCTATAGTATCGAGTGTAGCATCAAAGATTATACATTTTTTACGAATTAGCTGAGTAACCAGAAACTCTGTTTTCCCCGAAGCAGCTCCTCCAGAAAGTAAAATTGCTTCATTGTATAAATTTTTTCTTAATGCAGATTCGAAAGCCTTATCTGCCAACCTGGTAGATTCCCTATGGAAAGTCTCAGCCTTTTCAGGAGAATAATCCTGAAGGTTCTTTTTAATCTCATCGGCAGAAATAACTTGCGCCATTACCCTAAATTATATCAGTATAAAATACAGCTTCATACGAAAGTGCCGGGAACAGGACTTGAACCTGCACGCCTTACGGCATATGATCCTAAATCATACGTGTATACCATTTCACCATCCCGGCTAGCAAGAGTATTCTAACTAAATCTCTTAATTGCTGCAATGTGGGCTTGGTTTTCTAAGGTGTCATCTAAGGGTTTTAGCTCAATCTTTTTGCCATATTTAACTTCCAGAGCTTTTTCTAAAAGCCAGTCGGCCAGTTTCGGATTTTTAGGTAATAAACTCCCATGCATGTAACAGCCAATGGCGTTTTTATAAATGCAGCCTTCGGTTTTATCCTCGCCATTATTACCAAAACCCTTGGAAATAGTTCCCAAGGCTGAGGATTTATTATGCAAGTAGGTTTTACCGGAGTGGTTTTCGAATCCCACGAGTAAGGCATCAGGCAACAGGCTACAGGCAATAGTGATGTTGCCGATCATGCGGTCATGGCTAGCTTTTGTGTAGGCTGGGAAGATACCTACCCCGGGGAGTTTTGGTCCGTCAAATGGCTGGTAATATTCACCGAGCAGCTGATATCCCCCGCAGATGGAAAGTAGAGGCACACCTCGCTCGATTTCTGATTTCAAAACGCTGGCTTTGGTTTGTAAGTCTTTGGCAACTTCAACTTGTGATTGATCCTGGCCTCCACCAAAAAAGAATAGATCTACATCTTTGGCATTTAATTTATCTCCTACTGATATTTGTTTTACCTTTACCTCAATTCCTCGCCACTCGGCTCTCTTTTGCAGTGTAATAATATTTCCGGTATCGCCGTAAATATTCATTAAATCCCCGTAAAGATAACCGATAATTAGTTTCATAAATTAGTTTTCCTTCCAGTAAGCAGGCTTTACACCCTGTTTGGCTAATAGGCGTTGTAATTCCAGTAATGCTGTATAGGTGGGTAGGATAAACAATTGACCTTTTAAGCCCTCCCTAGCCTGTTGCAGGGCATTTTCCAGGCTTGGCTGGATTATGATTGATGTAGGATCAAAGCCCGCATATTTTAGGCGGACGGCTAGGTCATCTGCACGCGTTCCAGAGCAATAAATAAGATTGCCACGTCGTTTCGCTCCTCGCAATGACGGGAGCAGAGTTTCAAATTCCGAATCCCAGATCCAGGAGACATCAGTGCCGTCGGCGAAGTTGTCATTTAAGGCAATTAACAGTCGGTCATCTGGTTTAATTTGGGGAGCAATGGTTTTAAATACTTCAGTAGATCCGGCCGGGTTTTTGATTAAGAAAATGTATCCAAAGGGAAGTTTTTCAAAGCGGCCGAAAGCTGGCTGGAATGAATCTAAGGATGTCACTGCTATATTTAAATAGGAAGCAGCGGTTAGGGCAGCGACGGCGTTTTGAATATTATAGAGACCGGGAATTGGTAAGTGAATAGTGAATAGTGAATAGTGAATAGTTAATTGGAAGGAAGAACCAGTTAAGCCATTAGTTTTAATGTTTTTAGGTTGAGGCAGCTTTTTAACCGGGAAGTATTTTGCCAGTTTGGATAAGCTGGGATCGATGAGGATAGTGGTTTTGGGATCTAGTTTGGAGATGGTTTTGCACCATCTGTTAACCACGGCATCTACCTCGCCATAACGATCTAGCTGGTCACGGGAGGCATTTAGAAATAGTATGACATCTGGTTTAAGTTTAGGAGTGACACTGTTAAAGGCAAATTCGTCGAGCTCCCAAACACCGAGCTGGAAGTGAGAAGTGGGAAGTGAGAGGTGAGAAATTAGAGCAGAAGCGATGCCGCGCTCTAGGTTGGAACCGGTATGGTTTCTGATTACTTTAAGACCTGATTGTGTGGCTAGATGAGCAATCATTCTGGCAGTAGTAGTTTTACCATTTGTACCAGTAATAACGATGTTTAAAGGGATCTTTTTAGCCAGTTTTTCAACTAACTGAGGATCAACTTTTAAAGCATATAAACCAGGAGCTGCTGAACCGCCACCTTTTTTAAGGCTGCGGGAAAGAAAAGAAATTGATTTTCCAAGAACAATAGCTGACTGTAATCTCACGATAGAATTATATCAGGAATGGGTTATCTAAAGGCAATTAAGCCGGAAGTGGCAGCTTCTTTGTTAGAAGGTACGCTAACAGAGGCTAAGTCGTTACTGGCAGGATTATTTTTAGCATATTGATCTAGGTCATTCATAAAATAGCTGACTCTTGATCCCCAGGTTGGTGAGGCGGCATAAACTCGGTTAATTGCATATGGATCAGTTAATCCCTTATCTAAGTAGTGTTCTCTTAAAGCTGAGGCAATGGTAAAAATAGCGGTTCTCCAAGAATCAAAGTAAATTGCTTGAGTGCCGTAGACTCCCCATCCCCAGGCATTGTAGCCTCCGGGAATATTCTTTCCAAAAGTAGATTCTACTCCGGCAATGGCAGGCAACATTTTCCAATCTAAACCGTAGATTCTGGCAGCGTCAACAAAATCTTGAGCATGATCTTGCAAAGGAGAGTCTTTTTCAGCTAAATATTTAGACAGCGCAATAGCCTCAGGATCAAGCTTACGAGCCACGACTTGGTCACTAACCTGATTGGCGGCCACATCAGTAGCTCTCACTGGTGCATTTTGAGATTGGGAAAAGGCCAAGAAGGCCAGCAAGCTAAGAAAGATAGTAATCTTTTTAACCATTTAAAAATCCTACTATTGGGAACCAGTAGCAGGATAAGCTGTGAAGTATAGCAGAATTAACCTAATTAAGCAAGTTTATAGGACTAGAGGGCTATTTTCCTTTAGCAATTATGCCCATTCCTTTGGCAGCATCACCCATCGTAAATGAAGATTTATCAACACTGCCTCTAAAATCTAGATGCTGGGTAGATTCGGGAAAGATCTGTCTCCTTTGTTGCTCAAGAGTTCTGACTACTTCGCTTGATTTTGGTCTTTGGATCGGTCTGGGTTTAGGAGCAGGAGGAAGTTTTGCTCTTTCCCATCCTTTATATATATCTGTAATGGCTTTTTCACCTTCACTATTACTTCCATCCATATAATTACAAGTTAAATGAAGTTAAGAAAAAATGCAAGTTAGCGCAGTTCTTCCATGAAGTAATCTACGCCTTTAGCCCAGGGACCACCTTTGGCAAGGGATGGAGGGGTGTATTTAGCCATGATTTGAGTGGGAGTTTTTAAGCCTTTATCCAGATAATCTGCTCTAAGGCCCTGGCCAACTCTTTCGATAGCAGCTTCCCAGGAAGCAAATCTCATGACCGTATCTCCATAAATCCCATAACCAAAAGGATTATGGGAATCACTAATCACTTTTTGACCACCATTAGATTCCTGCATAGCAATGGAAGGCAGCAGACGATAATCCAAATTGTATTTGTCGGCAGTATCTACAAACGTTTGACTAACCGAAGCTAACGGTGAATTATATTGTTTAAAAAAATTGGCAATCAGTTTGGCGCGGGCATCTGCCTGAATTACATTTTCGGAAATCTGCATACCGTTTTGAGGAACTGAGGCAAATAACTTAAAGTTTTGATTTTGCTGCACAACCAGGGTGGCTGTAGACAAGTAAATGGTGAAAACTGAGGCAAAGATCAGGCAGGTAAAAGCCGTCCCAAACCAGGCAGTTACAAGCCACAAATTAAAATTAAGAAGAGTTTTGTGCATTAACGTTTTGACTTGGAAATATTAACCTGTGAAACGTTGATTTGTCAACCAAAACAGCAGGATGGTGTTAAATAGAAAGGATTGTTGTAGCAAGCTTTTCTGAATCATGTCTAAACAGGTGTTCTCTGACAAAATAGGCCGCTAAATTTTCTTTGATAATGGTAATTTCGGGTGCCAATTTTTTAACTTGGTCCTCATCTACTTTAACCGGTTCCTGACCTTCTTTTTTGTAAGTGTTTAAAATTTCTTGATCCAAGCCATTAGTGTTGGAGATTAAAACATTAATGCGGGATGGATCACCCAGGTAATTACAAAAAGATTTTAGATAGTCTGATGCTTTAAAGGAATCGGTTTCTCCCCTTTTAGTCATTAGATTTAATACTAAGATTACTTGGGCCTTGGAATTTAAAATTGCTTCTTTAATGCCAGCCACTAATAAATGTGGTAATAATGAGGTGAATAAATCACCAGCAGAAAAGATAATCTTATCAGCTTCAGTGATGGCTTGGATTACAGCCGGATTGGCATCAGCATTGGTATCAAAATAAACCCGGGAAATTTTATGCTTAGGGTTATAGTTTTTCTTTTGGCCACGTAGGTCAATATTGGTTTCTCCTTCAATTTCTTCTCCACCTTCCAGTTTGGCCATTAAATTAAGATCAGTTAAGCTAACTGGGTAAACCTGGGCTCTAATTCTAAAGAGCAGTCTTTCTGCATCAATACCTCTGTCTGGTCCTTTGTAAATGCGTTCCAACCTGGCAGCAATTAAATTACCAACACTGTGGCCTTTTAAAGCGCCCATGCCGTCACTTAAGCGATCATCAAACAGCTTCTGAGCAACCTGACGTTGGTTGGGATCTTCCATTAAAGCTAGGAGGCACTGACGCATATCTCCAGGAGGTAGGATTCCCACTTCTGTGCGGAGTCTGCCGGATGATCCACCTGAATCCCAGGTTCCGACAACTGCGGTAATCATTTCCGGTTGGTTAAGTTCTACTAGGCCACGAAGCAGAGAAAAGTGTCCGGTTCCACCTCCAAAAGTCACAACCCTTTGGCTGTGAGCATATTTTTTGCCTTGACTCATTGCCACATTATATCAGAAAGTCTGGTAAAATATGGAAACTTAAGCCCAGGTGGTGGAATGGCAGACACGCAGCGTTCAGAGCGCTGTGCCCGCAAGGGCGTGAAGGTTCAACCCCTTTCCTGGGCACTAGAGGCGATCTAAACTCGAAATTTTTCAGGATACCTGATTGGAAGATAAAACCTCTCTAATCCCAACATAGGCAAGCAAATTTACTCTATTTCTTTCATACCAATCCGATGATTTTTGGGGTGTAAAACCCGGTAACCATTGTCTCGCTAAGTCAAAATGTCCTTCATCCGCAAGTCCCTTAATTGCGCCTTCCCAAGGCCCCCATCGTAACCATGGATTTATTGCATCAACCAAAGATAGATCTTCTGTATTTTCATCCCCAGGTTCTCCCAACTCTTGCAAAGCTCTAAAGGTTTCCTTATAAAACTCTCTGCTATCAAATCCCGCACCGCCAACTCCCTTAGCAACATAAAGTAATAGCCGAGGTTGAAATAATGCATCTTGTCCATGAGCAAGATCAAGTGCTTTTCTGAAGTATTGTTCTGAAGATTTAAAATCCCCACCTTTACCAACAGCCTCTCCCATAAGAGAAAGGATTTCAACAGTCACGTCCTCATTAAAAGGTTTTTTCCCTGAAGCCATATGCATCATGGGAGTCATTGGATTACCGCCTTGAACAGCTAGATGCGTTTGTCTAAATCTAAAATCCATGTAGTCCAAATTAGATGTAATATTGTTTATTCGCCTCTCCACATCTCCTATGGTATCTCTATAGTCTCCTCCATATTGGGCCTCAAGGATAGCTTTTCTGGCCAAAGCTTTAGCTACCAGCGGACCACCTAATCTATTAGCAGTGACAACAGCTTCATCGACGAAACCATTATTTGACTGTATTTCTGATAAGTGTTCAGTTGATGGGATTATATAATGAGATTCGTCTTCTCTGAGTTTATCTATGACACGAAGGGAATCTTCATACATTCCTTCATCTGCATACGCATCTGCGAGTCGGTTATATGAAGTGTCGTGTTGTCCAGCAAGAGCAGACGCTTCTAACCCAGCTCTAAAAGCTTCATGATAGTCTGAGCCATTTCTTCTTGATTCCTGGCCTGCTTGGTTAAATGAATCTCTTGCTGCATCGATTATTTCCTCAGCTTGATAAAAGACTCTTTTCGCTTCATCAGTTTCACCAATAAGATTATAAATACTTCCAACTTGAATATGCTCCATTATTACACCATAAGCAGTGTCTTGAGTTAAGGGACGATCTAGTCGGACTGTTCTAAGTCTTGGTCCAGGGTCTTCCCCAAAAAGTTGAGCATTTAATCTCATCCTATTCCACTGATCAATACCTTCAATGCGTTTATCGTCTGATCCTCGAAGACCTAGTGTTTCAATTACTTGACTCTGAGGTAAACCTGCTCTCAGTATTGTTTGGGTAACTAACAATACAATATCTCCCCTCATCTCGGCAGCGGCTTGTTCTATGTGTAATCTACCAATATGAGAATTGGCTTCTCGGTCAAAAGGAGCAACTTCTAGTTGGGGAATAGTAGATCGTAAACTAAATTCGTTTTCTAACATAAATTAAGATTAACTTAGCCGGATTATAGTAGGTACAGACTTCACTTAGCAAGGCTTATTCTCTTTCGCAGTTTAAGTATTGACTTTCGTAAAAGATTTGGGTAATGTTAATATGTGATTAGGTGGTCTGCCAACCTTGCATATGCAATAGGATTAATTACTACAGATGGATGCTTATCTAATGATGGTAGGCATATTGATTTAACTTCAAAAGATTTAGATCAACTCGAGGCTTTCAAGAAAATTCTTAAACTTAGCAATATGATTGGGAGAAAATACGCTGGCTCAGATCGTAGTAGGTATTATTACCGGATAGAATTTGGCAATGTAAAATTATACAGATTTTTATTGAAAATTGGTCTAACTCCACATAAGTCCAAAACCATAAGATCTTTGAAGATACCGGAAATATATTTTATCGATTTTTTAAGAGGTTGCCTCGATGGTGATGGTTATACCTATTCATATTGGGATGCCCGATGGAAAAGTAGTTTTATGCTATATACGGGATTTGCTTCTGCAAGTATGGAATTTCTTTTATGGTTAAATCAGGAAATTCAGAAAATATTAGGATATGGGGGTAAAATAAAAGGTACACCTCGTTGTTATCAACTAGTATTTGCTAAAAAAGCATCCCTTGAACTATTAGAAAAGATTTATTATAAACCTAACTTAGTTTATTTAAAGAGAAAAAGGTTTAAAATTGAGCAGGCATTGGCTATAATACGTAAACAAGCCGGGGTGCTGTAATTGGTAGCCAGACTAGATTGAGGTTCTAGTGCTAGTAATAGCGTGCAGGTTCAAGTCCTGTCCCCGGCACTAGGTATAGTATAATTTGATTTGTCGCGCGCTTAGCTCAGCTGGTAGAGCGCTTCATTTACACTGAAGATGTCGGGGGTTCGAGTCCCTCAGCGCGCACATGTGTGGACTTTTTGGCTACATTGGTAATCAGGATGCTGCGAAAGTGGTGGCAACTGGTTTAAAAAGATTGGAATATAGAGGGTATGACTCTTGGGGCATTGCCGTGGTTAACGGTGATATTCACGTTCAAAAAAAGGTTGGCTCCATTGGTGATCTAACCCAGGCAATTAATTTACCAAAAGCTTTTGTTAGTATTGGTCATACCAGATGGGCTACTCACGGTGGTGTTACTGATAATAATGCTCATCCGCACTATGCTACTGATAAATCCTTTGCACTGGCCCAAAACGGAATCGTTGAAAATTACACTATTTTAAAAGAACAATTATCAAAAAAGGGCTATAAATTCGAAACAGAAACTGATACTGAGGTAATAGTTAGATTAATTGAGAGTAAAAAAACTGATTTAGAAAAAGCTGTCCGAGCTGCTTTCCTGGATCTAGATGGACGTAATACTTTTATTGTAATTTCCAAAGACGGTCAAATCATTGCTGCCAGAAATGGTTCGCCCTTAGTGGTCGGTAAAAATTTCAATACCGAAGAAATCTATGTTTCCTCTGATACCCTATCTTTTGCTCCTTATACTAAAAAAATGTTGGTAATTGAAAATGGTCAGATGGTAGTTATTAAAGACCAAGATATTAAATTGCTAGATATTAAAACCAATAAAGCCTTACCAATTAAGTTTGTGGATATTGGTTTTGAAGCAGAAAAAATCGATAAAGAAGGCTTTGATCATTTTATGTTAAAGGAAATTCATGAAAGCCCATATGTAATTGAACAATTAATTAATCAGGATAAGTTAATGTATGAAGATTTAGCTAAAGCAATTAAACAAGCTGAGAATGTTTATACAATTGGATCTGGTACAGCAGGGGTGGCTGCAGCCCAGATTGCTTTTTATCTAAGACAAATAGGTAAAGTTAAGGCTATTTCTTTAATAGGAGCAGACGTTACAGAATATCTGCCCCTTTTTAAAAAAAATGATGTTGTTATTGCTCCTTCCCAATCCGGGGAAACAGCTGATGTTTTAGATGTTTTGGAAAAACTTAAAAAAATTGGGGTTAAAGTTGCCTCGATTGTTAATATGCCTGGTTCTTCTATGACTAGGTTATCTGATTTTAAATTTATGATGCAGGCAGGACCAGAAATCTGTGTAATGTCGACCAAAGCTTTTACTTCTCAAATTGCCTGGGGCTATTTACTTTCTAAGGTAGTTGAAGGAAAAACAGATGAAGGAGCTAAGAATTTGAAGAGTTTAGCCATTAGTATGGATAAATGGTTAAAGCAAAAAGAAAATTCTACAAATTTAGAAAAATTAGCTGAACATTTAGCAAACAAAAAGGATATTTTTTTGTTGGGTAAATATCAGAATTTTCAAATTATCCGGGAGGGTATGGTTAAGCTAATTGAAGGTACTTATAAGCACGCCCATGCTCTTCCTTCCGGTGATTTAAAGCATTATGTAATTACCTTAATAGAAAAAGGAGTGCCGGTGGTAGTGGCGGTTTCTGAGGATCCGGTAAAATCTGATTTATTAAATGCGATTCATGAAGTTAAGGCTAGAGGTGCAGAGATTATTGCAGTGGCCTCTCAAAAAGAATCTGATTATGATTATTTTGTTAATGTTCCGGACTGTGGTGAACCAACTGCCATTATGAATGTAATTCCCCTTCAGCTCCTGGCCTATTATATGGCAGTTAAGTTGGGAAATAATGTTGATAAGCCGCGTAATATTGCCAAGTCTGTGACAGTTAAGTAAGATTAACTAATGGTAGATTTTGGTAAGCTGTTTGTTTTTCTGGGAGTGGTTTGGTTAGTATTGGCACTGGTTTCTAATTTGATGTCACGCTGGCCAAGGATTCCGGGTGATATTTATATTGATCGGCCTGGGATCAAAGTTTATATCCCGTTTGTTTCGGCTTTGGTAATTTCTGCAATTTTAACTATCTACTTCAATTTTTTCAGAAAATAATCTCTTGGAGCGGGAGACGGGATTTGAACCCGCGACATCCTCGTTGGCAACGAGGCACTCTACCACTGAGTTACTCCCGCAAGTTAGCAGTGCCGCAGTCCAGAGTCGAACTGAAATAAGACGCTCTTCAGGCGCCCGCCTTGACCACCTTGGCTACTGCGGCTTGAACTTGGATATTCTATCATAAAAAATCCGGCCTGTGAAAGCCGGATTTTAAATAATTACATAATCGTTTTCCGATTATTTCTTTCCACCCATTGTCAGCCAGTATACTTTGTATACTCCAGCTAAACCAACTACTATATATACCAACTTGGTAAGGAGTGATCCTGCACCAAGTACCATTTCTACTACGTTTATGTTTAATAAACCTACCAAACCCCAATTAAGGGCACCTATTACCAATACCCAAGCGACCAATTTTTTTGTATCCATTATGTAATCACCTCCTTCTATATTTATCATAGACATATATGTAAGAGAGCTGTCAAGTGGATGAGCTTAAACCTTTAATGTATAATAACTGAGGTAAAATTCAGTTATATTGCCGGGTCGTCTAATGGTAGGACCTCTGCCTTTGGAGCAGATGATTTCTAGGTTCGAATCCTAGCCCGGCAGCATAGCACTATAGGTTGTATTTTACGCTTAATTCTGGTAATATAGAGTTGTTATGACATCTATAGAACATTCAGAAAATACCACTACTGTTGGAAATGAAGATAGCTCAACTGCGACTAATCTGTTGTCAGCTAGAGTCTCAAGAGGAAGTTTTTTAAAGCTTTTAGGTTTGGGTGGAACGGCTTTAGGCTCTACTATTTTTGCAGACAGAACTGGTTTATCAGATGACATTTGGGCAAATATTGCTGGTCAGGAATTAGGTTATCCTTGGGAAGAAAGAGAACCAGAGACTATCTATTCACGAGATCAGCTTTTTGTAACCTCAAATCCCAGAATAGAAGCAGGTCTGGGAGGAAATGGGGTCGCTTATGTTTTAGTTCACGCCGGATATTCCGAGTATGTAATCCAGAATCTCTTAAAATTTGCTAGAAGAGAAGGTATTAGATTTGCTGATTCTGGGTTTAAAGATGATGCATATGATATGCGAGGCATGCTAACCGGTATATATGGTGATTATCATAAGTATATTGGGAATGTGGCAAGGTTAAATCAACATTTGCAATCTGCCGGTGAGCTAACAATTTTTGGTTCTGAAGAAAGAAGCTTTTATAATTCAACTATTCCTAGGGAGTCTCTAAAACCCTTTTCTGAGGCTATGATAGTGGTTACTAAAAATTCTACATCTATTTTTGCCTCGCAGGTTAGAACTGAAATAGGTACTGAGGAGCAAGATATAGAGTTGATGCTTTCAGAATTAAAAAAAGCAGGGGTCAAAGAAGTTAGAATGGCTGGAGAATGGGCATCTTCCCGGTCTGGTATGGCTTGTTTAGGTGGAGTTGCATATGCCTTTCTGGAAAGAGGCTTTTATGTAAGAGGGATTAGCGGATGTGTTTATCCTGAAATTCCAACTGGTTTAAAAAGTAGTGTAGTTACTAAAAGTTTATATGCAGATGCTGTTTCTGTGTAGTAGAATTAGTTAATGAGAAAAATCATTACAACCACATTTGTTACCCTGGATGGGGTGATGCAAGCTCCTGGTGGAGCCAAGGAAGATACTTCCAATGGGTTTAAATACGGAGGCTGGCAGCTGGCTTGGGATGAAGAAGATAAAATAGCGGACGCTGTCATGGTCAAACTCATGTCTACTCCTTATGATCTGCTGTTAGGTAGACGTACCTATGATATTTTTTCCGGTTACTGGCCGAAACATACGGAAATACCGCTTTTTGGAAAGGCCTTTGATGTAGCAACAAAGTACGTGGTCTCAGATAAACCGATTAAACTTCCCTGGGATAAATCTGTGCTTATTACCAAAGATGTGGTAAAAGAGCTAAAAAAGCTTAAAAATTCGAAGGGTCCTGACCTTTGTGTTTGGGGTAGCGGCAACCTGATCCAAACGCTGCTGAAAGAAAACCTAATTGATCGAATGCATCTTTGGATATATCCGATTACCATTGGTACTGGTAAAAAATTATTCGCAGAAGGAACACAGCCGGAACGCTTTAAACCAGTGGATGCAAAAATTACCTCAACTGGTGTAATATTTGCGACTTATGAATCTGCAAAGCCGCTCAAAGCTGGTTAAGCGCTACTGCTTCACGGATCAGGTCTTTAAAGGCGGTTTCATTTAGTTTATCTTCTTCATGAATAATGATGGCGCGGTGAGCATTAAAAAGTTTTTTCGGATCTTTAAGACTCTCCCCTTTTGCAAAAGTTAATCGAAGATGGCTTTTGTAAAATTCTCCAGTACAAATCATTCCATCATGTGACCAGACCGGAATTCCATCCGGATTAGTGGCCTTTTTCCATTTCACTTCTTCTATGACCTCCGGATCAGCCTGCTTTATTAAAGCGCGAATC
>CAZFYQ010000011.1:0-34191 GCA_964523905.1 uncultured Gammaproteobacteria bacterium
AAAAAACATCACAGTATCAGAAGAGTTATTGTAGGAACCAAGGATCGGCCCAGAATGTCGATCTTCCGTTCTGACAAGCATATTTATGCACAGCTGATTAATGATACGGAAAGTAAAACTGTTTTTGGTATGTCAGATGCTAAACAAAAAGGTACCAAACTAGAAAAAGCTTTTGGCCTAGGTAAAGAACTAGCGCAAAAAGCTAAAAAAGAAAAGATTACTACTATCGTATTTGACCGAGGTGGATTTAAATATCAGGGCCGGGTTGCTAAACTAGCAGATGGAGCCAGAGAAGGAGGACTGAAATTTTAATATGGATAATCGATATGGTGGAAGACAAGGCAGTAACAGGGGCCCACAAGTAGAATCAGAATTCTTTGAAAGAGTGGTGCAAGTCAACCGGGTTTCTAAAAAAACCAAAGGTGGAGATAAAAGATCTTTATCAGTGTTGGTGGTGGTAGGAGACAGAAAAGGCAAAGTAGGAGTTGGTCTTGGAAAAGCCGCTGATGTCCAATCCGCAGTTAGAAAAGCCACTACTTATGCTAAAAAACATTTGATTGAGGTGCCATTAAAAGGTCGCACCATCCCACATACTATTTTAGTAAAATTAGGTGCAGCCCAAGTTTTGTTAAAACCAGCACCAGTGGGAACTGGAGTGATTGCCGGAGGAGCTGTTAGAGTAGTGGTGGAAGCTGCTGGAATTCATGATGTGGTATCTAAATCCTTGGGAACTAAAAACAAAGCCTCAAACGTGCACGCAACCTTAGAAGCCTTGAGTAGACTTAGAAAAATTGCGGAGCCAGTTGTAGCAGTAAAAACTAAAAAGGAAGATAAAGATGAAACTAAATAATTTACCAAAAATATCGCAAAGAGTGAAAAAAAGACTCGGTCGTGGAGTGGGATCTGGTAAGGGTAAGACTGCAGGTAGAGGAACTAAAGGACAAAAAGCCCGGGGTAAAATTCCAGTTAACTTTTCCGGTGCTGGTTTGGCTTTATACAAAAAACTTCCTAAAAGATCTGGTTTAAGTAATACAGTAATTCCTCACAAAGCCAAGGTACTGTCTTTATCTACCTTAAATCAATTTAAGCCAGGTACAGTCATTGACCTAGAGTCACTTTTACTCTCTAAGCTAATTGATAAAAAATCCGCTAAATCCGGAGTTAAATTACTGGCTGATAAAGGACTGACAGTTAAGCTAACAGTAAAAGTTCCCGTATCCAAGTCCGCCCAACTGGAGATAGAACAAAAAGGCGGGAAAGTAGAAAAAGATGGCTAACATCCTTGCCCCAATACTACAAGCATTTAGAATCAAAGAACTCCGAAGTAAAATCTTAATCACCGCCGGCATTATTATCATTTTTAGAATTATTTCCCATATTCCAGTTTCCGGTGTAGACATTGTGGCTTTGCAGAATTTATTTGCCTCTAATCAATTTTTGGGACTGTTGGATATTTTTTCCGGAGGAACATTGGCTAATTTTTCCATTATTTCTTTAGGACTTAATCCTTATATTAATGCCTCAATTATTATTCAACTTTTAACCATGATTTTTCCTAAATTGGAAGCTTTATCAAAAGAAGGAGAGTATGGCCGGGAACTGATTAATCAATACACCCGTTATTTAACCGTACCTTTGGGACTGATACAAGCTACAGGTATGTTTTTTTTGTTAAAAAATCAGGGAGTATTTACTCATATTACGCCAATTCAAATAGCAGCCATTATTATTGGTATGACATCAGGAACGGTTTTTTTAATGTGGCTGGGGGAGTTAATTACTGAATACGGAATTGGTAATGGAATATCTTTACTTATTTTTGCCGGAATAGTTTCTCGTTTGCCAGTGGCCTTAACTCAAACAGTTTCGGTAATTGATCAAGCACAGGTGTTAAATATTTTAATCTTGGTGGCCTTGGCAATTTTAGTAATTGCGGCAATTGTATTTATTAATGAAGGTAGAAGGCAAATTAAAGTGCAATATGCCAGCCGGTCTACGGGTGGTAAAGAAGGTGGTAGCGGAGCTCAGACTTATTTGCCGCTTCGTGTTAACCAGGCCGGAGTGATTCCAATTATTTTTGCTGTTTCTTTAGTACTAATCCCCTCTTTTGCCGGCACTTATTTGGCCCAACTTCCCAATCCACAGATTGCCGCAATTGGTAGTTTTTTAGCTGCTAACTTTACGCCAGGTAGTATTGTCTATAACTTAGTTTATTTTGGCTTAGTAGTTGGGTTTACCTACTTTTACACTGCAGTAATTTTTAATCCAGTTAAAGTGGCAGATGAAATTAAAAAATATGGTGGTTTTATTCCAGGGATTAGACCTGGTACCCAAACAGCTCAATATTTAAACTATATTATGGTGCGCATTACTTTAGCCGGTGCAGTCTTTTTAGGGTTGATTGCGATTTTGCCATCAATTGCCTCAGCCATTACCGGTATTCAAACCTTAATTTTGGGAGGCACGGGTCTTTTAATTGTGGTGTCAGTTATTTTGGATACTGCCAAAACTTTTGAAAGTAAAATGATTGAAAGAAGCTATGAGGTCTTTGCCAGAAGGTAATATGAAGCTTCTGTTAATTGGTCCTCAAGGTTCAGGTAAATCCACTCAAGCAAAACAGCTATCACATCTTATAAATATTCCGGCAGTTAGTACTGGAGAAATTTTTCGCAAAATGACTGAACAAGACAGTGACGAGGGTAGAAGAATCAAAGATATTTTAGCTAAGGGTGAACTGGTGGATGATCAAACCACAGCTCAAATTGTCGAAACCATGTTAAAAGATCCAGAGTATCAAAATGGTTTTGTCTTGGACGGATATCCCAGGACTTTAAAGCAAAGGGAGCTTTATGATCCACAGTTTGATAAAGTAATTTATTTAAAACTTTCTGATCAAGAGATAATGGATCGGCTTTTAAAAAGAGGAAGAGAAGATGATACCCAGGAGCTTATTAAAACCAGACTGGATTTGTACAAAGAGCAAACTCAACCTTTATTAGATTATTACAAAAATTTGGGAATTTTAATAGAAATAGATGGATCAAACAGCGTTGATGAAGTTTGGGCAGAAATTAAATCTGTCGTAAACTAAAAATATGGGGATTTTGCAAAACCGTTATGAGCTATCGCTAATGAAAAAAAGCGGTCAAATTGCGGCCTCGGCTTTAAAAAAATCCATGGAGGAAGCTAAGGTGGGAGTGACGGGTTTGGAGCTAGATGAAATGGTAAAAAAAGAAATTTACCGTTTAGGTGGTGATTTGTCATATCAGACCGTGCCTGGATATGACTATGCAACATGTGTCACCATCAATGAACAAGTGGTGCATGGTATTCCAACAGATCGAAAATTTAAAGCCGGGGATGTGGTCAGTGTGGACTTGGCAGTGGAGTATCGCGGATGGCACACTGATTGTGCATGGAGCAAAGTAATAGGGCAACAGGCAACAGGCGAGAGGCAACAGTTTTTAAAAGTTGGGGAAGAGGCGCTAGAGTTGGGGATTAAACAAGCGATAGAAGGCAACAGGATTGGGGATATTTCCCAGGCCATACAGCAAAAGGTGGAAGGAGCAGGATACTCAGTTGTCAGGAGTTTAGTAGGTCACGGGATTGGTAAACACTTGCATGAAGATCCGGAGGTGCCGGGTTATGGAAAAGCAGGAACAGGACCATTTTTAAAGCAAGGGATGGCTTTGGCAATTGAAGTAATTTATGCAAAGGGAGATTATGACCTGGTTTTAGAAAAGGATGGTTGGACTTATTCTACGGCTGATGGGAGCCTGGGAGGGCTATTTGAGATGACAATTATCATTGGGAAAAAGAGTGCGGAGGTGCTAACTAGGTTTTGAAACCTATGGGTTGTATTACGAACCTAGGTCTGATAAAATAAAGTGCTTAACATGGCTAAAGATGTAATTGAAGTAGAAGGTAAAGTAGTTGAAGTGTTAGCCAATACTCTATTTAGAGTAGAGATTGAAAAAAGTAGTAATCTGCCCGAGATTATCGGTAGGGTGATTTTGTGCCATATCTCAGGTAAAATGAGAATGCACTACATTAGACTTTTGGAAGGTGACAGGGTGCGGGTGGAGATGACTCCACAATATGATTTAGACAAAGGTAGAATTACCTTTAGATTGAAATAACAATGAAAGTACAAGCAAGTATTAAAGCGAGATGTAAATTTTGTAAAGTTATAAAGCGTGAAGGCGTGCTTTTTGTGATTTGTCCAAGAGACCCGCGTCACAAGCAAAGGCAAGGATAAAATATGGCAAGAATAGCAGGAGTAGAATTACCGGATCAAAAAAGAGTTGATATTGGTTTAACCTATATATTTGGTATAGGTCCATCTAATGTGCTTAAAGTTATTAAAGTAACCGGCATTGATCCTAGCATCAGAATTAAAGATTTAACTGATGAGCAGTTAAATAAAATTCAAAAAGCAGTGGACGAGTATAAAGTAGAAGGAGATTTAAGACAGGAAATTGATCAAAATATTAAAAGAATGGAAGAAATTGGCAGTTACAGAGGACTTCGTCACCGTCGGGGTTTACCAGCCAGGGGACAAAGAACTAGATCAAATGCTAGAACCAAAAGAGGCAAGAGAAAGACTATTGGAGCAATTAAAAAAGAAGAAGCAGCTAAAGCAGCACCAACCAAAGCTGAAGCAAAGAAATAATTATGGCAAAAATTAAAACCAAAGCAAAAAAACAAAAAGCAGAAATTAAATTAACCGCAGGACGGGTTTATGTCACTGCCACTTTTAATAACACATTAGTTACATTAACTGATCCACTGGGTAATACAGTGGCTTGGGGTTCATCTGGAAACTCCGGTTTTAAAGGAGCCAGACGGGCTACTCCATTTGCAGCTATTTCGGCAATGGAAACAGTGGCGGCCAAAGCCAAGGGTTATGGTATGACCTCTGTTGAGGTTTACATTAAAGGTCCTGGGGCCGGAAGAGACGCTACTATTAAAGCTTTAAGATCTGCTGGAATTAATATTACTTTAATTGCTGATGTAACTCCAATTCCCCACAATGGACCAAGGGCTAAGAAAAGGAGACGAGTGTAATGGCTAGATATACTGGACCAAAAAGGAGACTATCAAGGAGGGAAGGCATTGCCCTATTTGCTAAAGATGTTAAATCCATTGAGAAAAAAGGCGCAGTAGCTCCTGGACAACATGGTGCCAGAATGCGAAGAAGAGTTTCTGAATATGGGCTGCAGCTTCGCGAAAAACAAAAAGCCAAGCGCTTTTATGGCATCTTGGAAAGACAATTTAAAAATTATGTTAAAAAAGCCTCCAAGACTAAAGGTGCAACGGGTCTTACCATGCTTGAACTTTTGGAAACCAGGTTAGATAATGTAGTATATCGGTTGGGATTTTCTACCAGCCGCAATGGTGCCAGGCAGTATGTATCTCACGGACACGTTACTGTTGATGGCAAAAAAGTGACAATTCCGTCATTTAAAGTGGTTGTTGGATCAACTATTGCAATTTCGGATAAATTACGAGATAATACACAGGTTCAAAAGAGCTTAGAGAATTCGGAGGCCTTGCCAGAGTGGCTTGATAGAAAAGCTACCGTCGGCAAGGTTTTAAGAATCCCCAAGCGAGAAGAGATGGAACAGGCCATTGATGAACAGTTGATTGTGGAATATTACAGTAGGTAAATATGTTTAAAGTTAAATCAGAATTAGAAAAAGAAAATTATGCCAAGCTGGTGATCGAACCTTTGGAAACTGGGTTTGGTCATACATTGGGTAATGCGTTAAGACGTGTGCTTTTGACCTCTTTGCAAGGTGCTGCTATTACCTCTGTTAAAATTGACGGAGTCTCTCATCAGTTTTCTACAATTGATGGAGTAATGGAAGATGTCATCACCATTATTTTAAATCTTAAAAAAGTTAACTTACAAATAACTGGTGACAAACCAGTTAAATTATCCTTAAAAGCCTCTGGTAAAAAAACCGTCACAGCAGGTGACTTTGAAGTTGAGGGAAGTGGTGAAATTGCCAACAAAGATCAAGTCATTGCTACCTTAACTGATGCTAAAGCCAAATTAAACATGGAAGCTACAGCAGAACTTGGTAAAGGCTACTCAATGGCAGAAGATAGAAAATCCTCTGAAATTGGTGTGATTGCAGTTGATGCTTTATTTTCTCCAATAGTTGCCATTAACTATTCAGTAGACCCCACTCGTGTTGGAAGAAGTAATGACTATGACAAAATCACTATGGAAATTACCACTAATGGATCTGTTACTCCACTGGATGCTTTAAACAATGCTGCTAAGATTTTATCCGAATCTTTCCGTAAAATTTATGAACCAGATGCAGAAGAAGTAGTTGAACAGGGCAGTGCAGTTTCTGAAGAAGTCTTAAAACTTACTATTGAAGAGTTAGATTTGCCAGTTAGAATCACTAATGCTTTAAAAGCCATTGAAATTAATACCATTGAAGATTTAATTAATATGCCAAGAGCCACACTTCTTAAAGCCAAAAACTTGGGTACTAAATCAATTAGTCTTATTTCAGAAAAGTTATCTGAGAGGGGGTTGACTCTTCGTGAGGCATAGAGTTTATGGTTATAAACTTGGACGGACCAACGATGAGCGGAAACTCCTTTTCAGAGGTTTAGTTAGGTCTTTATTTACCTACGGTACGATTCAAACTTCTCACACTAAAGCTAAGGCTATTAAAGGCTTAGTGGATCAATTAATTACTTCTGCCAGAAAACCAAATTCTCAAAACTTGATACAATCTGTGTTAGCGAATAAAGCTTTAAGTGATCGGGTGATTAAAGAAATTGCTCCAAAAATGGGCAGTCGAGTTTCTGGCTATACTTCCATGATGAAAATGGGAACTAGACCAGGGGATCAGACCATGATGGTTAAAATGAGTCTAATTGGATCAGAAAGCTTAAAGCCTTTGGATAAAAAGGCAACAGGCAAAAGGCAACAGGCAACAGATAAAAAAGAAACTGTCACCCTGAGTGAAACGAAGGGTATAACTAAAAAAACCGCACCAGCTAAAAAGCCAGTAGCCAAGAAAAAAGTAGTCAAAAAATAATATGGGCACAAATATATTATCAGCTAAAAAAATTACTAGAAAATGGCATTTAATAGATGCTAAAGACAAGATCTTAGGAAGACTCGCAACAGAAGTCGCGATGATCTTGATGGGTAAAACCAAAGCCCAGTTTGTGCCGTATTTAGATACTGGAGATATGGTGGTAGTAACTAATGCGTCCTTAGTAAAATTAAGCGGTAAAAAAATGATGAATAAAACCTATACCCGTCATTCTGGTTATCCAGGAGGTTTAACTGTAGAAACATTTGATAAAGTAATTGTTAAAAAACCGGAATTTGTGATCGAACACGCAGTGGCTGGCATGTTACCGGGAAATAAATTAGGTAAACAAATGATTAAAAAATTAAAGGTATTTAAAGGATCAGAGCACCCTTATGAAAAGTTAATCGGAGCATAATATGGAAAACCAAGAGCCAAAATCAAAATACCCTGCTACCACATCAGTGGTTGGTAGAAGAAAAGAATCAGTTGCAAGAGTAAGGCTTACTGCTGGTAATGGACAGATAATGGTTAACGGTAAACCAGTTGGTGAATATTTCCTCGGTCCTTTACTTCAAAAACTTTACAACAGACCAATGGAACTTACTAAAACCACCAGTAAATATAGTATTAGTGCCAAAGTAGTTGGTGGCGGACAAGTCTCACAACTTAAGGCTGTAATTCATGGAATTGCCAGAGCTTTAGTCAAAGAAGATCCAACCTTAAAACCAGCTTTGAAAAAAGAAGGTTTTATGACCAGAGATGCCAGAGTCAAAGAACGAAGAAAATTTGGTCATGCTCAAAAAGCCCGGGCCATGAAACAATCTCCAAAACGTTAATTTTCTGGTATAATAAATTTATGAATATTAAAACTAATAACCAAGTATTTTTCTTTACCTCTTTTGCGGGAGGTAGTTTGCTGTAATTTTTAAATAAAATTTAAGCAAATCTTTAAGCCTCCCAAACGGGAGGTTTTTTTGTGCAATTTTTTGAAAGGAGGTGAGAAAATATGCCGTTATTAGAAATTCATAAGAGAGAGTTAATAACTTTTGAGCAACAGCTGAATAATGAAAAACCAAAAAGTTCGTTATATTGGACTGAAGATTATCCTGATACGTGGGGTCCTCACAATACTCCATGGGGTGATATAACTTTGGATTATAGTGGGATTAATCCTAAAGAAATTTGGCAACATCTATATCTATATGGTGCTTTAGGAAATGTTTCGGGCGGATCTCATGGTAGAAGAATAGATCTTTCTTCTGAAGGAACTGGTGGTTCAATGTTGAGTGAGCGTCACATACTAACAGTCGCTCTACATTCTCCAATTCGTATAAAAGGAGAATGGAAAAGAGTTATGGATGCAGGTTATCAGTATTGGGTAAGAAAAGATGCCCAAGGATAACTTTAGGTAGCGGTTGGGGAGACTTGATCACTTTCCCCTTCCGCGTATAATAAATATATGATTGATGAAAATTTAAAAATTGTAATTGTAATAAAAAGTAGTCTGGGGATTGGACTGGCGGCTAATCGGGCTGCAGTTTTGGCAACCGGACTTACCGGTCATGTGCCAAATATGATTGGTGAAGATTTAAAAACCAAGGATAATTTGTCTTTGCTGGGAATTACTCAAATTCCTATCCCAATTTTGGCATCAAAGGAAGAAACTTCTTTTATTGAACTGGCTAAAAAAAGCGAAAAGTTGGGTTGTAAAGTAATACTTTATTTAACTAGGGCACAGGGTCTTCATTCCTATGATGAATACAAAAAATCAGTTGCTCAAACTAACTTTGATGATTTAGATATTGATGGAATAGCCATTTATGGTGATAAAAAATTAGTTACCAAGTTAACTGGAAATTTGCCATCCTTAAGGTAAATTTAATTTATTTAGAGGGAGAAAAAGCAACCCTAAGGCCAAGGCCAATTAAAACTACTCTAATAAACTTTTCTGCTCCGGTTGGTATAATATGTAATATATGAAAACGCAAGCATTATATTTAGATGATTCTTATCTTAAGGAAATGGATGCAGAAATACTGGAATTCCAACCTGAGGGAGAGGGTAGATATCGACTGATTTTAGATAAAACAGTTTTTTATCCGATGGGTGGTGGGCAAGCTACTGATCAAGGGAGTCTAACAGGAGATTGGTCAGGAGAAGTTTATCAAGTGCAAAATAAGGATGGAGAAATTTGGCATTTTGTAAAAGCTGCTACGGAACCGACAGTTGGAATGAAAATTCATGGTGTTATTAACTGGGATCGTAGATATAAAAATATGAAATTGCATTCTGCAGGTCATATTGTCGATTTTGCGATGTATGTCTTAGGTTATTCACCTAAAACTCTAATACCTATGAAAGCAGACCATGATAAAAATCCCCACATTGTCTATCAAGGCACTTTAGCAGAAGATATTAAGCAAAAATTGGAAGATAAAGCTAACGAATTAGTTAACCAGAATCTAGAGATTACCTGGTATTTTCAGCCATTAGAGGATTTACAGAAGGAGGCTATTTATCTTCAACCAGGGCTTCCCACAAATAAACCATTAAGAACTTTAAAACTGGAAAGTGTTGGAGCTGTGGCCGATGGCGGAACTCAAGTTAAGCATACTAGTGAAGTTGGAAGAATAACAATTAATGCTGTTGAGTCGAAAGAGGGTTTAACTATAGTTAATTACTCGATCAAATGAAGACAGTAGTTACACTTACCAGCGATTTTGGAGTACAGAGTCAAGGTGTTGGGAATATGGAAGGTGTAATTGCACAGATTGCACCGAATGCTCGTATTATCCATTTGATGCATGGTCTTCCTAGTTTTGATATTAGATCAGGCGCTCGCACCATGGAGGTAATTAGATATATGCCTGTAGGTTTCCATGTTTGTGTGGTAGATCCAGGTGTTGGCACTTCCCGCAAGCCCATTATAATCCAAGTTGGAAGGGGGGATTATTTAATCGGTCCGGATAACGGAGTACTTCTTCCGGCTGTTCGAGTACTCGGTGGACATAAAAAGGTAGTAGAGATAACCAATCCTGAGCTGATGGTATTACCAGTATCGCCAATTTTTCATGGAAGGCATATCTTTGCTCCGGCAGCAGCACATCTTGCAAAAGGGATACGCATAGAAAAATTTGGAGTCGAACTATCCTTTGATAAATTAGTACCCGCACCCTATAAAGAAGCAGAATTTAAAAATAATGGATTTAAAGCAGAAGTCATTAATATTAACAAATTTGGATCACTTAATCTTAATATACTTCATGAAGATTGGGATAAACTTAATGTTTTACTCAATGAATTTATAATAGTGTCTTTTGGAGGTAAAAAGATCAAGATGAAATTTGTGGAAACCTTTGGACAGGTTAAAATAAATGAATCCCTAATTCTTAAAGATGACTATGGCAGAATAGAAATTGCGATTAATTTAGGAGATTTTGCTAGGGTGCATAAAGTTCGGGTAGGCGACAATTTTCTTATTAGAAAAACATAGAATATCTCTGGAAGTTTTTGACTGGGCATGGTATATTAATGGACGTGTCTAAAGTTACTATTAACGATCATATCTTCCGGGGCTATGATTTGCGCGGAGTTTCCAATGTTGATTTAAGTGAAGAGGTAATGAGTTTGTTGGGTAAAGCCTATGCCACTTTTTTATACCAAAGAAGAATTTGGGAAGTAGTGGTAGGAAGAGATAATAGGACTACCTCTGAGGCTTACTCCAAAGCATTTATTGATAGTTTAGTGGATGCAGGAATAGATGTAGTTGATATTGGTTTAGCCTTAGCCCAAATTGTTTATTTTTCTCAGTACCCCCTTCGTTTTAAAGGAGCTGCCATGATTACCGCCTCTCATAATCCTGCCGAATATAACGGAATTAAAATGGCAGTTGGTTTTTCTGACACCATGACTGGTGTAGAAATTCAACAGCTTAAAGAAATTGCCAAAGGCGGGGAGTTTAAAAAGTTTAATCGTAAAGGCAGTTACACCAAAAAAGATATTTTCCCGGAATACAAAGCGGATATTTTAAGAAGAACTGGAAAAATCCGCAAATTTAAAATAGTAGTTGATACTATTTATGGAACTGCCGGTATGTTTTTACCAAAAATTTTAAGAGAAGCCGGCTGTGAGGTGATAGAACAGCACACTGAACTAGATGGTACTTTTCCACTTGGAACTGCTGATCCCACTGAACGGGCAGTGCAGGAAAGATTAGCAGAGAGGGTTAAAAAGGAAAAAGCCGATATGGGATTTTCATATGATACTGACGGGGATCGGATGGGGGTAGTAGACAGTCAAGGCAGATTAATTTGGAATGATAGCCTTGTGGCAATTTTTGCCATGGATGTCTTAGATTTTATGCCGGGTGCCAAAATAGTTTTTAATGTGTTATGTTCCAAACAAACTAGGGATGTGATAGAACAACACGGCGGTCAGCCAGTTATTTGGATTACAGGGCATTCTTTTATCAAAGCAAAATTAAAAGAAGAAAGAGCTCCGTTTGCCGGAGAGCTTTCCGGACATATGTTTTTTGCTGATAATTTTTATGGCCATGATGATGAAGCCTACGCCACTCTTCGGCTACTCGCCTATTTAACTAGAGTTGATAAAACATTAGACCAGGTGATGGATGAATTGCCAAAATATCACTCCAGCCCTGAAATTAAATTTGGCTGTCCGGATAATATTAAATTCAAACTAGTCTCAGATGGTATTGCCAAAGATTTAAAAGCAGCTTATCCAACTGCCTCATATGTAGAAATTGATGGAGTGCGCGCTGATATGGAAAATTCCATGGCCGTGATTAGAGCCTCTCAGAATGGTCCGTATTTGACTATTAAATATGAAGCCAAAACTGCAGAAGAATATTTAAAGCTAAAAAATCAATTATCAGAAATTTTACACAAATATCCGGAAATAGACTTTAAAGACGGGGTTAATACCGACGCCTTGCAATAGCTTATTTTTTGTGTTTTAATAGTTACAGCATCAAGAGTTTCTCTGCTAAGTGTAGAGGACGACAACCGTTAAAGTTTACCGGTGCCCAAGTAAGGATGCGGTCATTATGACAAAAACAATTTTTACATCTGAATCTGTTTGTGCCGGACACCCTGATAAAATTTGCGACCAAATTTCTGATGCTATATTAGACGCTGTTTTAGCCCAAGATCCACATGGACATGTTGGATGTGAGGTTTTAGCCGGATTTAATCATGTGATTATCGCCGGAGAAATAAAAGCCAATGCCAAAATTGATATTAAAAAAATCGCCAAAGAGCAAATCAAAAGATTAGGTTATACAGATCCTAAGTATAATTTTTCAACAGAGTCCCCTATTGAAGTTTTTGTTCATGAACAGTCTGCAGAAATTGCTGTGGGAGTTGATGATAAAGGAGCTGGAGACCAGGGGATGATGTTTGGCTATGCATGTAACGAATCTCAGGAATTAATGCCGCTTCCGATTATTATGGCGCATCAATTAGCCAGAAGAATTGATCAGGTCCGGGAAGAAAACATTCTGGATTATTTGCGTCCGGATGGAAAATCACAGGTAACTGTGGAATATAAAAACGGTAAGGCTGTTGGAATTTCTCAGGTAGTAATTGCAGTTCCTCACAAAGAAAAAGTAAAAATCTCCCAGGTTAAAAAAGATATTTATGAAAATGTGGTGGAAATAATTTTATCCAACCATGGATTTAAAATTAAAATGGACCAGTTAATTTTAAACGGGACTGGAGTTTGGCATAACGGTGGTCCGGCCATGGACTGCGGATTAACCGGTAGAAAAATTGTGGTTGATGGGTACGGTGGATATGCTAGGGTCGGGGGAGGAGCTTTTTCCGGTAAAGATCCTACAAAAGTGGATCGCTCCGGTGCATATGCCGCCCGCTTTATTGCTAAAAATATTGTGGCTAATAAATTAGCAGACAGAGCAGAAGTTCGGATTGCTTACTTTATTGGCGCCAAAAAGCCGGTGATGTTACAAGTAGAAACTTTTGGTACTAATAAAAAAAGTCAAAAAGTACTTGATGATTATGCTGCCAACATTATTAATACCTCAGTATCTGGAATTATCAAAGACTTGGATCTACAAAGACCAATCTATTTACCAACCGCAGCCTATGGTCACTTCGGCCGCGACGAATTCCCCTGGGAAAGAATAGTCTAATTTCTGATATACTGAAAAGGTGGATAATAAAATTCCTGAATCGACTAACATCCCAGGTAAAACTAATACTTTCTCAAAATTCCTCATTCTTTTTCTAATAACTTTAGGATTTATTACAGCTTTTGGGGGAGGTTATGCTTTAAAAGATTTTCTAAAAAAAGGAAATGATATAACTCAGAATAATAAACAAGAAATAATTCAATCTACTATCGTTCCTTCTTCAAATCCTCAAAAACCAGTAATTCAAAATGAACCAAGTACAATTCAAGAAACTACTAAATTTTTACCAGGGAAGCATTATTTTGACGACACAATTATTGCTATCACTAAAGATAAACCTTATTACACAATTGTGGCCACTGTCACCAGACAACAGCAGGATTCGGATTACTCTCAAAATTCCAGAGTGAGCTATTTCGATGGTAAATCCTGGGTCAGGAAGCTGGATACCAAATCGATTCCTGATTCTAATATTGTTGGTAATTCTCTAGTAAAAAGTTGGTCAACCAGTATTGATTCATCAAGAGTTTTAAAGGAGACTGACAAGGGAGAAATTAATATCAATGACTCCACCATTTTATTCTCCAGTGGAAATTTGGAAAATGAAATTAGTATTAGAAGCTTACCAGGGTATACAAAATTTCTTTCAAAAGGAGATGGATCTATAAATATTAACGGTATCAGCTATCCTGCCTATATTTTATACACCAGAATCTATTCACTAAACGCCTCCGACATTCAGTTTTACAATCAACCTTTTGGATTAACCACGGATTGGTTAGTTTTTTGGGATACTGATGGTAATATGTATCATGTTGATGCAACAGAAGTTAGTAACCCGTCTTTAATCTATCAAACTCACCGGCTGGGTGTTATAGAAGATAAAACTGGCGCTGTTAACAAAACCTTTGAACTTACTGTTAACAGAGATTCCTCAACTCCGCCTAATAAATACACCATTAGCTTAGCTACTCCAATTGGTAGTACCCTTAATTTAAATCTATTAGATTCTGTAAACAAGGCTCCGGACAATTCATTTAAGTGGTATATGGGTCATGTTACAGGAATAGTTCAAAGAGGAGAAGGTGGACAAGTTCTTAATGGAATAGGTTTAGTCGAATATATTCACAATTAGAACCATGGTCTATCTGGGTTATGTACCTTCAAAAATATGGCCAAAAGTAAACCAGCAATAATTAAAAATAGAAAAATAATAAACAGAGTTTTTTTAAGAGATGTTCTAAACAATTTTGTTATTAAGGCCCCTAGTCCCAGGGAAGGGATGGAAAACCCACCAATTACAAAAGCAATAATCTTGGCAATCGGGATTAAAATGATGGCTGGTAAAAAAATGATCGCATAGGCTTTAGAAGGATAAAAAAGCGTCACTAAAATCAGTAATATGGAAAAAACAAGTATGTTCATTAGTTAATTATATATGAAAACTGTTAAAGGAAACTATTATAGTGGTGGTTTTGCTGAGATTGTTTCAAATCCATCTGACATCACGTATTCATATTTAAAGGAGTGGTTTAATGGAGAATCTAGCCTAGGAAAAGCTATGAAGATCTTAGGGCTGCCATATCAAGAGATTAATGTACCTATCCTAGAATTAATTGAGGGAGAGTTATTGGTAAACCTGCAGAATGAAGAAAGAACTTTGTATAAAAATACCATTTTTAAATACATGCAGCAAAGAAATTTCGATGATACACCAAAACTAGTGATAGATAAATTTAAACTGATTAACCCTATAAATCTGATTAGTACATTTAATATTTTAATAAAACAATCTGTTTGGATATCTAACCCACAAAAAGTTGTTAATTTTGCAAAAGATCTGGTTAAGAATATTCCAGAGATTACAGAAGAAAATAAAACAAATATAGAACAAATCTTAAGAAATGATATTTGGCCTCCAGTTATAGCACTAGGAGTTTTAAGTGAGTTTTTTAATCAGTTAATTAAACAAGATTCTGGTATAGATTTTTCCGCCATACATTCTTATATCAGTACGAAGCAGTCTCTTCATGACTGGTTCTTTCTATCAATAGCTGAACAAAAAAGAGTTAAGGATAAGCAGTTGTCATTTGAACATTATATTGAAAAATATGGAAAAAGAGCAGATAAAGACTATGAACTTACTAGCCCAAGGTGGTATGAAATCAAAGATTCTATAAAGAAAAGGATTAATGAGTTAAGTGGTAGTTTTAGTGTTAATTCTATTGATGAGAGTTTGTACAGTAAGTTAAGCAAAAACCTACAATCATATATTGATGCACTGATAGATCTACAAACCTTAAGGTCAGAAGCAAAAAGAAAAACCCTCCTAGGAGTGGATATACTCCGAAGAAAAATTAAGCCTAAAGATGAAATAAAATTAGAACCAGTAAATAAGCTAGCTAGTTCTTCTAATTCTCAGGGACTAGCTGTTTCAAAAGGAGTTGTTGGGGGAATAGTTAAACATATCATAAGTAATGATCAGCAAATTCCAGAAGGCTGTATTTGCATTTTTCCTAATGCTAGTCCTGAATTTTCTGTTCAATATCCAAAATGCAAAGGGATGATTTTTCTAAAGGGCGGACAAACATCTCATGGTTCAATTGTTGCTAGAGAATTTGGAATTCCTGCATTAATATCAAGCAGCGCAGATCAATTACAGGATGGAGTTTTTGTTACCATTAGCGGTATAGAAGGTACATGGGTAATTGGTAAGTTGAAGTAATAATAGGTATAATCATTTTAATTAACAATACAAAATGAGCTTGAATAATTTTAAAGACTTTCATCATTACAAAGGTACTGACCTCTCCCCTGCTGAAAAAGTAGAAAGGAAGGTTTTGGAGTTATTATTAAATTCTATTCTTACTGACAGCCAAAGACAATCTTCAGTAGTATTTGAAATTAAACATTCGTCTGGCTGTTGCCAAATTGCTAGGATTCTAGCCCAGAAAAGAGGATTGGACGCAGATATCGCAACAGTGGCTTCAGTTCTTCATGATATTTATGTAATTACTGATGGAAAATATTCCAATCATGCAAAATTAGGTGCCCCCATTGCCAGAAAAATTCTAGAAGAAGTTGGTGGTTTTTCGGCAACAGATATGGAGACAATTACTCAAGCAGTTGCTCATCATAGCGAAAAAGAAATCTATTCAGATAATCCATATATTGAGTTAGTAAAAGATGTAGACGTTTTTGATTGCTCCTTATATGAAAATGCCGAAGGATATTACCGTTTACATAAACCAGAGGAAATCGTCAAAGAATATATTAAAAGAATTGTTAAAGTAAGAGAAGAATTAAGCCTGCCTGCAGAACCAATTTTCAGATGAAAGATATTTATTTTAAATGGGAACGTGAGTCCACCATTCATTTAATTTATCCGACACTTGAAGGTTCAATGTTGCCACCTCATGATTTTTCCTGGATTGGTTATCCCACAACTATTTTAATTTTCAAAAATGGCATTGTAACCTGGTGTTGCAAAGAAGATCAGTTCTACAAATTGGGTGCCAAATTATTAAAAGTTTACAAGGATAAACAAAAAGAACAGGAAATGGTCGAAAAGATTAATAAAAGAGCAGAGGACTTAAAAAAGGTTGAGGAACAGATAGATAAAATAAATTTATCCGAACTTACTAATGATAAATTAATTGAGTGGTATTTTAAGTTGCATGATTCATTTGTTAACTATTATGGAATTGGCGCAATGGATGAACCAATATCCATGGAAGTAGAAGCAGAGCTAAAAAGAGTTACTAGTTTGACAGACTCAGAAATCGCTTCTTTAACAACGCCAGATCATCCTTCTTATAGCCAACAAGCTGATAATTATCTTCTACAGACAAAAGATATTGCGGGTTTTATAAAAAAATACTACTGGATTGAAAATAATTATTCCGGTACTAAGGTTTTATCAAAAGATGATGTAATCAAAAGATTAAATCATCTTAAACCAGCTAGAATATCTCCAAAATCAGAGATTTCAAATTTAACTGCAGATGCAAAAAGATTAATACAGTTATTAAAAATTTTTACCAGTTATCAGGATGAGCGAAAGACAAATATCTTAATCTATTTGCATTTTTTAGAAAAAATCCTAACAGCAGTTGGGCTGCGATCTCATATTGGCCTAGATGTTTTAAGAGATACTTTTCCCTGGGAACTGGAAGATATTTTAAAAGGAAAAATATCAGCAGATTTTATTAAAAAAAGAAGGGAAAACTGCTGCATAGTTTGGAAAGAAGGAGCGAAAAAAGCTGATATTTTGGACAAAAAAGATTCTTTGGAATGGGAGAAAAAATTTGCTGTAGAAAGTAATAAATCACAAATGATCAAAGGAAACTGCGCCTCAAAGGGAAAAGTAACTGGAAAGGTGAGAATCCTTCTAAATGCCAGCGAAAATGATCTTTTGCAAGATGGTGAAATATTAGTAACTTTTATGACCTCACCTGATTTTATGGGTGCGGTTAAAAGATCAGCTGGCTTAATTACAAATCTTGGAGGTATCACTTCACATGCTGCAATCATCTCTAGAGAACTTGGGATACCATGTATAGTTGGGACTAAGAATGCCACGGAAATATTAGAAACCGGAGATATAGTAGAACTTGATGCAAGTAATGGAACAGTTAAGAAAATAAACTAATGTACATAAAAGCTTTTCAAGAAATTACAAAAGAAGATAGAGGTTTAGTCGGCGGTAAAGGTGCTTCCTTGGGAGAACTAACTAATGCGGGTTTTGCAGTTCCGCCTGGATTTGTGATTACCACAGATGCAAAAAATGAAATTAAAGAAGATGAAATTTTTCAGGCTTTCGAAGATCTAGATTCCGAAAAAGTTTCAGTTAGGTCGTCTGCAGTTGCCGAAGATTCATCATCTGCATCTTGGGCCGGACAGTTAGAAACTTATCTTAATGTTACAAAAAAAAATCTAATTGACAGTATAAAAAAATGTTGGGAGTCTATTAATTCAGAAAGAGTCAAAGCCTACATTAAAGATCAAAATCTATCTGAAGATCAGTTACAGGTTGCAGTTGTAGTGCAGAGGATGGTTAATGCTAAATCCGCTGGAGTGATGTTTACTGTGAATCCTGTGAGTGCTGACCCAAATGAAATAATGATCGAATCAGTATTAGGACTGGGCGAATCGTTAGTGCAGGGAGAGATAACACCAGACAATTTCATTATTAATAAATCTAACATGGAAATAATTGCCAAGGATGTACAAAGAATAGACGAGCCCTCAGTGTCTGATGAAATTATTATTAAACTATCCGAATTAGGGAAAAAGATTGAGGAACATTATGGTAATCCGCAGGATATTGAATGGGCAATTGATCAGGAAAATAAAATTTGGATTTTGCAGTCAAGACCAATTACCACCCTTTCCTAATAATATGACAGAAGAATCTCCATTAGAGCAAAATAGTAGTGAAGAATTAGGCCCAATCGAGGAATTTATCCAGAAAGTAGTAGCCGTTTGTGATAGATTACCTATAGGTATTAAACACTTAGTACTACATCCTGATGTTTTAATGGTATTAAAAGGCTTAAAAGCAGGAACGAATTATTCTTTTTTGGAAGATACCTTTCAAGAATCGGAATTTGAAGAATTTAAGGAAGGTTTAAAGAGTTTTGGGGTACGAGTTAGCCCGCCAGTAATGGTTGATTCCAGCAGCTATTCTAGAAGAATGGGGTTTATCTATAATCCAACTACGCTGGAACATGAGACTGAAAATAGCACCATGGTTCCACCCTATCATTCCTCAGATGAAATTGACGACTATCTTGCGAGGTCGATAGTAACCGGATATAACCAGGATGCTGTAATGGGAAAAATTTTCTCATTTCCGGAAAGTGCAATTAAAGACTTCTTAGAAAATGTAGCTGGTGAAAGGGAAGTAATGGCTCATTATAATGAAACATATACTTATTCCCCTCCAGCTAAACCAGATATCCTGGAAAGAGAGCAGAAAAAATCCGCTTTTTTTGATGTATTAAGAAAAAGTCCTACTTACAAAGCCCTAGAAGGTAGTGGATCTATCCAAGAATCCAGACATTTATGGCATGAGCGTTTACCGGAAAGAATTAGAAACAGTGGAAATAGATAGGATATTATCCCATTGCTGTAAATTCTGTAAAGTTCTTTAAAGGACCCTGAGTTTTTTCTATGTTATCAACTGTCGCTGCTTCCGGACCATTTTTGCACCACTGTAGGAATTTATTCAAATCTTTTTCTTCGCCTTCTGCTTCAATATAAACTGTACCATCGGGTTCATTTCTGGCAAAACCAGAAATATTCAATTTATCAGCAATCTCTTTGGCACCAGCCCGAAAAAATACGCCCTGAACTTTTCCATACACCTTAATGTTGAAATGTTTTCTCATGAGAATTCAAGAATCATTGGAAGATGGTCAGAGATTTCAATTTCCGGTACTTTAAAACTTTTGACCTTAACATCGTTGCTAACAAAAGTGTAATCAGCAAATTTATCATCAGTTTTATCATAATGTTTGGACCGGGTAGTGGGAATTTTATATTCCTTAACTAAATTTACTAAATTTTCTTCTAATATTCTGATACTTTGAGTATTCATATCCAAATTAAAATCTCCTACCAAAATCCTTTCTCCTTTTTGTTGGTCTAAAAATGTCTTAATCCTTTCTGATTGTTTAATTCTAGCTGGAATATCAATCTTTGGGCCCCTCACCCAAATGCCATGTAAATTGCAAACAGTATATCTTTCCCCTGCTGTTACAAAGCTTAAGAATTGTACATTCCGGGGTACAGTATTTTCATATTCGGGATTAAAGCTATCCTTACTACCATAGACAAAGAAATCCCCTTGTGAAGCGACTGTAAATTGCTTGGAAACAAAGGTGACTTGTCCCCAGGATAGATTAAAATCTACTAAATTTTTCTGAAAACTACCGGCAATATAGTTATCCAGACAAGGATCAAAAAAGCTATTGTGATTGGGGAGTATTTTTTGCAATTTTTGGTATAAATTTAGTCTGAAACCCATTTCAGTCTGATGATTGGAAGTGGTGCTAAATACTTCCTGAAAGCAGAAAATATCTGTATCACTAGCGTTTTCTTTAATAAACTCTATTAGAGGTTCAAATAATTTGCCGCCCCAGGTATTTAAAGAGATTAATTTCATACGTAGTATCCTACTAGTAGTGATGATAAAATACAACAGATTGCGGGGATTAGGTCATCGGTAGACCGCTCGGATGGGGTCCGAGAAGTAGAGAGTTCAATTCTCTCATCCCCGACTTTTGATAAATTAGGTTTATTTTGGGGGATTGACCTTTGGTAAAGCTTTGGTTATATTAATAATATGTCTTCAAATAATGGTGATGCAAGAAAAGCAGCAGTAACAGCCGCCTTGGCTCAAATTCATAAGGATTATGGTGAAGGCGCAATTATGCGTATGGGTGAGCGAACAGAAAAGTTTGCCACAGAAATTATTCCTACCGGTTCAATTGCTCTAGACTTAGCTTTAGGTGTTGGCGGATTACCAAAAGGTCGGATTATTGAAATCTATGGGCCAGAAGCCGGTGGAAAAACCACCATCACTTTGCATGTTATTGCCGAAGCCCAGAAAAAAGGCGGAGTGGCGGCTTTTATTGATGCCGAACATGCCTTAGACCCACAAAGAGCTCAAAAAATAGGGGTTAATTTAGATGAACTGTTAATTTCTCAACCAGATACTGGAGAACAAGCTTTAGAAATTGCCGAAAGTTTAATCCGTTCTGGTGGAATTGATGTACTGGTAATTGATTCAGTAGCTGCTTTAGTGCCAAGAGCTGAGATAGAAGGAGAAATGGGAGATTCAGTAATGGGTATGCAAGCGAGGTTAATGTCCCAGGCACTCCGTAAATTAACCGGAGCTGTTGCGAATACAAATACTATTGTGATTTTTACAAACCAACTTCGTCAAAAAATCGGTGTAATGTTTGGTAATCCGGAAACTACACCTGGTGGGTTGGCCTTAAAGTTTTATGCATCAATTAGATTAGATATTAGAAAAATTGAAAATATTAAAGACGGAGATTTAGTAGTTGGTTCAAGGCATCGGGTTAAGGTAGTTAAAAATAAAGTGGCTCCCCCATTTCGGATTGCCGAATTTGATATGGATATTAATGGTATTTCTCATGAAGGGGAGCTGTTAGACATTGGAATTGAACTGGGCATTTTAACTAAATCCGGAGCTTTTATTAAATGGGGTGAAAAATTGTTAGGCCAGGGCAGGCAAGCTGCTAGTGCTTACCTTAAAGATAACAAAAAAGAAGCCTTAGCTTTGGAAAAAGAAGTTAGAGACCTGTGGGGAAAGCCCAAAGACGGTAAAGAAAAAATTGTCGTAGGTCAGGAAGAAGAAACGCAAGTTCAAGAGACTGTGTAATGCCGAAGGTTACCTCAGTAGAGCCGCAAAAAAAATCACCTCACCGATTTAATATTTATCTTGATGGGCAGTTTGCCTTTGGTGCAGATGAGGATGTGGTTGTCGAGCAGCGCTTAATAAGTGGTAAGGAAATTAATCCAGCAGATTTAGAAAAGCTACTTTTTGAAGTGGAAATCGGTAAGCTAATGGAAAGAATGTATGGGCTTTTTAATGTACGTCTTCGAAGTGAAAAAGAAGTCAGGGACTATTTAAAAAATCTTTCTTTTAAAAGAAAGACAAAAGGAAAAGAAGAAATTGGTGAAGTAGTGATTAACCAGTTGATTGATAAATTAAAGAAAAAAGATTTAATAAATGATGTTGCATTTGCTAGAGCTTGGACAGAGTCTAGAAGTAGAAAAAAAGGTAAGCAGTTAATTAAGCAGGAGTTATTTCAAAAAGGAATTGATCGTAAAATAATTGAAGAAGTATTAAACCAGTCAGAAAGTTTAAGTAAAGAGAATGGATTTGATGTTGCATCCGCACTATTAGAAAAAAAGCTTAGGATTTGGCAAACACTTCCCTATTTGGAAAAAAAGAAAAAAGCTACAGATTTTTTAATGCGAAGAGGTTTTGAATATGATGTTGTTAAGGACGTGATTGAAAAAATGATCAAAAAAGACTATAATTAATCTAATGAAAGTGAATTTATATGCAAAGATCATTCTCTCCTAAGCCGCAATCAAGTGGTTTTTCCACGCAGCCCGATCCAGTAGTGCCTACTTCTAACACCAATGTTGCAGAACTGGCTAAACGCGAGGGAGTTTTGGAAGAACGCGAACGCCAAATCAGCGAAAAACAAAAACTGGTTGATGAAAAGTTAGATTCTCTTGAAAAAATCCGCAAAGACTTACTGGAAAAGCTGGAGAAAACCTCTGATATGCCTCGTGAGGAAGCAAAAAAAATTCTACTGGAGCAATTAGATAAGCAGTTAGCTTCTGAGATCTCCAAAAAAGTCAAAGAAGCAGAAGATGAAATTAAACTGCAAGCAGATGAAAAAGCTAAAGACATTTTGGCTGATGCTATGCGACACGGAGTTACTGATGTAATTACCGAATTTACTACTTCCAGAATTAAATTAGCAGATGAGGATTTAAAAGGAAAAATTATCGGTAAAGAAGGTAGAAATGTGAGGACTTTTGAACAAGCTACTGGTGTTGATGTGGTAATGGATGATGAAATTCCTGATAGTTTAATTATTTCCTCCTTTGATCCGGTCAGGCGTGAGATTGCCAAAATTTCTTTGGAGCGGTTAATTGCTGATGGTAGGATTCAACCACAAAGAATTGAAGAAATTGTTGATAAAACCAAAGAAGATATTGAAAAATTAATGTTACAAGCCGGAGAAAAACTGGTGTCCGATGTTGGTGTATATAATTTACCAATTGAACTAGTGGCGTTACTTGGAAGATTTAAATACCGCTATTCTTTTGGACAAAATTTAATTGTTCATAGTCAGGAAGTATCTCAAATAGCTGTAGAACTGGCCAAAATGATTGGCGCTGATGTGAATGTGGTTAGAGTGGGGGGACTGCTGCATGATATTGGAAAAATTATCACCGAAGGTGATGAAGGAACTCATGTTGATAAAGGGGTGGCGATTGCTAAAAAGTTTAATTTGCCGCAAGCAGTAATTGATTGTATTGCCCAGCATCACGAAGATGAACCTTTTTCTTCTGTGGAGTCCATTTTAGTTTCCATTGCTGATAGTATCTCCGGTGGTCGTCCCGGTGCCAGACATGAAAATGTTCAGGATTACATCAAGCGAATGACTGATATTGAAAAAATTGCCACTTCCTTTGAGCAAGTAGAAAAAGCTTTTGCACTCCAAGCCGGTCGAGAAGTACGGGTGATTGTCATTCCAGAAAAAATCTCTGATGATGAAATGCCAAAGCTAGTTCACGATATAGCTGTTAGAATTTCTAAAGAAGTAATGGTGCCGGGAGCTGTCAAAATCACTGCGGTTAGGGAAACCAGGGTTTCGGAATCAACCATGACTACTCCACAGTAGATTGGGGCCTTGCCAAAAGCAAAAACTTCTGCTAACTTATCTCTCAAGATGACAAAAAATGAATTAATTGAAAAAGTGGCTAAAAAAGCCAATTTAACCAAAAGAGGATCTAGGGATGCGGTTGATTCTACTTTTGATTTAATTAGAGACTCCCTGGTTAGAGGAGAAAAAGTAGTGATCACCGGATTTGGAACCTTTTTGATTAGGTCCAGAGCTGCCAGGCGTGGCCGTAATCCACAAACTGGTGAAACTATTCAAATTCCCACCAAAAAAACTCCGGGTTTTACTGCGGGTAAGACCATCAAGAGGCTCATTAAGTAATTTCCTCTATTGACACCATCTCAGATTATTGATTTACTTAAAGTATGGCTGAAGATAAAGCAAGTTATTACGGTAAAAGACCAATGTGGCAGTGGATTCTAATTTACGCTGTCGTTGGTGGGATTATTTACTTTTTAATCTACTACTTTGTGTTTGCAAATAAAGGTGGCTATGGCGCAACTGGCACCGGAGGATATAATTCCAGCCCAACTCAGTCTAGTTATTAATTTAGCCTAAATATTTTTGTATTTCCTTCTTGAAAGATTATTTTACCCAGTGAGTTAAATTTATCCTGATTAAGATTTAGAAATTTTTGCTGCTCCAGGGTTCCAATAAACACAAGAGTTATATGATACTTATTAAGTAGCTGCTTAGTAGTAGCTAAGTCAGGGGACTGATAAATTGTTTGTATATCAGTAATTCTTTTATTCTCTTCATCAGTATTACCCCGCCAAAGCCATTCATGGACATACCAGCCAAGTACTGTGGGAAGGCCGGTGTTGGCCGAAACCCGGGCAAAGTCAGTATAAGAATCTCCGTTAGCTTCTAATATAGTTGGCTGGCCAGAAATATTTTTTCTAATCCAGGCAATTGCATCAGTATCACTAGGATAAAGTGGGCTTAAGTAACTTATCCCATTTAAACTTTGGTAATTTTTTAAATCTCCGTAATATCCTTTGATAGCAAAATAAGGATAAATAATGACTAGTATTGATAAAAGATATAGTACAGGCATAAAAAGTAAATTAAATCGTGATAATTTAAAGTCTTGAAAGATTTTGTAAAGCATGTAGCTACAAATTAATCCGAGGATAATAAAGGCCTGAAAATGAAACTTAAAAACCGTATTAGCTCGGTAATGGAGCGGATAAATATCCTTAATGTAGACTAGCTCCGGTATTATCAAAAGGATGGTTGAAAATCCCAGTAAAAGTAAAATTAACCGGTCAGTGTAGGTAAAAGAATTCTTAAGTTTAATTAAAAAGCCTAAGGCGATAAAATATGGAAAGCCATACAGTATCAAAAGCATCCATAAAGGTGAATGGGCGCAGTGGTCTTTTTCAAAAAGTAGCGGGCCTATCTTACCAATATTGGTTAAAGCAGTAGGTGCACAAAGTACGCCAATACCAGAGCCAAAAGGCTTAAAACTAACCCAAAAAGGTAGTGATAAAATAACTGCCATAAGTAGACAAATGAAAAGACCCTTGAGGAAAAAGCGGCGGTTTTTAATAAGCATTAGAATTGAAAAAGCCAGTACATAAATTGGGCCATCTAATATATTGGTCATTAGCATGATACCGATTAAGCAACCAATGCCAGCTGAGTAAATTAGGGTAGTTTTATCAGTTAAGTTTTTGCCTTTAAAATAAAAAGTAATTAAAAGAGCAATAGTTAATAAAACAATTGGAATATCAAGGACATGCCCATGTAAGTCTGAGACCACAAATGAATAAATGGGGAATTCATGAATAGTATAAGGAACAAAGCGGGTGGCATTAGGATACCAGTATCCGGTGGTATTAAGTGCTGGTTTTAATTGCCAAAAAGGAACTGGGTTGTTGACATCGTAATTTTGGAAAAAAACATAGATAGTATGGAGATTACCTCCTAAGGTGACTAAAAAAGCGGCTATTAGTCCAATTAGAAATACTGACAACTGTTTTGGTTTTTCACTGGATAAATAAACTAAGTTTCCTCCGATTGAAAAAGATAAAGTTAAAGTAATAGCGAATAAAAAAGCCACCATTAGATTAAAAGTAATTGTCGAATCCAAAAAGGACAGTTTGGTTAGAATTGCCACAATAATATGACCAAAATAATAATAGTTAATACTACCGGGCGTTAACCAAATATCTTTGGGAGGAAAATAAGTAGTTTGCAAAATTGAATTGATAAAACCAAAGTCCATGAATTTTTCCAATCCATGAATTGAGGGCTCGTGGGCTTTAACAAAACTCCAAAAAATGAATCCAGCTAAAAATAATAGCTCTTCAAATGCCATCATTGACCAGTATTTATTTATGGTTTTTGAGAAATTGGTTTTAGATCCTAGGTAAAAATTTCCAATTAAAAATGCTCCCAAAATAAAAACTAAACTGTAAATATTAAATGGCAGAATTTTGATACTGCCCAGAAACCAGCTGGAAAAAGTGATTAAAACTAACCCAATCACTTTTGAAAAAATATAACCCTTGTCAAAAAATTTTGGAAAGACAAGTACAGTTAAAGGTAAAAATATAAAACCAATGAAGGCCAGCAGTAACCACCAGTTAAGAACATAGCTTATATCAAGTACAGTCATTTAATGTAATTATAAACTTCTTTTAAATTTTTAATCTGTATAATTCCCGGAGGAAGGTTACTTGTGCTTTTTTGATTATACCAAAGCAATTTTAATTTAGGATAATCTTTTTGCAGATAAAGTAATAATTTTAAATCATCATCGACAAAGATACTGAGATTAAGTTTGCCGATTATTCTGCTTTTAAATAAATGAGGCTGCTCGTTTTTATCGTTTAGGTACATTTTAGAAAAGCATTTATCAACATTGTATTTTTTTAAGATATTTAAGGTTTCATTTTCCAAAAAGTGGTATCTACTGGTGATCAAAAAGAGGTTATTTTTTTTGTCTTTGCAGAACTGTTCTAAAAACTCAATATTTTGAGAAATTTTTGGTCTAAGTAGTGAATAATGGCTAAGTTTTCTGATAGATTGCTCAATTTTGGTAGAAGGAAATCTATATTTTGGCTCGTGATTTTGTGGGCCTCTATAAAGCCATTCAATTAACCACCTTGGAACAAAAGGTGGCCGATCAATAAAAATTCCATCAAGATCAAAACCAATATTCATTTTTTTGTGCACTCCAGGATGGTATTAGAAAAAGGTTTGGTGATACTATTGGGATTAATGACTTTATACGATAAATCATGAGATTCGATTACTTTTTTCCAATCTGCCAATTTTCTAAAGAGAATCGGACTATAAAGTCTTTTTTCGAAAAACCATGCTACCAATAAATGATCTGCTATCCAGGTTAAGAAATAATTAAGGGAGAGTCCAACATAAATTTCTACAATAATCAACTTGCCATTTTTTTTTAAATTCTTAACGCAATGCTGAATAATTTCTTCCTGTTCTTTAGCTGAATGCAAATGATGAAGCACTTGAAAAATGACAATTCCGTCACAGGGAGGAATTTTAAATTTAGTGATATCAGCTGACGTAAAAGAAACATTTTTTACACCATGATTTGCTTGTTTTATTCTATTTTGGTCGACATCAATACCTAAGACTTCACGATCTGGTGAGGATAGACCTAAATAGTTGGTTAAAACTCCTTCTCCGCAACCCAAGTCAATTATCTTACCTCCTTTAGGAAGTAATTGTTCGACCTCTATGTAGGGTGCATACCAAAAGCGTCCTTTGGCAAATACCCTTTTCCATCCAGTACCTGAATAAAGAGAGATAGTATGCTCAATAATTGCTTGTTTGTTTTTATTCATATGTGTGGGTGTCGAATTATTCTATGATTTCTCTTATATATAAATCAATGTTACAAATTAGAAGTTGAGTAATCATTGATTAATTAGGTCATTTATTTCCTGAGAGGGTAGTTTTTTGGCATTTTTAAATATATAAACAGGTGGGTGATCATAGCTTTGGAAACTTTCATCGGCAAAATCATCACTAAAATAAAAAGGATAATTAGTAAATTTATTAACTAGGTCAAACCCTAAATTTCCGGAGAAAAGCTGTTTATAAAAATTAGACGTTTTAGGATATTCATCAGCATTTTGTAAAATCGAAAAGTAAACCCTCCTGCTAGAAATAATAAAGTAATCACTTTCTGATAAATCCTCAGAAAGCTTAACGATTTTTTCTGGAGTCTCAGGGTCATATACTGTCAGTTGTTTGAGATTAAAATTTTTTGCACTGGATACTGGTAGTGGTAAATTATCATCCCAATGTTCACCAGCCAAAGTAGCGCCATTTTCAACGTTTTCATAAATCCATTGGGAGGCTGATATTCTAGTATTAGTATTAAGATAAATTCTTAAAAAGAGTACACCGTTAATAGCTATTAATATCAGGAAAAGAAAAAGTAGGGTCTTTTTGAATCGTTGCAGAATAAAAGCTGCCCAGATTGATAGGAAAGGTAAAAGTAATACTGAATATCTGGCAAATTTAGCGTACCAAAGGCCTGACCAAAGAAAGTAGAAAATTGGATAAACCAGAATGAAAAGTAAAAGATAATCTCTCTTTATAAAAAGCCTTTTTGCCATGAGGAAGAAACCGACTAATGCAAGTGGCAGGGAAATAAATCCAAATATAAAAGGTAGTATTTGAGTAAGTTGATAAAGATAAGGTATAGAGCCTTCGTAAATGATGGTAAAAGGAGGTTTATTTGTGCCAAGAATAACTCCTTGCATATAATCTTGCTCAGTTCTAAACTGGGTATAATCAATTAGCTGATAAGGAGCGCCCAAAAATCCGGAAATAGCGACTAGAATAAAAAAAATTATTAGCCAGGTAATTAAGGTGACGATTTTTTTCCTTGTGAATAGTAAAATTGTAAAAGAGAGAAAAGGGAAGAAAATAAATGTAATACCGGTAATCTTTGTGGCAAATGATAACCCAGTTAAAATTCCCAAAGGTATAAACAGCCAATAAGCCTCTTTTTTGACAACTATAATGGAAAGAAGAATTATTACAGAAAGCAGAAATATTAATATGCTTTCCGTAGTATTAAAGTGAGCATATTGAATACTTCCAACAGAAAATGTAAAAATAAATGCGGCAATTAATCCGACCTTTTTTGAGAAAAGCTCCTTTCCTATAAAAAAAATAATTGAAATTGTAAATACACTGATCAACGATGAAAATAAACGACTAGCAATTAAAAAGCTAAAGGATGGGACAATAGTGGTTTGAAAAAATTTATAAAGATAGAGCGGGAAAGCACCATAATAAAACATCTTGGGATTTAAAGATGAATTTGGCGATAAGAATTCGTCAAATGATTCTGGGAGTGTAATATTTGATGAATTTACATATAGTCTTTCATCTGGATGTAAATAAAAACCCTGATCCCAATTTAGATTAACAAGTCTAAGGTAAGTTCCTACAATAATAATTACTGTAAGCATTATGATAATTTTCTTATTGTTCAACAATCTTTTCATAATCCTCCCTAGTTAAATTTTGCTGCTTTTTAAAAATTCTAATCACTGGGTGATCAAAGACACTCCATGTTTCCTCAGCCAAGTCTTCATCAGGAAATTCCAAATTTATGCCTAAATATGATAAGGAGGGGAATGAATGAAACTCTTTGATTGGCTCAAATCCTAATGAACCGGATAGTAAGGCAGTATAAAAACGATATGTTTTAGGATATAGAATAGGCAAGCGTAAATGATTCATAAATACCCGACGGCTTTCGATAATAAAATAATCAGAAGTTAGAAGACCATCTACAATTTGTTCCCTGGTTACGGGGTTTTCATCCATACTATAAAAATCAATGGAAGTTTTGCGCACGTTGTATAAAGGAATATCAATCATATTTCCACCTTCCAACAAAAAAGTGGCAGAAGGGTCAGTATTGTCCGCCAGCCAGCTAGATGCCGTTATCCGTACATCTGGTTTTAGATAAATTGAGAAAAAAGCCAAAGACCAAATCAGTGTGGTGCTGACTAATAAAATCAGCAGAATTTGGTAAACGGATTTATTAAAAGTTTTAATTTTAGCCAGCAAAAAAACTGCAAAAATAGAGAAAAACGGTAAGGTTGGTGCGATAAAGCGGGTCCATTTGGCAAAGAGTAGTCCATTAGCAACAAATAGCAGTAAAAAGGCACTGCTTAATAAAAACCTTTTTAAATTAAACTTTTTAGCTATGGAAACTACCATCATGACAAAACCTACTAATCCCAAAATTTCTAAAATTGGACCCAGTGTAAACGGAAGAATCTTTTCCAGTTGAAAAATTACCGGTATGGTATTTATAAATTGTCTGGTATAAAAAACCAGAGTTTGTCCAGTAGCCAAACTACCTTCATAAGTAGTTGAATCCTGCCAGGCTTTAAAATCTAAAAAAACAAATGGTGCTACTAAATAAAAAATAGCTAAAGTATTTATAAAAACAAAAGACAAAAGCAGTAAAATTCTTTTTGGTTTTCGCCAAAACTTGATAATGATTCCGAGAATCAATACAGGTGCAATTAATAGGCCAACAATTTTTACCCCTAGTGCCAATGCCAAATTAGCAGAGGCTGCAAACAAATCGTCAAACTTTTCAAACTGGACAAATTTGATTAAGAAAAAAACTGCGGCCATGATAAAACATGTTAGTAAACTTTCCGGGGTAGCAAAGTGAGCTTGTTGAATTAGCCCTGGGGTCAAAGCGGTTAAAAAAGCTGCTAGCAAGGCCCATTTTTTTTCAAACAACAGACAACAGATTTTATATACCAGCCAAATTGTAATAGTAGAAAATAAAGCAGAATAAAAGCGGCCAATTAAAAATGTATTAAGGATTAATGGATAATTGGTAATAGTTAACAGAAAGTTAAGACCGATTTTAGTAAAGTAGATTAAGTAAATAACTACTGTACCGTAGTTAAAAAAATGGGGATTCATTTGCGTGGGAAAAGAGAGCTGATCAACTGCTCCGACAATATGATACTCATCCGGATGAGTAAATAATCCGCTTCCCCAATCTAATTTATAAAATCGGAAAAAGCCTCCTATCAAAATAATTGCCAGAAGGATTAGATAAGTTTTAGGCAGCTTAAGTTTCATCTTGGGTCATCATTTTGGCAACGGTCTCCCCCATTTCCACTGCATAATTAGTCCCCCGGTCCCAGGGATAGACCATATCCAAATTAGCCAAATAAACATTTGGCAAAGGAGTTTTAAACTGCGGAATTAACTTGGCGTAATCAACAGTGACAATTGGCTGGGCAAAGGGGCCGATAAATGATTGGTAATCTTTAAGTGATCTTTTATAATTGGGATTAATTCTTTTTAAGAAAGGATCAAAAGTATTTAATAACTGCCTAGCATCCATTTTTAAATAAGGATGGTCCAAAGGTAAGTAATTTCCAATGTATAAAATATGATCTCCGCCATAATTTTTTGAATCCATAAAATTAGTGTGCTCTGCCAGTACTAAAAAAGGAAAAGTCTTATCAGTGATATTTAACCAGTAGGTTTTATCCATGAAAGGCTTTTTTAAAATAAGTATTAACACCTGTGCATGTAAATGATCAATTGATGTAATTCTCTTGACGTAATCCTTCGGTAGTTTAGGACTAAGTCTGGCAAAAATCGGAGAAGGTAGAGTAACCAGGATTTTATCAAACTCTGTACTAAGCGATTCTAAGTCACTAACAGTGGTATTTAAATGAATTTCCCCACCACTTTTTTTAATCTTGTTTGCCAAATAATCGGCAAATTCTTGGAAGCCACCTTTGGGATAGGCAAGGGAGGGGGTTCTTTTTTTAATTCTGGCCCAAAACCAGGTTAGGGCAATACTATTTTTATATTTGCCAAACTTGCCCGTAAATAAAGGATCCCAGATTAAATCCATTGATTTTTGACCCATGTTTTTCTTAATCCAGTCGTACGCTTTTTGATTTTTGAAACTTTGGTAATTATTAATCATCTTTAAATAAAGTACTGAAAATCCCAATCTTAATTTATCGGCAATATTTAAATAAGGAAAAGTTAAAACAGACATTGCAGAATCAAAAGGAATTTGTTTACCGTGAGTAAAAATATCAGTACTGGGGCGTTTGATAACCACTGGAAAATTTATCTCTTTGGCTAAATTTAAAACAGCACCATCATTAGTGAACCAATGATGGTAAGCTTTTTCCAAGCTCCAGTCCCAATTAGGTTTTTTAAATCCAATTGCCAGTCCCCCAACTGTAGATTCTCTTTCAAAAATCGTTACCTGATGACCTTTTTGTAGTAGTCGATAGGCAGCAGATAGACCGGTAAATCCCCCACCTAAAATCGCAATGCGCATTAAAATATTGTATCATGCCTGCGTAATGAAAAAACTGTTAGTTATTTTAGGACCAACTGCGACTGGTAAAACCGACTTGGCTATAAAACTGGCTAAGCAATTTAATGGAGAAATCGTTTCCTGTGATTCGCGTCAGGTGTATAAAGGTTTAGATATTGGAACAGGTAAATATCCCAACGGAGATAAATCAAAACTGGAAAATATTCATGTTTGGCTTTTTGATGTGGTGAGCTTTAGAAAGCAATATACTGTAGCTGATTATGTTAAAGCGGCAGAAATTGCAATCGAAGATATACAAAACAGAGGGAAGTTGCCAATTGTTGTTGGCGGAACTGGTTTATACTTAAAAGCTTTACTGGAAGGTTTGTCTAATTTAGAAGTACCAATAAATCCGGTTTTAAGAAAACAGCTGGAGAAACTATCAAAAGAACAATTACAAGATAAGCTAAGACAGGTTAATGCTGATAAATGGAAAAAGATGAACGACTCAGACCGAGAAAATCCTCGAAGGTTAATTAGGGCCATAGAGATATCTACCTCGTCATTGCGAGGAGTCCAAAGGACGACGAAGCAATCTCTTTCACTCAGTAGATTGCTTCGCTTCGCTCGCAATGACGTACTACGGATTGGATTAATGGCATCGAGAGATGTTTTGTATAAGAGAGTGGATGAGAGTGTGGTTAGTAGAATAAACCAGGGCATGGTGGAAGAGGTGATAGAGTTACATAGTAAGGGTCTATCGCTCAAAAGAATGAGACAGCTGGGATTGGAATATGGAGTGTTAGCAGATTATTTAGAAAATAGTATTAATAGCAAAGAAGAATTAATTAAGCAGTTGCAGTTTAAAATTCATGGATATGTTAGACGACAACTGACCTGGTTTAAAAAAGAACAAAATGTAAATTGGTTTGATATTACAGATCAAAATTTTCCTCAGGCATTGGAAAAGTTGGTAGCTATTTGGTATGATTCGGGAAATGTCGCATAAGGTTGATATATCTCATAGGACCGTTGTTTTTATTATTGTTTTAATTTTATCGCTTTGGATAATTTATCTAATTAGAGGTTTGATACTAATTTTATTTGTGGCGGTAATTTTAATGTCAGCTTTGGCTCCCTTAGTTAAATTTTTTACCAGATTTAAAGTTCCCAGAGCCTTAAGTATTGCAATTGCCTACATTATTATAATAGCGGTTGTTGCGGGATTTTTTATTACGGTAATGCCACCGTTAATAGAGGAAAGTAATAAATTAATTGTTAGTTTGCCCATACTTATTTCTCAATTTTTTAATAATACCAATTTAGATAAATCCGTTTTTCAATCAGAGTTAACCAATCTTTCTCATAATTTGTTTTCACTAACTCTGACGATTTTTGATAATTTCCTGACGATTATTTTTGTAATGGTGTTAACTTTTTACCTGCTTTTGGAAAAAGATAATTTGGAAAGTCATATCGGTATTTTATTTTTAGCAAAGGAAAGCCGGGCCAGAAGATCAATTGTGGAAATTGAAGAAAAATTAGGGGCTTGGCTAAGAGGACAGCTATTTTTAAGTTTAGCTATTGGTATACTCTCATACCTAGGTTTGTGGGCTTTAAATATTCCTTATGCTTTGCCATTGGCAATGGTTGCAGGTGTCATGGAAGTAGTACCGGTGATTGGACCAATTATTTCAGCCATTCCGGCAATTGCTTTGGCACTAACTATTTCTCCTCTTTTAAGTTTAGGAGTAGCAGGGATGTTTTTTGTGATCCAACAGCTGGAAAATCATTTAATTGTGCCACAAGTTATGAAAAAAGCTGTTGGGTTAAATCCCTTAATAGTAATTCTCGCGATTGCTGTTGGGTCAAGACTGCTAGGATTTAGTGGAGCACTACTGGCTGTACCAATGGCAGTGGTGATCCAAATTATTGTCACTGAAGTGATCGCCTCTAGAAAAAGTTAGAGTATAAATTTGTGCCTAGGAAAATAGTAAGCCAGATTCTGTTTCTCGATGATAATTTATCTGTAAGAGAGGCTACGCCTCATCTGATGCTCCTGATTTCGATTAAATGGCGAGCAGCCTAATCGGTTCTAGGATTGCAGCGGGGAGGATTGCCCGTTTCACCCGAGCTTGACCTCGGTTCGTCACTGTTGCTCTAACT
>CAZFYQ010000012.1:0-22935 GCA_964523905.1 uncultured Gammaproteobacteria bacterium
GAGGATTGCCCGTTTCACCCGAGCTTGACCTCGGTTCGTCACTGTTGCTCTAACTTGCGGTTACCCGATCCTGATTCACACCAGGACACCCTGCTCTATGCTGTCTGGACTTTCCTGATCCCATAAATGGAACCTAATCATCCTTCTTCCTAGGCCTATGTATTTTACTATATAATGAAACCCTGATCAAATGTTAGCCAAAATTTTATCGGGAGCCAATGTTGGTTTGGATGCAACTGTAGTTACTTGTGAAGTGGATATTGCGGCTAAAGGACTTCCTTCATTTACTATTGTTGGTTTAGCTGACCGGGCAGTGGAGGAGAGTAAAGACCGAGTGCGTTCTGCTATTCGAAATTGTGACGTGGATTTTCCGGCCAAAAAAATTACTGTTAATTTAGCTCCGGCTGATTTACCTAAAGAAGGCCCCGCATATGATTTGCCAATTGCCCTGGGAGTATTAATTGCCAGTGGCCAAATTGGTACACCAAAAGTAGGATTACTTGAAAAAAGTATTTTTGTGGGGGAACTATCTTTAGATGGTTCTCTTCGCAAAACTCATGGGATTTTACCCTTGGCCATTATGGCTAAAGAAAAAGGTTTTCAAGCAATTTTTGTACCTTTGCCTAATGCCAAAGAAGCCAGCATTATTGAAGGAATTGATGTTTTTGGTTTAAACAGCTTACAGGATTTGATTAAATATTTACTTGGCCAAATTGAGCTGACTCCAGAGCCAAAAGCAGAAATTGACTTAGATGAAAATATTTTTTTTGAATATGATTTTTCCCAAATCAAAGGACAGGAACAAGCCAAAAGAGTTTTAGAAATTGCCGCGGCTGGTTCACACAATGTTTTGTTAAAAGGTCCACCAGGGGCTGGAAAGACCATGCTGGCCCGGGCTTTTCCCTCCATTTTGCCGCCTTTATTTATTGATGAGGCAATTGAAATTACTAAAATTTATTCTATTGCCGGACTGTTGGATTCTGATATTTCTTTAATTAATAAACGTCCATTTCGGGCACCCCACCATAGTGCCTCAGCAGTGGGACTTTTGGGCGGTGGAAATACTGTTAAACCAGGTGAAATTTCCCTGTCTCACAGGGGAGTACTGTTTTTAGATGAGTTACCGGAATTTCCCAGAAATGTCTTGGAAGCTTTAAGACAACCTTTGGAAGATCATCATATTACAATTTCCCGGGCAGCCGGATCATTAACCTTCCCGGCTCAGTTTATGTTATTTGCCGCACAAAATCCCTGTCCATGTGGGTTTTTAGGAGATAAAAAGAAAAATTGTAGTTGTATGCCTGGACAAATTGCCAAATATAAACGAAAAATTTCCGGCCCCTTACTTGATCGGATTGATATTTATCTGGATGTGCCGGCAGTGGAAGTAGAAAAACTATCTTCTGGTTTGGCAACTGAGGCCTCCAGTGCAATTAGAGAGCGGGTAACTAAGGCCAGAAAATTACAAAATACCAGATTTAAAGGTAGAATTTTAACCAATTCGGAAATGACTAATTCTGATATTAAGGAATATTGTACTGTTACATCAGAAGGGTTGGAGCTTTTAAAAATGGCGATTTCTTCACTTAATTTATCAGCTAGAGGATATCATCGGGTGCTTAAATTAGCGCGGACCATTGCTGATTTATCAGAGTCGGAAAATATTTTAACTGAACATATTGCGGAGGCCTTGCAATACCGCTCTAAAGAAGAATCCTAAGCCACGAAAAATCCCCGCCTAAATATGAAATTTTTGGCTGGGGATCTTTCGGAATGGTGTTTCCAAATGCCATTTCGGCATCCGGGGAGAACTTTCTATTTAAAGTTATACTCTGAACGAGTATTTGTTTGTAGTTCTCCCGTAAAAGTACCGTTAGGTACTTTTACCCACCAATCTTAAACATAGAAGTGCCGCAAACTGGACAAGTTCCTTTTGAAGCTTTTTTACCATTCTTCATAGTTACTTGTTGGACGTTTTCAGCATCTCTTTTTTGACGACATTTGACGCAATACATCTGCATGATACGATTCACCCCCTTTCAAAAAAAATTTAGATTCAAAACATGATTTTTAGTCAGACCAAATAGTAAAAACTGAGTTCCAAAAGCTGCAGCACTGAGTAATAGAATTTTCAACAAATCTTGACGCAGATATGCCACATCTGATGAATCAGTTGTAACTGATTGGTAGTTAATAGTTGCTGGTATAGAGTTTACAGAACCTATTTTTTCTACTTTTACCTCTGGTTTTCCATAGACCTGTTGACGCAAAAGTTTTAATCTTTTTTCCAAATCGGATTGTCTTTTGGTTTGCTGGATAGGCATACTAAATGGGTGGAAAGTTAAATCCCACGCTCAGTTGAGCCTAGCACAGCCAACTTACGCCTGTCAAGCACCAAATGAATCTGCGTTATTATAGTTGTTGACAAGGTTTACCTATTTCCTTTATATTTAAAGAGTAAGATATGTATTCGGATTGGGTATGGCTGCTGGCATTAGCAGTTTTCTTTTGGCTAGGGATATTAAGTTTTTTGGTTTGGCAGCAGACAGGATTTTTAAAATCGCTTTTTCCAAAATCAGGAGAAAGAGATATTAGAAAAAAGTTTGAAGAAGTGTTGGAAGAGGTTGCTGAGTTTAAAGTAAACTTAGGCGGATTAACCGATCAACTACTTAGATTGGAAAAGCAGGGTTTAAAGCATATCCAAAGGGTTGAGTTATTACGGTTTAACCCGTATGATGATACAGGTGGGGATCAAAGTTTTGTCTTGGCGCTATTAAATAAAGAAGGTGATGGTTTTGTTTTAAATAGCCTTCATGCCAGGTCAGGAACCAGGATTTTTGCCAAACCAGTAGTAAAAGGTAAAGAGGGAAAGTATCAGTTGTCAAAGGAAGAGAAAGAAGTGATAGATTTGGCCATGGCCATTAAATTATAAATGAAACAAATTACAAAAGCATTCGCAAATTTAAATAATTTACAAAAAGTTTTAACGCTAATTATAATAGCTGTGGTGGTTTATGCCGGTTCTGCCAGTTTGTCCTATTCTTTATTTAGTAAAGTAGTCAAACCAAGCGGTGGAGTTCAAACAGCCTCGACAACTGCCTTACCTGGAACTGAGAACACCGGTGGTGAAAATCCCAGTGAGCCAAAAACCGCTGTTTGTCCTTTAAATGGTTCAATGCATACTGAAAAAGCTAAAACAGCTTGGAATACCAGAAGGCCTTTGGCTGTCATGATTGAAAATCATATTGATGCCAGACCTCAATCCGGTTTATCTTCAGCAGATGTAGTTTATGAGGCAGTGGCTGAAGGCGGAATTACCCGTTTTATGGCTTTGTTTTACTGTAATAGCTTAAGTGATATTCAAGTGGGTCCGGTTCGTTCTGCCAGAACTTACTTTATTGATTGGTTATCAGAATATAACGCTTTGTATGCTCACGTTGGAGGAGCAAACACTCCTGGACCGGCTGATGCATTGGGACAAATCATTACTTATAAAATTAAAGATCTAAACCAATTTAGTATTGGATTCCCGGTTTACTGGAGAGATTATGAAAGACTGGGGCATCCAGTTGCAACAGAACATACCATGTATTCCACTACTCAAAAACTATGGGGAGTAGGAGCACAAAGAGGCTGGGAAGCAACTGATTCTGCCAATATTAAATGGGATGCGAACTTTATTTCCTGGAAATTTAGAGATCCAGCAGCCGCTTTAGGTGCCGCACCAAAAATTACTGTTAACTTCTGGGAATCACAGCCTGACTATACTGTGGAATGGGACTATGACAAAACTTCCAATACTTATAAAAGAAAAAATGGTGGGACTTCTCATATAGATTTGGATAACAAACAACAATTATCACCGACTAATGTGGTGGTACAGTTTGAGAAAGAAGCTAATGCTAATGACGGTTACCCCGGTAATGTCCATATGCTTTATGGAACCATTGGTACTGGTAAAGCATTATTTTTCCAAGACGGCGGGGTAACAGAAGGCAAATGGATTAAAGCATCAAGACTGGGAAGAAGTAAATATGTTGATTCTAAAGGCTTAGAAATACAATTTGATAAAGGCCAAATTTGGATTCAAACTGTCCCGGAGGGATCCAAGGTTACCTACTAACCTCTGCCTGAAAGGAGGTGTCAGTGTTAGAAGAATTATTTGTATCAAGAGTCCGGGTAAAAATACTGCAACTTTTTCTCTCTTCTCAAAGTGATAGTTTATTTCATGTTCGTGAGATTGTCAGACGGGTGTCTGAGGAAATTAATGCTGTCAGACGAGAGCTGGCTCGGATGGAAAAATTTGGTATGGTGACTTCCGAATGGCGGGCTAACCGTAGGCTGTATGGTTTTCGAAAAGATTACCTGTTTTACAAAGAATTACTATCATTAGTTGCTAAAACAACCGGTCTGGGAGGGAATTTTATTAAAGCCAAAGCTAAACTGGGTAAAGTAAAGTTTGCTTTTATCTCTACCAGATATTTAAAAGGTGGTTTATCCAATACTGATAATGTTGACCTATTAGTAGTGGGAACGATTGTGTTACCGGAGTTACAGGCTATTATTGCTGATGAGCAAGCCAAAAAAGAATCAGAAATTAATTATTCATTTATGGATGAACCAGAATTTAAATTTAGAGTTAAAAGAAGAGATCCGTTTATTTTACAGGTACTAATGCAACCAAAAGTAATGCTTATAGGAGATGAAGATGAGTTACTAGAAGGGGTTAACGCTTAAAAGTTATGGGAAGAAAAACGCTTGGGTTTATTGTCATCATTACTTTTATTTGTTTAATTATTGATATACCTCTTCCGGCTATTAAATTATTCAACAAAAAAATTCAACCGCAATTTCCTTTAAAACTGGGACTGGATTTACAAGGTGGTACTCAGTTGGTTTTGCAAACAGTGATGGATAAAATTGACCCGGCAAGTAGAGATAACGCTTTGGAGTCAGTAAAAACTGTTATTGAAAGAAGGGTTAACCTATTTGGAGTTTCAGAGTCTACAGTGCAGTCTTCCAAAGTAGGTGATCAAAGACGAATTTTAGTAGACTTGCCAGGATTAAAAGATGCTTCGGCCGCAGCTAATTTAGTTGGTAAAACTGCTCAGTTGGATTTTAGGGAAATGGTTGGTTCTCCGTCAGCCGAAGCAACTCAGTCAGCAGTAGCTCTTTTGGCAATGTTTAAACCAACTGGTTTAAACGGAGCTGATTTAAAAAGCGCCCAGGTCACTTTTGGAAGCTCCAGAGCAGCCAATTCAGGAGCCCAAGTTTCCATCCAATTCACAGCAGAGGGTGCCAAAAAGTTTGCCGAAATCACCAAAAGAAACGTTAATAAGCCCTTGGGAATGTTTTTGGATGATCAGCCAATTTCCTGGCCGCCACCGGTTGTTCAACAAGAAATTATCGGAGGTAATGCAGTGATTACCGGTCAATTTACTACCGACGAGGCTAAGAAACTGGCTATTCAGCTAAATGCCGGAGCTTTGCCAGTCCCGGTAAAAATCTTAGAACAACATTCGATTGGACCAACCCTGGGACAGCAATCAATTAATGCCAGTTTAATTGCTGGCACCATCGGGCTTTTAATTGTGATGATTTATATGGGCATATATTATGGATTACTTGGCCTGGTGGCAGACGGGGCTTTGATTATTTATTCAATTATAATTTTGGCAATTTTCAAAACCGGCTTCTTTGTTCTGCCCCCGATTACGCTGACTTTGGCTGGCATCGCCGGTTTTGTTTTATCAATTGGAATGGCAGTTGATGCAAATATTTTAATCTTTGAAAGAATGAAAGAAGAAAAAAGATGGGGAAAAAACAAAACTCAAGCCTTGGAACTGGGATTTAAAAGAGCCTGGTCTTCAATTTGGGCTTCCAATGTTTCTTCCCTTATTACAGCAGCTATTTTATATAGCATGGGGGAATCATTAGTTAGAGGATTTGCGATAACTTTAGCAATTGGAGTATTGGTGTCAATGTTTACAGCCTATGTGGTGACCAGAACTTTTTTAAGGTTAATAATTAGATGAAATTTACAAGCCAAAATCCCCAGTTTGAATATTTACGAAACAAATGGGGTTCGCGTCATAAAGTTGCCGAAAATAAATTTTGGGAAAAACACGGTGATGTTTTAAAACAAGTGGCAGTGGGTTCTTTAGGTGGATTAATTTTGCTTGGCCCGGTAAAAACTCCTTTGCTGCAAAGTCATTTATTTGCCAGTCAAGATGATGCCTTAAATAGTTATGACAAAAATGTTTTACTGGCGCAGGCTTTAACGGAAAAAGTTCCCACTGAAGTGATGCCCCTTGATGCTACTCAGGAAAATGATTTAACTGCGCTTTTATCCAAAGATTTTGGTTTTAAAGTTACGGCTCAGGTAAATAATATCAGACTTAATCGAAATTATGGTTTAATCGGAGGTGAGCAGCACTTAATGCGCTATCCAGGAGATAATATCTATGCTCATGCTGACACTACAGTTGATTGGGCAAAGTATGGTTCATCAGGTATGGCACCAGGACTGGGAGCCTGGGGGTATTTTGCACCTTCCGAGGCTCAGTTTGATGAGACTGCCAAACAAAGAGAAAAATATTATTTAGCTATTCAGACTTTTTTAGCTCCTGGCTTTGCGGAAAATGTTGCCGAGTATCGAGATTTTTTTAAATATCGTAAAATGCTGGTGGTTAATCCTCAAACCGGTCAGGCAGTGGTGGCAGTAATTGCCGATGCTGGGCCAGCTGAGTTTACTGGAAAACATTTGGGGGGTTCACCTGAGGTAATGGACTCTTTAGGTTTGGCAACAGGACCCAGAAAAGGAGCAGTGTTATACTTTTTTATTGATGACCCAAATAATCAGGTACCACTTGGTCCGATCAAGGCCAGTCAAATACTTGCAAAATCATGAAATATTTTTACTCACATTTAATTGAAATAGAATCTATCATCACTGAGCTTGATAAAATGGGTTTATCAAAGGAGGAAAAAATACATTTAGCGAAGCTTCTGGATGCTAATTTGCACCAAACGATATTGGATGCAATTTTATCAGAACTATCAGATCAGGATAAAAGGGCATTTATGCAACATATGACCGAGGGAAATCACGGCAAAATCTGGCAGTTTTTAAACGAAAAAGCCACTGGAATTGAGGATAAAATTAAAACAGTGGCGAAAAAATTAAAAGAGGAGTTGCATGATGATATTAAGGAGGCGCATAAATTAACATGAACCTAATGAGATACAAAGTCTGGTATGTAGTATTTTCTTTACTAATTATTATTCCCGGGCTTTATTTTCTATTTACCTCGGGTCTTCGACTGGGAATTGATTTTACAGGGGGCGCATTGCTTGAATATAAATTTAGTAAACCAATTAATGTTGAGGAGTTAAAACAGACAATTACTGACAAAGGCGCCCAGGTCGGGCAGCTTTTAACCTCAGGAGATAATACGTATATTATTCGTACCAAACCAATTGATCAGGCTAAAATTACCGTAATAAAAAACAGCTTAACTCAGAAATTTGGAAAAGTTGAAGAAAGAAGACAGGAATTTGTCGGTCCTTTGATTGGTAATGAATTAAAACAGAAAACTTTAATTGCCATTTTAATTTCCTCAGTGGTGATAGTGTTATATATTGCATTTTCTTTTCGGAAAATTCCCAAACCGGCTTCTTCCTGGAGATTTGGTATTGCGGCAATTGGGGCTCTGCTGCATGATATTTTAGTGGTGGTTGGAATATTTGCCATTTTAGGAAAATTTTTTGGAGTAGAAATTGATACTTTATTTGTGACAGCTCTTTTAACTGTGATTGGTTTTTCAGTGCACGATACGATTGTGGTTTTTGACAGGATTAGAGAAAATTTAAGAAAAACCAATGGTAAATTCATTGAAGTGGCTAATTTATCAGTAGTGCAAACTTTGGGGCGATCTTTAAATACTTCCTTGACTGTGGTTTTTGTTTTACTGGCTCTTCTGTTATTTGGTGGTGAAACTATTAGATGGTTTGTGGCAGCACTGCTTATTGGAATTGTTTCCGGAACTTATTCTTCGATTTTTAATGCAACTGCTTTACTTGTTTGGTGGGAAGAAAAGCTGGGTCACTAATTTTTTTCAGTAGATATTCCCGCGTATTTTTGGAAGCATCCTCTAATACTTCTTCAAACAAAGTTTGTAAAATTTCTCCCACTTGTTTACCTGGTTTAATTTTTAAAGTTTCCATAATATCTTGACCGTTTATTTTTAAATCAGAGATTGAAAATGGTTTTTTTAACACTTCACTGATTCTTTCCTTAAATTTTTCTATTCTCCAGGAGGTTTCAGTTGTAGTCCCACCACCTAAACGGTCACCCACACGAACAGCCATCATGTCTTGGATATTTTGAAGGCCCACATTTTTAATAAATCTTCTGATAGCTGAATCGGTTTGATCTTCTGATACTGTAAACATATGCCAGCGCACTAAACGATATAATTTATCAGTTTGCAATTTAGATAAGTTAAATCGTTTAGCCAAATCCAGCACAATTTTGCCTCCCATAAAATCATGATTATAAAAAGTGACATTGCCGGATGAATCCGTAGCAAAGGTTTTTACTTTTCCCACGTCATGTAATAGGGCTGCTAGCTTAACTAGTGGATCAGTAGAAGGAGCAAATTTTAAAGCAAGCAATGAATGTTCGCCAATATCATAAACCCGGTCATGTTTAGGGCCTTGTTGGACAATGCCAAAACAAGCCTCCACTTCTGGTAAAATAATCTGCAAAAGGCCAAGCTCCCGCAGTTTTAAAACTCCTTCATAGGCATTTTCCGAGGCTAAAATCTTAAATAGCTCATCTCGCAGTCTTTCCTTAGCAATGGTATTAATTAAAGCAGCGTTTTTTTTAATTGCAGCGGCAGTTTTTTCCTCAATTGAAAAATTAAGTTGTGTAGCAAATCTAATTGCCCGCATTAAACGAAGAGCATCTTCCTGAAATCGTTTGCCAGGATCTCCTACAGCACGGATAATTTTATTTTCAATATCTTTTTGTCCTTGGTAGGGATCAACTAATTCAATTTCATTGGATTTAAAAGATGCGGCAATGGCATTAACTGTAAAATCACGGCGGGCCAAATCTTCCTCAATTTTATTTGTCCAGCCAACTCCAATTGGATGGCGGTGATCTTTGTACAAGCCCTCTTTCCGCATTGTAGTAACTTCAAAAATACCCAAACCTGTTTTGACGCCAACCGTTCCAAATTTATTATCATAAAATCCTTCTGGAAAAATCTTTAACATTTCCTCTGGCTTAGCATCAGTAGTAAAATCCCAATCTTTAACTTCTTTTCCTAAAATTAAATCACGTACTGCCCCACCGACAATATAGATTTCAAATCCGGCTTTAGTAAATTTATTAATAACTTCTGTTACTTCTTTTGGTAAATTAGTTTGCATCAGTTTAATTTTACCTGTTAGTAGGCTGTGATACAATTGGGCCTGTATGAAGTGGAAGATTTTATCCCAAACTAGTGATGATTTAGAAAAACAACTTTTATTAAACCGCGGGATTAAATCGGAAAAAGATAAAGAAAATTTTTTTCATCCAAAACTGACGGATTTTGAAAATGATTTAAAGATCAAAGGAATCACCAGAGCAAATGAGCGGATTGAAAAGGCTATAAAAAATAATGAATTGATTGTGGTGTACGGGGATTATGATGTTGATGGAATTTGCGCTTCAGCTATTTTATACAAAGGCTTAACTTCAATGGGTGCAAAAGTTTTACCCTATATTCCTCATCGGGACAAAGAAGGTTATGGACTGTCAAAAATCGGTTTGGAATTTGCTAAAGATTCAATGGCTGGTTTAGTTATTACTGTTGATAATGGTATTACAGCAAATGAGGCAGCTAAATTTGGTAAAAACTTGGGGCTAGATTTAATTATTACTGATCATCATTTGCCAGGAAACCAATTACCGGATGCTTTTGAAATTGTTCACTCTACAAGAATGTGTGGTGCTTCAGTGGCCTGGTGTTTAATTCGAGATTATGTAGATAAGGATTTATCAAAAGAACTGTTGCAGTTTGTAGCATTGGCGACTGTTTGTGATTTACTTCCTTTGGTTGGATTGGGACGGGCTTTTGTAGTTGAGGGTTTAAAGGAGCTTCATCAAACAGATAATCTGGGATTAAAATCACTTTTGACGGAGTGTGGTTTAAACATCAAAGATATTGGCTCTTATGAAATTGGACATATTATTGGACCTCGTTTAAATGCCATGGGAAGGCTGGAACATGCTATTGAAAGTTTGCGGTTAATTTGTACCAAAGATCCGGCCAAGGCCAAAAAATTATCTGCTTTGCTTTGTCAAACTAATGCCACCAGACAGCAAATCACTATTGATGCAGTAAAGGAAGCAAAGGCTTTATTATCAGCAGATAAAAGTGAAAACAAAATCCATGTGTTACACAGCGAAACTTGGGCCTCAGGAATTATTGGTTTAATTGCTGGAAAAATAACAGAGGAATTTAACAGGCCAGCGATTGCCATTTCAGTGGGGGAGGAAATTGCCAAAGGATCTGCTAGGTCAATTGAGGGAGTTAATATTGTGGAAGTAATTAGAAGGCAGACGGATTTATTAATTGATGTGGGTGGTCATCCCGGAGCAGCTGGATTTTCATTATTACCAAAAAATGTAGCAGCATTTAAAAAAAGAATACAGCAGGAAATTATTGAAATGGATTTAACAGAAAAGGTGTTGGAAATTGAAGCAGAAGTAGAGAGTCGAAAATTAACCAGGAGTTTGGTTAGTTTATTAAACAAATTTGAACCATTTGGTTTTGAAAATCCCTTTCCAATCCTTGCAACTAAGGCTATGAAAATATCTGACATTAGAACAGTAGGGGAAGGAAAACACTTAAAAGGTAAGGCAGACGGCATTGATTTTATCGCCTTTGGTATGGGCGATTTAAAAAATTCGCTGCAAAATGGCCAGGCAATAGACCTGGCATATAACCTGGAAATTGACAGTTATAATGGCTTTGAAAAACTACAACTAAAGATTAAAGATATTATTCTGGTCTAGGGGCATTTTCTTTAGCCTCTATTCTCGCTTGATTGTATCTATCTACTGCACCCTCTCCCCATAAGCGAGTCATCTCATTGGGATGAATGCCAACCGCTTTTCTAAATAATTCTTCTGGACTGCTTACTTCGATCTGAACATTTGGTCTGAATATAGCAGTAACTTCTTTTCCACCTTCAACACTCATTTTTAACACCTCCTTTCTCAATTTCTAATTCATTTATTCTATGTAGCCCCATGCTTTTAGTCATTGGTCCAATGAATTCTTGATAATTTCCCTTTCCCTGGGTTTCTAAGACAATTGCAACAAATTTAGCCATCATTTTACCAAAGGCCTTTCGTTCTCTGGCAATTAAATATTCATTTACCTGTGATTCTATTCCTGAACCATTTTCAACTAGTGTTGGCATATTCTTCTCACAAAAAAACCTCCCGTGTGGGAGGCTTAAAGTTTCCTTTCCTTTTTAGATTATTTTATCTAAAAAGACCTCCCGCATAGGCGCTCAAGACGAGCACCCCAAGAAGGCTAAGTAAAATTTCTGTTTTTCTCAAATCAACTGCAATAACTTTTGACATTATCTTTTGATTATATGGGCAGGCAATTATTTTGTCAACTGTAAGTCTATTACCAAGGTTTAATATTTCCTTGCTGGCTTGCGATCCTTTGTTCTGCTACCCAAACTCGTTGGGCAATCCATTCTGTTGGATTTGTAACTGCAGCTTCAGCTGCCAAAGTATGTTGCATTGCTACCTCGCTAATTAAAGGTTCAACAAGTGATATGGGTTTCTGTCTAGCTGCTTCAAAACTGGCTTTGATTATAGCAGCACCACTCATATCAGGCGAAGTACCTGCTAATCTTTCATTGTTCATATTTAAACACCTCCTTTCATAATTTGATTAAAATTACAGTCTTTTGTAATGCAAAAGTATATAAATTTTTCCAATAAAAAACCTCCCTATTGGGAGGCTTTGCTACTTACTTAACCTTTAATGGTTTAGGTAGTTTAGCAACCTCCCTCCTTTTGGAAGGTAAAAGTAAAGTAAAAACATTTGCGTGATGTGAACATGTTTCAAGATTATCAAACAATGTGAGCCTTGTCAAGGGCGCTTGAAAATTGGTATTATAGTTTAGATTCTTCGCTTCGCTCAGAATGACAAAATTATGGACAGAACCCTTATTTTAGATTGCACAGAAAAAGTAGGACAACCAGTTACAGTCTATGGTTTTGTTCAAGTTAGACGTGATCATGGTAAGATCGGCTTCCTTGATGTTTCTGATCGTACTGGTTTAATCCAAATTTTCTGCACAGGTGAAATGTTAGGAGATATTAGACCTCAGGATGTAGTGACTATCTCAGGAGTGGTTAATAACCGGCCGGAGAATTTAGTAAACAAAAATCTGGCCACTGGAGAAATCGAAATTAAAGCAGATAAAATTGAAATTTTATCTAAGGCAGAAGAATTACCATTTGATCTGGGGATGAAAGATTTAGATCTGCAGCTTCCTACATTGTTAGATTTTCGTTCATTAACCTTGCGACACCCCAAAGTAAAAGAAATTTTTAAAGTACAAGCTGCAATTCTGGAAGGCTTTAGGGAAGTCGCCAAAGAATTAGACTGCACAGAAATTGTAGTTCCGGAAATTGCAGCAGATGCCACTGAAGGCGGGGCTGCAGTGTTTAAAGTTGACTACTACGGACATAAAGCGTTTATGACTCAAAGCCCTCAGCTTTACAAACAGATGTTAGTGCCGGTATTTGAAAGAGTCTTCACAATTGCACATGCTTACCGTGCTGAACCATCTGTGACCACCAGACACTTGGCAGTAGCTACTCAAATGGACTGTGAATTTGGCTTTGTCGAATTTGAGCAGTTATTAGATTTATTAGAACAGGTTGGGAAAGAAACTTTAAAACATGCCGAGCAACAATCAGAAGAAATCTTAAAGCAGCGGGAGATTGAAAAAATTGCTTTTGGAAAGATTCCCAGACTAACTTTAAGAGAGGCTCAGGAAGTAATTTTTAAAGAGTTTGGCAGAGATAATCGTAAAGAAAAAGATTTAACCCCTCAAGATGAAGTGGATATTTGCAAATGGGCTTTAGAAAAACATCAGTCTGATTTTGTGACTATTACTCATTTTCCAATGGCTGCCAAACCTTTTTACACCCATCCTGATCCTAAGGATTCGGAGTATTCGCTAAGCTTTGATCTGTTATTTAGAGGGGTTGAAGTAATGAGTGGCTCAAAGAGAATTAATGATTATCAGCAGTTGGTAGAGTCAATTAAAAATCATAAAATGGATCCCAAAAATTTTGAAATGTATTTGCAAGCATTTAAATATGGTATGCCGCCAGAAGGTGGATTTTCTTTTGGACTAGAGCGACTAACCATGCATATGTTAAACCTGGGGAATGTTAGGCAAGCATCGCTTTTTCCAAGAGATATGGAAAGAGTCGATGTTCGTTTGAATAAATAATTTTTAATGCGCTACTATTTATATTCTGCCGCTTTAATACTTTTGGCAATAGTTTTAACTACCACTATTCCATACTTTACTGATATTGCTCAGGCCTCTTTTGTTGGATATCAAATCCCTTCTAATAATTCAGCAGTAGCCGGAATACAAGCATATAATATTCCACCAGTTAGCAAAAATTTGCCGATGCCTAATTTGTCAGCCAGATCTATTTTGGTAAAAGATTTAGCAACAGGAACAGTGTTATATCAAAAAGCTGCCAGTTTATCAGTGCCAATTGCCTCAACCACCAAAATTATGACAGCTCTGGTAGCCTCATCTTACTATAAACCAAATGATATTCTAACTGTTGGAGATGCTGCTTTAGTGGTAGGCTCAAGAATGGGTTTAATCAGAGGAGAAACGCTGAAGTTTTCTGATTTACTTTTTGGGATGCTACTTCCTTCTGGTAATGATGCAGCTTTTACTATTGCTGAAAATTATCCGGGAGGGGTGTTAGGATTTATTTCAGCCATGAATATGAAGGCCAAATCACTAGGTCTTTATAATACCCATTTTGATAATCCAGCCGGATATGATTCGCCAAATCATTTTTCATCAGCCAAAGATATGGCAGTAATTACCGAGGAAGCTTTAAAAAATAAAGACCTAGCCAAAATTTTTTCCACTCGTGAAACTAATATTGTGTCAGTAGACGGTAAAAATAAATATGATCTGGTTAATTTAAACAAATTGTTAACAGATGTTAAAGGAGTCTTGGGGGTTAAAACCGGTTACACTGATTTGGCCAAAGAAAATCTGGTTACTTTGGTTAATCGAAATGGTCATGAAATTTTAACTGTAGTTTTGGGATCAGATGACCGCTTTGGTGAATCCACATCATTAATTGAATGGACTTATCGGAATTTTACTTGGTCGGCGTTGGGGAGTCTTGGGCGATAGCAGCCGTGTATGCTGCAAAACCTGGACCCTCAAAAACATAAATTGGTATTAAATAAGGATGATAAAGAGAAGGTAAATAATAGGCTAAATAAACCGAGGTAACGGAAATTTTTGGTTTTTGTGGATTAAGCATAATCACCCCATTACCCGCTTTTAAATCTGCCAATGCTTGATCAGGTGTTTGAAGGGGGTAGGTGGCAAAAGTTGAGGTATCAATTTGATAATAGGTGTAGTTTAAATTCAAATAGTTTTCAATGTCGCTAGCTGATTTAAAAACCGTGGCATTAACTAAGGCGGTGTTAAATAAGTCTGTGACAATTGGTTTACTATCAATTGCGCCGGGCCAAAGTGAAATTTGGGCGCCGCTGGCCTCAGTCCTGACATCAGTGGGTACAAAATTACCATTATCATTTCTTAGATAAATTATTTTGTTGGGTCCGGTTGCTAAATCCGCCTTAAAAATACCCATGGAAGTTAAGATATTTTTAAAATCAGATACTAACTTGCTGTCATCTTCTAAAGTAGCAGTGGCTGAAATAGTGGCGGTATTTTGATAGATAAAATTGGCGCTATCTAAATCGATATTTAAACTTTTGGCTTTGTCATTAAAAATATAATTGGTTTCAGTAATAATTTGCGGATCAACATTTAAGTTAAATTTTTCTGCCAAGCTTTGTGATTTTTCCGAGGACAGCAAAGAGGCAACGGTTTTTACCACATAGTAAACCTTAATTAATTTAGCAAAACCCTTATCTACTCCTAATTGTGGTAATCCACCGGTGACAGTATCAACAGAGTAGGAAAAGTTAGAAGAAGATACATTAACCGGAGGAAAATCCGGTGCCGGTAAAACCCCAAATTTGGTGTCCGGTTTTTCTTCCACTTTGGGCAAATGAGCCAAGTAATAGGCATACCAGACTTTGTAGCCAATAAAGCTAGCAATAGAAAGGACTATCGCGATAATTGTGATAGTGAGGATTTGTTTAGTTAGGACAGCAACTTGAGACAGTGTCATTTATATTACCTTATTATATAATAACCGCATGGAAGTTAGAGTTCGAATTGCACCATCACCTACCGGGTTTGCCCACATAGGAACGATTTATCAAGTTCTTTTGGATTATGCCTTTGCCAAAAAGCACCAAGGTAAATTTATTGTCCGAATTGAGGATACTGATAGGTCGAGGTTTGTAGAAGGTGCTGAAGAAGTGGTTTATAAATCTCTGGATTGGTTTAAATTAGAACCGGACGAGTCGCCAATTAAAGGTGGTCCCTACGCACCTTATCGGTCCTCAGAGCGTTTGGAAATCTATAAAAAATATGGACAGCAGCTGATAGATGATGGACATGCTTACTATTGTTTTTGTACCCCGGAAAGATTAACCGAGATGCGTAATCAGCAGCAAAAGCAGGGCAAGCCACCAATGTATGATAAGCACTGTCTGACATTGCCGGAGGCTGAAATTAAAGCTAATTTAGATTCTGGAATGAAAAAAGTAATCAGATTAAAGATTCCCTCTAATGAGAAAATTAAAGTGCATGATGAAATTGTGGGCGATTTGGAATTTGATTCAAACTTAATCGATGATCAGGTGTTGATTAAATCAGACGGATTTCCCACGTACCATTTGGCAGTAGTGGTTGATGATTATTTAATGAAAATTAGCCATGTGTTCCGCGGTACAGAATGGTTACCTTCTACCCCAAAACATGTTTTAATTTATCGATATTTAGGCTGGGAAAAAGAAATTCCGGTTTTTGTACATGTTCCTTTGATTCTAAACCCTAATGGGCAAGGGAAACTTTCTAAAAGAGATGAGGCTGCCTCAGCCACTTTTTATCAAGAGGAAGGTTATTTGCCGGAGGCAACTTTAAACTACCTATCTAATATTGTTTGGAATCATCCTGATGGAAAAGAGATTTATCCATTAGATGAATTTATCAAGCTGTTTGAAATTAAAGATTTGCAACCAAAAGGAGCAAGATTTGATCTAGCTAAGTTGGATTGGATGAATGGGGAATATATGAGAGCGATGTCCGATGAGGAATTATTAGAAAAATTGGAAGAATATTTGGATTTTACATCTGAGGGAAAATTAACTAATACTAAATATGAAGATAAAGAAAAATTAGCTAAAATAATCCCTCTAGCAAAGGAAAGAATGAAAAAGTTATCAGATTTTATTCCTTTGACAGATTTTCTTTTTGACGATCCGGAATATGAAAAAGAAGTATTTGATAAGTTAAAGATTGATCATGTAAAGCAAGTTTTAGGAAAAGTCTCAGAACTTCTGGAAAAGATGGAACAACCTTGGAAAGCAGATGTTTTTGAGAAAACTTTCCGGGATTTGGCCGAAGAGTTAAAGATTTCGGTTAGTCAAATGTTTCAACTACTTCGAGTAGCAGTATCCGGACAACTGGTAACTCCGCCTTTATTTGAAAGCATTCAGATTCTGGGTGAGGAAGAGACTATCAGCCGGATTAAGCAGGCAATTGAGGCTGTTGCATAAACCTATAATTTATGGTAATATTCGGCCATGGAAAACCCAACTTGGGCACGAATGATTATTGTTGGTTTAATACTCGCCATCTTGGCAGCTGGTTATTTTTTACTAACCGGCGGTTTTGTCAAAAGCAAACCTAATGTGGCCAGCTCGACTATTCAAACAACAACTATTACTCCTACTCAAGCTCCTATAGCTTCAGGTACTACTGGAACCAGAGCAGTGATTACTGCTACCCCTAGTCCTACACCTACTCCTAAACCAGCTACCACTGCCTACAATACTTTGGTTCAAAGAAATCAGCAGGCTCAGGGCACCACAACCACTCAGGCTCCTGCTGCATTACCAAATACCGGTTTCCCAATTGGACCAGTAGCGCTTTTAGCATTATCAGTAGTTGTAACCGGTTGGGGTCTTCGAAAATTCCCAAATTAGTTTTAATTCCCAAAAATTGGTATAATTTTTCAGCTCAAAGCATTTATTGCGGGATCGTATAATGGTAGTACATATCCCTCTGGAGGATATTATCTTGGTCCGAATCCAAGTCCCGCAGCTAGCAAAATTTGAGCTCTTCTGAGATCAAATTTTGATATGGGGGGATAAAGATTTGGACTGCGTAGTCCCGCCTCTGGCGGGAGAAGACTGTCCGTTCCCGACTTTAGTCGGGACGTTTAATCCAAGTCCCGCAGCAGACTAGGACCCCTAAGATCTGGAGAAGTATTCTTCTAAGGCTTTGGAGTGTCCGCCACCATCTAATACTTCCTGAAAATTATTTTTGTTTACCCATTTATATTCAGTATGTTCACTACTTAAAGTTATTTCTCCAGAAACATATTTACAGATATATCCTACTAAGAAAACTTTTCCTTGATTTCTGTGATCAGGTGGAAATTCAATCATCCAAGTAGTAAAAGGAGCTCCAATAGTTATCACCAGTCCTACTTCTTCCATAACTTCTCTTTTTAAAGCTGCAACTAAATCTGTCTCTCCTTCTTTAATTTTTCCACCAGGAAAATCCAGTCCCAATTTTGGGTCTGTTAAGGTTAAAATCTCACCATCTTTCTCAATAAAAGCTTTTTGCCCGACAAACATTAACTGGTCATTAATCATTATAGAGAAAGTATAACTTGATAAATAACTGTTTTCAACTATACTTAAGATAATGAAACAAAAAGGCCTAACTAGTGTGTATATTGTTGTAGCAGTTTTAATTTTACTGGCAGTTGGTGCCTCAGCATATTTTCTGGGGAAAAATAGTCAGAGTCCAGAAGTAATTAAACCAGTTAGTGTCCCAAAGAGTAATCAGACTGTTGTGCCAGATCAAGCGAAGGTTTCTGAAAAGCCTGCTGTAGTAAATGCCACCCCAACCCCAGATCCTACTGCTGACTGGAAAGTTTATACAAATTCAAAATATGGTTACTCGGTAAAATATCCCTTAAATCTTAAGGTTAATGAATCAGAAACCTCTTATGATCAGTATACAGAATTTACTTTGGGTAGAGATGCATCCGGAAATGCTTATTTACCAAACTATACAATAACCGTAGCTAAAGAAAGTTTTCAAGCCAAGGATGCTGCCTCAGTTAATTTCTTATCCGCGGATTGGGTTAATACTTTCTATACTATGAATGTCGGTGAGACCAAAACTTATCAAGCAATTAGTTTTAAAAAAGAGGCCAATATTCAGTTAGTTGGTCAAAGTGCGATAGTTATTGATGTAACTGCCACCGGAGATAATCAAAAGCGCGTTTTCCTAAAGCATAATGGTTATGTTTATATGATTAGTGATTTTACTAATTCTGCAGATTTTCAAAATTTCCTTTTCTCTTTTAAATTATTAAGTTAAACTTGTGGTAAAGCCACTGGTCTTGGAAAAGGGACATGTTCTGGCTTAGTAGGACTTTCTGTTACCAGTACCTCATCCCCTCTACTGGCGCCCATATACAGAGCATCTTTGCGTAATTTATCATCATCATACCGACCCAGATATGCCTGAACATTTGCTATAACAGTAGTACCAGCTCCATTACGAATAACTAGGGTACGCGGTTTTTTATCAATTAGCTCATCCAAAGTACGATTTAGTCTTTGTTCTGTAAAGAATCTGGGGATTAGACGGGTGGCGGGTCTTCCATCTTGTAGTGTAATTTCTGTGCGTTCCTGAGTGATCACAAATTTCATTATAAATCCCAGCGAACTATTGTCAAGCAGATTTATTGGTATAATTAGAAAATGGCGAGTTTAGAACAGTTAGAACAAGAAATTAATCGAATCAAAGAACGGAATAGAAGGGTCGAGGGTGATAAGGCTTGGGAGGTCAGTACTGCTAGAAAAATTGTAATTGCCGTAATCACCTTTATTCTGGTTTATGCATTTTTCCTAGCTGCTAAACTGCCAGATCCTTTTATAAATTCATGCATAGCGGTAATAGGGTTTATTCTATCAACACTAACCATACCCATTTTTAAAAATCTTTGGTTAAAATACCTCTACAAAAAATAAGAAGTTACGGTTTATCCGGTACAAATTTAAGAGCAATTGAATTCATGCAGTATCTTTTTCCAGTAGGTTTAGGTCCATCATCAAAGACATGACCTAAATGATTACCACATTTATCCAAAACTTCAATTCGTTCTTCTCCCAAACTATCATCTTTTTTAAGCACTAAAGCATCTGGGCTAATTGGTGCCCAAAAACTAGGCCAACCAGTGCCAGAATCATATTTTTGCTCAGAGCGGAAAACCGGCTCATTACAACCTACGCTTACATAAGTACCCTTTCTGGTTTCATGATCTAAAGCTCCGGTAAAAGGAATTTCAGTTCCGGCTTCACGCAAAATATGATATTGCTCAGGAGTCAAAATCTGTTTCCACTCGGCATCTGTTTTAAATTTAGTTTTATCAAAAGAACCGGAAATAACCTGATCATCGCTAGGGTTAGCCGGTGGACTAGTTGGTATTTTATGGAAAAGTAAAAAGCTAATAATTAATAACATCAGAATCATCAATAAGGGAGCAAGCTTTTTATTCATCTAGAATGATTATATAATGTTTCAAGATGAAAGAACATTTGGATCAGATTGTCATTGATGTGGAGTTTTTATTAATTAGTGTCATTCAGGGAGTGGCTTTGACCACTTTAACTGTCAGCGCCAGTCCAATTTTGGAATCTCTAAAGTGGGAATATTCCCTCTATGTTGTATCGGCATTTTTATTTATTTTGATTTTTTGGTCACAAGCCATTATGCATGCGCTTGGTTTTGTCCGCTGGCCGCTTGATCTAATTCATAGCTTTTTATATTTTCTGGCCAGTTTTGTGGAAGTATTGGCTTTTAATGAAGTAACTCATCCTTTAATTTGGTTTTTACTATTTTCTGCTTTTGTGGTGGTGAGCGGAGTGTTATTTTATTATGATCTAAAAATGATTAAAGACAGGAAAAGTTATTTTTCTGATACTCCGGCTAAAAAGAGTATGTATGCTGATTTGTATAAAGAACAAATGCTGTATTTAAAATTATTCGTGCCTTTGGGGTTATTTTTTAATTTAGGTTGTGCTTTTTTAATTTATCAGTACCCGCAGTTTTTTATTGAAAATCATCAACATGTGCTTTTGGTAGGACTACAAGTAATCTTTGATTTGGTAATTTTAGTGAGCTCTTTTAGAACTTTTAAAAGACGTTTAAAACTGGTATAGTAACTTACTATGGATAACCAAGACCCGGTAATTGATGCGGAAGTAATTGAACCAGAAGTAACTACCAGTGGATCAAATGACGCCGCACTCCTTGTTCGGATTGAGGAAATGATTAAAACCCATATCTCCCAGATCGATGCTTTAGGTGTGGAAGCCGGTAAGTATAAAGATATGGTTGAGGATATTTTCTTAAATGATGAAACTTATCAAGCGCATGATAAAGTTGCCAAAGATGCAATTAAGGTTCGTACAGGTACTAAAACCCAGATTAATAAACGTCCCGATGTGGCTGATCTTAATGCTAAAATGAAAGAAGCCCGCTCTCAGAAAAAGGAACTACAAGAAGGTTTGTCAGATTATTTGCGTGAATATCAAAGACTTTCCGGGTCTAATCAAATTGAGGGAGAAGATGGGGAAATTAGGGAAATTGTTTATACAGCTAAGTTAGTAAAAAAATCTCCGTTTAGACCTTAGTGGAAACGCACCAGCAAGGCAGCCACAGTTCCCAAACCATAAGTTAATAAAGTATAAAAAGTAATTGGATATTGCAAGTATTTTTTCCGCAAAGGTATAAAAAGTATTACTGCAAATACTGTAATAATTATTGAATAAATCAGTCCTACTAACACCCGGTCAAAGGCGCTATAAGCAAAAATGGCCAAGGCATAAATTACCGCATTAATAATAGTGGCTGCTAAATCTTTTTTCTGGTATTTTTTGTTCGGATTTATCTTTTCTAAAAGCATTAAGGGAATAACCATCAAAGCTCCACCAATAAAATAGAGAATATTACCGGTATAGTAATCATTAAAAAAGAAAGTTTGACAAAGGTGATTAGAAAAATGCTCAGTGTCACAAAATTGGTTAAAGTTAAAACTACTGACTTCATGCAATCCGTTACCAGTTGAGTAAAAATAAATTCCAATAATAAAAGCTAACATCAGTAAAAAGCCTTTTTGCGATCTGATAGTTTCAAAATTGCTAGTAACTTCTTTTAACAAATAAAAAGGGATTACTACTGTTAGTAAAATAATCACCACCATCTGAAACATTTCATGCAATCTTAAATATCCATAAGGTTGCAGTAAAATTTTAGTGGTAAACGAAAAGCGCTCAATAGTAACCAAAAGCACACTAATTGAGGACCAAGTAAAAATCCAATTTAATTTACTCATAACCATAATTAATCATAACAAAAATTTGATATACTTTCGATATGGAATGGACGATTGAGGAGATTAGGTACCGCTTTAATGGTAGATTAATGGGGAATTTATTCATGCGCAAAATGGTTTGTCAGAGTGTGCTCCCGCTGCCCTCGGAAATTATTGAACAAGTTACCAAAAATGTTTGGTTTATTTCTTCTTCTGATGATGCCTGGGCTTTTACTTTTCGCGGATCTGATATTAAGGATCAACACTTGATTGTGTTATCAGATGAGCTGTTAAAACAAGATGAGGAGCAAATTACCTTTACTATTTTGCATGAAATTGGCCATGTAATGTTGGGACATAAAAATTCCATGGGTTCTCAGCAAACTCAGTCTGAAATTCGCCATCAAGAACTGGAGGCAGATCAATTTGCCAAGCAGTATATTAAGAACCTCTAAGATATCCCTTGACATAATACTATAAATTAAGCGATTGTAATATTATCTAAAAAAAGAAGGAGGTGAAATAATTTGAAAAAATATCTTTTTAGCTTGATTTTTCTCAGCTTAGTGCTATTTGTGCTCCCAAAAGGGGCATCGGCTCAAGGAATGGATGATAACACTTTGCGTCATGCTTATAAGCCGTATGTTAATAACTCAAATGGCACTATGACTGCTAGAGTGGATAATTATGCTCCAATGTGGGTTAAACGCTTAGTTTGTGTAGAAGCCACCCGCTGGAGTGATGGAATGCATCAACACCTTGGTTGTTTGTGGATTAGCCTAGATGCTAACCATTCCAGTGGTAACTGGGCAGCAGAATTTAATGCTCCCACTAATTGGTTAGGGGCTGGCACTTGGACCGTGGCCTATACCTATCAAGGTTCTGATGGTATGTGGCATCACATTTGGTCAGTTAATTTGACTAATTGGGATGGTATGGTTACTCACTAAACTAGTTGGGTGAACCTTTGATGATTTTAAATGCCTGTTTTTCATCTGCAGGAAATTGTTGCGTGGGATAGGTAACGTTTCCCGGGGGGGCACAAAAAATCCCGCTCATGGCGGGATTTCTTGAAAACCTACTTTTCAGTAAGC
>CAZFYQ010000013.1:0-18051 GCA_964523905.1 uncultured Gammaproteobacteria bacterium
ACTCCAATTCTAAAAGCATTTTGCTGAACTAATTCTCCGGCACATCTAACACGTCGGTTAGCTAAATGGTCAATATCATCTAATTTACCCTCACCAGTGCTTAGTTTGATTAAATATTTTAAAGCAGCAATAATATCAGTTTTGGTTAAAATCCAATTTTCTTCTTTATTAGCCAAATCAAGACCCAGTCTTTTATTAATCTTAAAACGGCCTACTTTGGTTAAATTGTAACGACGGGAATTAAAAAACATCCCATCAAGGAGTGCCTTAGCGTTATCTAGTACTACTGGATCTCCTGGACGCATTTTTCTAAAGATTTCAAGCAAAGCCTCATCAGTATTTGAAGAAGGATCTTTGGCTAAAGTAGCTTCAATAAACTCTTTGGCACCTGGCACGTCAGAAAATAAATCAATGATTTCTTGAGTCTCAGAATAACCCAAAGCCCGTAAAAAGGTCGCAGCGGCAAATTTTCTTCTTCGGTCAATTTTGGCAGTTAACACACCGGTTCTAGAAATAGAAAATTCTAACCATGAACCACGATAAGGTCTAATTTCTGCTGAAAATAATCTTTTTCCGGTAATTGGATCATCAGCTGCTTGAAAGAACACTCCCGGAGATCTGACTAATTGATTAATGATCACTCTTTCCACACCATTAACAATGAAGGTTCCCTTTTCAGTCATTTGGGGAATATCACCTAAGAAAACATCTTGTTTAGATCTTTGACCGGTTTGTTTGTTGGTTAAAATGGCTTCAATTTTTAAAGGAGCATCAAAGGTAACACCTTTTTCAGTAGCTTGTTGAGCAGTATACTTGGGATTGCCAAAATAAAAGGACCCCAGTTCTAGGGTCCAATTTTTTCCTGTGAAATCCTCAACAGGGTAAATCTCTTTAAGGACTTCCCCGATTCCTTCCTTAAGGAACCAATTATAGGAATCAAGTTGGATTTGAATCAAATTCAAATCAGGTACCAGTGATGGAGCTTTGCTCCATCTTTTACGCTCAATTGTTTCAGTTGTTATTTGATTTTGTAACATTAGTAGATGGCCTTGGGCAAGAGTCAACAAAAAGAAGCATACATCCCTGTACGCCTCTTATTTATCTTATTAATCTAATCCCAATTTAACACATCCGAGAGTATCCGTCAATAGGTTAATCTGGGCATTGGAGTAACAGAGGGATTTGGGGGAAGTGTTCCACCCGTGGATAAATAATCACAGTGCTTCAATACTCCTGGTACCGGGTCGCCAAAGGGGTTATTTCCACACTCAATTCTGCCAGCCACCACTTTATAATTATAAACTCCATTTGCTCCGTAACGGACTTGTTTGGTTCCAATAAAACTACATACTGCATTAGCGCTAAATTCCCGAGCGCAGAAAACCCAACCATCACTGGCTGGTGTTGGAGTTACGGAGATTGCAGGATCAGCTATTCCATCAAAAGCTTTGGGTTTAAAAACCGTTGGATGACTTACCAGGAATAGTCCGGCTACTAGTCCAATCACCAAAAGACCCATTACCAAAAATTGTGAAAAACCTCGTTGATTTATATGGGGCATTAATTTAACAGTATCTGCTACTGATAGCGATGTCAAGAATATTTTGAAAAGTAAACTCTGGCCTCTTGCTCGTCTTTTTTCATCTGGGCCACTAGCTCTTTAGCGGAATTAAATTTTTGATTAGCACGGATTTTCTTAAGTAAGCTGATACTGATCCACTGATTGTAAATGTTTTGATCAAAATCTAACAAATAGGTTTCGGATAAATATTTGGTTTCATTAAAGGTTTTGGCTGAACCTATAAAAGTCACAGATTGGTAAGTCTGACCTTGAATTTTGGTTAAAGACACATAAATGCCCTCAGGAATTTGCAAATGTAAGTTAACATTAGCGGTGGGAAAGCCTAAACCCTTGCCCCTTTGTTTATTTTTCCTTACTTTTCCCCAAAAAATTTGGTTCATGGGTGGTTGGCCACGTTGGCATTATGTTCTTCCAGGGTCGTGGCATAATACGAATTGCCTTTTGAATCATGATAATAGTAAAGATACGGGGTTGAAGAGTCCGCATTTACCACTGCATTCAAAGAGGACAAAGAAGGATTACAAATCGGAGTTGGTGGTAAACCTGCATGCAAATATGTATTAAAAGAAGAATCTATTTTTAAATCATCCAAAGATAAACCCTTTTTCCACCAGGATTTTTGATCTGGCTGATACCCCAAAGCATATTGCACAGTGGAATCAGCATCTAAGGCCATACCTATTTTTAATCTTTTAAGTAAAATGCTGGCAACTGCTGTACGGACTTTATCTGAACGCGCTTCTCTTTCTACAATTGAGGCTAGTATCACTCCCTGGTTTGCAGTTAAACCTTTGGCGAGAATTTTTTGCTGCAAACTGGCATCGTATTTATTATCAAAATTCTTTTCTAAAGTACTAACAATATATTCCACAGTCGCTTCTTTAGGAAAAAGGTAGGTATCTGGGAACATATAACCCTCTTTGGCCTTTCCTAAAAATGCTTTTTTATCAATATTTAAATCCTGGTTTAGCTGATCTGCCATTTCCTCCACCCGCCAACCTTCAATTAAAGTTACCCACGCATCTGCACTGCCTGTTTGTAAATTTTTAGTTATTTGGGCCACTGACATTGAAGGGGAAAGTTTAAATGAACCGGCTTGTAGTTTACTTCCTAAATTATTTTGACTAACATAAACTTTAAAAGCCAATTCAGATTTAATCAGGTTATCCTGCTTTAGCTCAGCAGCAATTGCTGACACCCCTGCTCCTTTGGCAATTACTACCACTTTGGTAGATGTATCAGATGAAACAGCAGAAAATTGACTATCCCACCAGCCCTTAGCTAGTAAAAAGATTATTACTAAAATGATTAACCAAATTATTATTTTTTTCATCTTAAATCTAACCAGTCTTGCAAAATTATCGCCGCTGCTGTGTCGTCATTAAGCTTACGACTTTTTTTATTAGTACCATCACTGATCATCTGGGTAATGGCCCTTTTGCTAGATAAAGTTTCGTCTGCTTCTAAAACTTCTAATCCTTTATTCCTTAATGCTTTGATAAATCCTACCACTGTTTGTCCAATTTTGCCCTCAGGAAGACCGACCACAATTGTTTCAAATCCTTCTTTTTTGATTATTTGCAGAATTTTTTCAACCCCGTCAGAAAAATTTTTGACTGTCACAACTTGATAAGGAGAAGCTATCTCACCTTCAGAAATTGCCAAACCAATCCGCTTTAAACCAAAATCCACGCCTAAATATTTTGCCATCACATTATTTTACCCAAAACAATCAGTCTTTTAAAGTTTAAGCCCGGTGGCACACAAGTCATTAAGGAAATATAACGACCCAAAGGTTCCGGCGGAAGCACCACCGAAATATCTTTTGGATCAACCGCGGTTAAAGAAATGATCTGATATTTAAACTGCGAACCTTTAGCAGTAATGATAATTTGATCGCCCGGTTTTAAAGAAGTTAAGTTAACAAATAAACCATTATGATAATTTAAAAAAGATCCGATAATAGAATGCCCGGAAATAAACATATTGCCTTTTTCTCCTGGCAAAGCCGATCCGGGTAAATGCGCTAAGTCTTTGGACAAATCATTACTATCCACATCTACCACCGCCTGATCAATATTTAATTTCGGAATACTTAAATTAAATTGTTTATAAGTGGCAACCGATTCTCTTTTTAAATTAGAGACAATGGCCGGAAAATCATCTTGATTTTGCACTGAAACTCCCAGTACATTTCCACCCACACTGGGACTAACTAGGGCGTGAGCTGAACCTTGTTGCTGCATCCACCAAATTTCAAAAGAAGCAATTGGTAAAATTACCTGCATTAGCAGAAATACTCCCAAGGCTAAAAAGCTAAGTGGAATTAGCTTTACTGATAACTTCATTTCAGACTAACCTCAACCGTAATGTTTTTGGACATTAGAGGCAGTCTTTGTAAAAAGGCCGGCACATTTGGTGAAAAGGTAATCTCTGATCCTAAAACATTACTGATAGTTTTTAAGGTCGCATCAGCATCTTTAGGAGTTTTGCCTTTAATTTTATTTTTAATCACCTGAGCGTCTAATTTAGGCAGTAACTGGGCCTGGAAACGAGCAGCAAAAATTAACTTACCATCTGCACCCAATTTAGACACATCAGCTTGAGTTTGTGTACCATTTAAATTAAGTTCAAACCCATCCGGGACTTGCGTAGTGACCAACTTACCCACAATTTGCTTTAAGTCTTTATCTTCAAAAGCCGTGCCTTTGTAATGAATGGTCAGGTTTAAAGAAAAATCCGAGGCCTGATCACTTATATTTTTACTGTAAGTTTTTTTCACATTAGATTCAGCCAAAGCTTCTGCTAAAACTTTTTTAGTTGGCAGCTTATCTTGCAGTTTTTGTTGAGCTTGCTTTCGTAAATCAGAAGCTAAAGAAGCCAATAGCTTTTGTTGATCATCCGATGAAACCACTGTTACAGTTTTAGAATTTCCGCCAGAGAAATTACCCTCAGCCACAATCGCCACAGAGGAATTACCAGAGGAAAACTGAGTACCAGAAGGCAAATTGCCATCAGCTCCCACTGCTTGAGCTGTTACTTTAGCAGTCCCTGTACTTTTGCTATCTGAGGTAGCTGATGTAGATGCCACACTAACACTAGTATCCAAAGTAAACTTAATTCCACCAGCAGAAATAACACTACCTTTAGAAAGATTTTGGGCGCTATCGCTATTGTTGATAATTTTAACTGTTCCCTTAGCCGGATCCCCAATTTGCTTGCTGCCAGTGGCAGATGCTTTAGCTGTTCCGGAAATATCAGTTTCAACAACCTGTCCTGGAATAATGTTGTTATTTTCATCAACAGTTTTTTGTGCAGGATCAGCTGTAACAGTAGCATCTTTTTCCAAAATCTTTGGTTCGACAAATACTTTGACATTGGCTTTTAATACAAATAAATAGGCTAATAAAAATGCAGCCAATATTACGACCAGTACAGCAAGTGCTATACCTTTTTTGGATTTAAGAGAAGGCCTTTTCAGGAAATTTTTAAGATTAAATTTAGCGGCCACAGGTTTTGTAATTGGTAGTGCTTGCGCTTCCATCATGGCTGCTTCCTCAGGAACTGTCAGCTCGGTTTCTCTAAAGCCTCCTGGCATCTCACTATTCATTTCCAGGTCTAACTCTTCTTCTGGATTGATCTCGCCAACTGGTTCAACATTTCCTACTTCCTCAACATTCATCACAGGTTCTTCTACTGCTACTTCTTCCTTTGCCGACACATCTCCCACCACAAAACCCATGCCAGCTTCCGCAACTGGCGGGGGAGTAACTGGTACATTTTTAGTTTCTGGAATTACTTCTTCTGCACTAAAAGAAGTCACTTTTTTTGTATGTTCCTGCTTTAAGGGAGCAGAAAAATTGATATCTCCTTTAATTTCTGAGGCTCCGGCTAAACAAACTGCTTGGATTTCTGACTCCTCATCTAAGCTATCAATCTTAGGAAAATGTAGAAATGATAATTTACTCATCCAGGAATAAGAAAGAAGTTGGCTTTTTAAATCCGCACCTTCTCCGTAAATTAAAATCTTGGAAGGTAAGGTTTCCACATTGGTAAAATTAAGCAGCGCTTTTTCAATAGAGGCACCGGATGAGTCACCCCGGCTAACAATTTTTACCCCGTCAATTTTTCCAGCTCTGGCAACTGTAACCACCAAATGATGTCCTTCAAAACCTACCAAAATGCTGGTGGGGGGAATACCCTCAGTTTTTTCCAAAAGATGGACCATGGCATGAGCGGTTTCTACGTATGCCAAGGGTTTTAGTTCCAATTCTTTGACTAATTTTCTTAAAACCGCTAAATATTCCTCTTTTAAATTATCATCTGATAACCAGTTACTCGGTACTCCAAATAAAATCTGGCTGACATCCAGCTGCCTAATTCCCATCACCCCGTCCAGTAATTTATCAGTAACCGGAATTAAATCATCTTGGGAAGAATATGCATCTGAGGCGGTTTCCAGAATTTTTAAGTTTTTACCTTCAATTTCCCATAAAGCTGCTGTTAATTTTTCACTGCCAATATTTAAGGCAAAAAAATATTCAATGATTTGTTCTTTTTTGGATATCGGTAAACGGCTAGTAAGGTTAGACAAAAAACTCATATGAAAGTTTGCCCTAAACTTGAGGGCATTAATCCAATCTTAGCACATTCAAAAACTTGTGAAAAGGTTAATCGTCATTGCGAGGCCACGAAATGGCCGCGGCAATCTTCCCTGTACAACTAAACAATAAACCTACAAACCGGGTTTGTAGGTTCGACTTAGAATTTACATAAATTCTAGAAAAAATATCTCTTCAGTAAATCAAATAATGACCACACTAACATAATCAATGCTAGGAGCTGAATTGTAAAAGCAGCTTTACCACCCCTTGAAAGAATGTTATAAAACGGAGCCCATAAAATAAGTGCCCCAACAGGGATCAGCATTCCAATTGCAAGAACAGATCCAATATCTCCCACTGATGGAGCTACACCTGTAAGGATTGTTACCCATAAAAGGGCAAAAAACAAATAAGAAACTGCAAAACTTATTAATAAAGCATAAATAACTCTTAATGATTTCTTAAACATAATTACAAGATAACATTTCTTAAAGCATTTAGACAATTAATTCTGCATAAATTCTTCGGACTCCGGCGGAAACAGCTTCTTGTTTGGTAATTTTGATTCCTTCAATTACTCCGGTATGCTCTACATGCGGGCCGCCACAAAATTCTGCAGAATAATAGCCGCCGCGAGGCCTAGGGTCTAGTGAACTAGGGTTAACACGCCCCTCCTTCGGAGGCAGGGTATAGTTAGGCCCAATGCAATAAATACTAACTGTTTCTTCATACTTTCCAGTAAAAAGTCCAATGGCATTCATGTCCTGGGCCTCTTTTACACTCATAAATTTTCTTTCTACTATTAAGTCTTCTTTGATTTTTTGATTTACTAGATCTTCTGTTTTTTTAATTTCCTGATCAGTCATTTTTTTATCATAAGAAAAGTCAAAACGCAGTCTTTCCGTATTAATATTTGATCCTTTTTGAAAAACTTCCGGACCCAGTACATCGCGCAAAGCCTGATGCAGTAGGTGAGTGGCAGTATGATATTTAGTCTCAATTTCACTATGTCCAGCCAGTCCACCTTTAAACATTCCAACCGATGCAGTCCGAGAAAGTTCACGGTGCTTTTCAAATTCTTCGTTAAACCCTTTCCGATCAAATTTGCTACCTTTTTCTAAAAGTAATTCCTCAGTTAGCTCCACTGGAAAACCATAATTTTGGTATAAATCAAAAGCGGCTTTTCCTGAAACATCTTCCATTTTTTCAATTTCTTTTAAACCACGGTTTAATGTTTGTTCAAACTTTTTTATTTCTTCAACAACTACCTGTCTTATCCGGTCCCAATCTCCAATTTCAAAATATTTAGTGCTTTCGTAAATATCCATTACCGGATCTACCAATTTTGCCAAAACTTCCATCGAATCTTTTTTAACCTGGTTTAGTTTGACGGCCGAGCGTCTAAGCAATCTTCTTAAGACATACCCTTGCTGTTTGTTAGATGGAATCACACCATCATTAATTAAAAATACTGAGGCCTTGATATGGTCTGCCACCACTCTTAAGCTGGCAGTTACTTTTGGATCTTTTCCGTATTCTAAACCAGTTTGCTCACAGATTTTTTCTATAATAGGGAAGTGCAAATCATTTTTAAAAATGTCAGGATTATCATTGCTAGCAGCGGTTAACCTTTCCAGTCCTCCACCAAAATCAACATTTTTTTGTTTTAAGGCTTCAAATTCACTATCCCCGGTTTTTTTGTACTCAATAAAAACACTGTTACAAATCTCCATAAATCTGCCACAGTCACAATTTGGGTGACATTTTTCTCCAAACTTTTTGTCATGTTTTACATCAGTAAACTCATAAAACACTTCTGTATCCGGCCCCCCTATTTCCCCTACCGGCATCTGCTCCGGAGTCCCTGATTTGCTCCACCAGTTTTTTTCTACTCCGTAAAAAGAAATCCTGTCTTTAGGAATTCCCTGCTCCTCCCAAAGCTTAGCTGCTTCTTCGTCTTTTGGGACTGCATCATTTCCTTCAAAACAGGACACATATAATTTTTCTAGCGGTAACTTTAGCTCACTTGTTAAGAATTCAAAAAGCCAGCTAATTTCTTCTTTTTTAAAATAGTCACCAAGCGACCAGTTACCTAACATCTCAAAAAAGGTAGTGTGCCGATTATCCCCTACTTCTTCAATATCACCTGATCTAAAAGATGGCTGCGAGTCCACCAATCTAATTCCACTAGGATGTGTTTCCCCCATTAAATATGGAACAAGTGGTTGCATACCACTTGATGTAAAAAGCGTAGTTTGATCATTATCTAGCACAATCCGGGCCGGATTAATCTGCGCATGTTTCCGCTCTTTAAAAAAATCCAAATAAATCTGTCGAACATCTCTTGAATTCATGAAGGTATTGTAACAGGAAAAATTTACTGAGTAAATTTAATGGTGGAACTACTTTAAAACCTTTTTGTAAAAGCGCGGGGTTTTGGGTTTGGGGGTCATGGCTTTACTAATGGCTTTGGCTCCGGCGCCAATTCCGGCGGTGACTACGGTACTAGCAGCAGCAACTGGTTTTTCCAAATCTTCAGCGATATTTTCTCCGGTTTGTAAAACTTTGTTTAATTTATCTAACGCGGATTTTAAATTTTTTAGAATAAAGAATACCTGCAGACCCGTGATGGTTAAAAAAATTGCCAGCAGCAAAATTAAAAATATTAAAGCTATTTGTAATAGATCCATGTTGAAAATTTTAACACACTAGTGCTTTAAAAACACCGTCTTGGTGACTTTGGTTTGTTTACCGCTGCCAGAAACTGCAGTGATAGTAATGGTATTTTCCTGATCCGACAATTTAATTTGTTGGGAAAATTTCCCATTTTGATCAATTTGTATTTGTTGATCATTAATAGAAAGTTTTGCTTCCGGATCAGTCCTTCCAGCTACTGTAATTTCATCAGAGGTGGTAGTTTGTTGATCAGTTGGCTGAGTAACTTCCAAATATGGTGCACCCACCAGGAAACGATACTGAAACCAAAGGTAAGCAAAGAAAATTATTACAAAAGATAATACTACCCCGGCCAAAACCCTGGTGGGAGTAATCTTAAATCTTTTGTGTTCCAAAGGATTAGCAAAAGATTCCAAAACCCGCGGTGGATTTTTTCCCTCAGAAAATTCCCGTCTAAAAATGGCCAGTAATTTTTCCGGATTAAGTCCCAAGAATTTTCCATAATTTTTAATAAAACCCTGAATAAAAGTAACCGGTGGTAATTTTTGGTACTCCCCTGCCTCTAAAGCTTCTAAAAGTTCTTTTCTGATTTTGGTGACTTTTTCAATTTCATCTAAAGTATAAAATTTTCTTTCGCGCTCTTCTTTTAAAACTTGTCCTACAGTCCTCATCCGCTAATTATACCTTGTATTGGCCTGGTCTTAAAACTGTAACTTCACCGGTCTTGTTTAATTCAATCAGGGTTGAGGGATTTGACTTGATTACTCCCCCATCAATATATAAATCTACTTGGTCTCCAAAATATTTTTTTGCTTCATCAATAGTCTCTGCTGGTTTTTCTCCCTCATAATTTACTGACGGCGCCACCAGCGGACCAGCCTCTTTTAATAAATCCAGTAACTCCTGATTATTTGGCATTCGAAAAGCCAAAGAATTTGTACCCCGATGTAAATATTTAAATTTTTCAGAAGGGACTGGTAAAATAACTGACAAAGGATTCGGCCAATGTTTTTCTAAAAATAATTTTTGCTCATTACTTAAATTAACTCCAAATTTTTCTAAATCCGCAATTTCTGAAATTAAAATAATAAACGGTTTCTCTAAATTTCTTTTACGAAGCTTGTAAATCTTTTCAACAGTTTCTTGATTTAATGCCGACCCCACAATCCCATAAATAGTATCTGTAGGAATCACCGCCACTTTTCCAGCTTTAAGAATTTCTATTAATTGTTGGTCCATCAGGATTTATCCTTCAGCAGGAGCAGCACCGGCTTGGGCAGCGAAATATTCTTCAGCATTACGGACTAATACATCTCTAGGTTTAGATCCTTCACCCGGACCAACAATTCCGGCAATTTCCAGTTCATCTAAAATCCTGGCAGCTCTGGCATAGCCCACTTTTAATCTGCGTTGTAGTAAAGATGCTGAGGCCCGGTCATACTGACAAATAGTTCTGACTGCTTCCTCAAATAGTTGATCTCTATCTCCCCCATCTCCGCCTTTTTGGTTCCATTTCCCTATCGGCATCTCAGTTACTTCGGCTGTGTATTGTGGTGCAATTCCGGAATCTTTTAAGAATTTAATTAAGTTATTAATTTCCCCATCTTGGACATAAACTCCCTGAATACGCATTGGTTTACTGGCATCCGGAGGCATAAATAACATATCTCCCCGACCCAGCAATTTTTCTGCTCCTGGTCCATCTAAAATCACCCGGGAATCAATCATTGAGGACACATTAAATGCCACACGAGACGGAATATTGGCTTTAATCAGTCCTGTAATAACATCCACTGATGGTCTTTGGGTGGCGACTACCAAATGAATTCCAGTTGCCCGGGCCAGTTGTGCAATTCTGGTTATGGCATCTTCAATTTCAACCGGTGCAAACATCATCAGGTCTGCCAACTCATCAATCACAATCACAATATACGGCAAAGCCTGAAAACCGGACATTTCGTTATAACCGGTGATATTTCTGACTCCCACTGACTGGAATAATTTATAACGGCGGTCCATTTCTGCCATGGCCCATTTTAAAGATGACAGAATTTTTTCCGGCTCGGTAATAACCGGAGTCAGTAAATGAGGAATGCCATTAAAATTAGTTAACTCCACTCGTTTTGGATCAATTAAAATAAGTTTAAGCTCATCCGGAGAATTTCTAAATAATAGTGATGTAATAAGACTGCTAAGCAAAATAGATTTTCCAGACCCGGTAGTTCCGGCAATTAATACATGCGGCATTCTGTCTAAATCAAACACCATTGGTTTAGATGAGGTATCCCGACCCATGGCCACTGCCAATTTTGATTTATGTTTAGCCATTTCATCTGATGCCAACAAGTTTTTAAGTCCGACAATTTCTAAAGACCGGTTTGGCACTTCAATTCCCACTAAAGATTTACCGGGAATTGGCGCTTCTACTCTAACAGTACCTGTAGGGGTTGCCAGGGCCAGCGCTAAATCATGTTGTAAATTAGTAATTTTGGAAATTTTTGTACCTGATGAAATTTCCAAAGCATATTGAGTCACTGCCGGGCCACCATTAACTTCTGCCACCCGGGCCTGAATCCCAAAAGAATCCAAAGTTTTTTCAATGGTGGAGGCATATTTTTTAACATCTCCCCTATCAGCTGCGGAACCAACTTTATCAGATAAAAGTGACAATGATGGATATTTCCAGACAATCGCTTTTCCAGCCACATTTTGCACCAGAGCATCTGCAATAATTGGTTTGTTAACCATTGCCGGCTTAATTGCCTTGGCCTGCAACCTATCTTCCATGCCGGATACTTTAATGGGAATATTTTTGGTTTCAAAAGTGCGTTCTTTATTAAATAACGGTTTAAACAATTTCTTGATGCCTTCAAATATCCAGGCAAAAATGGCAAAAATCTGCGATAAAGAAGTATTAAAAAATACTACTAGTCCGACTAAAAATAGCATCACTAAAAGTGCCGCTGCGCCTGGAACTGTGACAAAAGAAGACAGTTGCTGCCACAGTAGTTGTCCAATTGAACCAGCTTTTTCAAATTTAATAGCCCCGGTCAATCCGCCCAAAGATAACATGATTAAAATAAACCCTAACAATACGTTTAGTTGGGCAAATTTCCATTTGGAGCGGGTTAACGCCAGTCCACAGAGCACAAAAACTATGGGAGATAACACTCTCATCCAGCCCAAATTACTATCTAAGAAATCTCTCCAAAATGATAGGGTTTGCGAATGAGTTGCCAAAGTGACAATTGATAAAATGGCCAAGGCAAAAGCAATTAAAGTGCCAACAGCAGTGATAGTTTTTTGACGAAGTTTTAATTTGGGTAACTTGTAAATGGAGCGGCGGCGGGACATAACTTAACTATTATACCACATACTATGGGGCTTTAGACCTCAGCTATGACTGGTAAAACTAGCGGTCTCCTTTCAGTAGCACGATATAAAAACTGTTCTAGAGTTTCTTCAATGGTTTTTCGAAGAAATCGCCAATCCGGTGATTTATGTAAGTGTTTTTCTATAGCGCGGTTAACCACTGTTTTCGCCTCACTTAAAATATCTTGGGCCATATCTTCAAAAACAAATCCTCGGGTAATAATATCAATATCAGAAACCATTTTGCCATTACTATTATTAATAGAAAGCACCACTACCACCACTCCTTCATCAGATAATCTTTGCCTATCTCGCAGTATCACATGTCCAATATCTCCCACACCAAGTCCATCCACATAAACATTTTGAATTTCCACCACTCCGGCTGTTTTGATTGCGTCTTTTTTAATATCTAAAATATCCCCGTCTTCAGGAAGTAATATTTGATCTTTATGATAACCTAAGTCTTGGGCCATCACTGAAAAAGCCTTCATGTGTTTAAAAGTTCCGCCAATTGGGAATAAAAATTGCGGTTTGGCCAAATTAACCATTAAACGAAGTTCTTCCAAAGCCGCATGTCCACTGATATGTAAGTCAGATGTGATTGCAGAATAATAAACAGTTACTCCAAGGCGAGACAATGAATCAATTAAAGCACTTTGAGCAGATTCTGTGGAAGGAATTGGATCAGCAGAGAAAACCACACTATCTCCGGCATGCAACCTCACTTGTTTATGCTCATCATTGGCAGCTCTTGAAAGTGAAGAGCCTGGTTGTCCTTGAGAGCCGGCAATTAGCACTAAGACTTTTTCCGGAGCAAAACCGGAAATAGCATCTGATGCAATAATAATTCCTGGCGGAACATGTAAATAGCCCAGGTCTCTGGCCACTTGGAAATTATTTTCAAAAGAACGACCGACAATTGCTACTTTGCGACCCAGTTTTTCTGCTACATTAATGGCTTGTTGCATTCTTGATACATTAGAAGAAGTCATGGTAATTAAAAGTTTTCCCGGAGTATCCTGAGCAGTTTTTTCAAAAGTGTCTTGAATTGATTTTTCTGATTTATTAAAACCGGGTTTTTCTACTCTTAAACAATCAATTAACATGAGTAGCACACCTTCATTACCTAATCTTGCCACTGTCCCTACATCAGTGACCTGACCAGAAACCGGGGTCCAGTCAATTTTAAAATCCGACTGGTGAATAATTAAACCCATCGGAGTTCTAATCACAATCCCGGTTGAATCAGGGACAGAATGGGATACTTGATAAAAAGAAATATCAAAACTACCCAATTTTAAAGTTTGATCAATTTTAACTTCAATTACTTTATCAGTTGGTAAATTATGTTCTTTAAATTTAGATCTAATAAATCCCACTGTTAATTTTTGGCTATAAATCGGCGCTTGTAGCTCTGGCCAAAGATAAGGCAAGGCTCCAATGTGATCTTCATGTCCGTGGGTAATCAAAATTCCGCGGATTTTGTCAGTTTTTCCGCGCAGGTATGAAATATCCGGAATTACCAAGTCTACTCCTGGCATGGCCTCATCAGGAAAACCAACTCCACAATCAACAATCAAAATATCTTCCGGGGTTTCATAAACATACATGTTTTTGGTCACATCTCCCACTCCACCTAAGGGGATAAGTTTTAAAGAAAGACCACCACCGGTATTTGGTTTTGAACTAACTTTTGGTATGAAACTTTTCATATTGCTAAATATTCTCCCAAATTCTCTGTTGTTATCTTAACAGGTACACTTTCTCCTTGGACAATTTTCCTAGCCACTTTGCGACAAATGGTTTGCAAAGTCCTAGATAAAGACCTAATTCCAGCATCAAATCCAAGCGGTCTAATAATTTGCGGCCATAAATTCTCATCTATTTGTAACATATTTTTCTCCAAACCTGCTTCATCCAAAGCTTTTGGCAGTAGATAGTTTTTGCCGATAAACAATTTTTCTTCATCAGAATATGATGGCATCTGGATTGGTTCTAAACGGTCCATCACTGCTGTCGCTAAATTGCCAGTGTTATTGGCGGTGGCGATAAACAGCACTTGTGACAAATCAAAGGGAAAATCCAAATAATAATCCACAAATGACTGGTTTTGAGCCGGATCTAACAGTTCTACTAAAACCCCCATAATATCTACTTTATGCTGCGGGTCAATTCTGTCTATTTCATCCAGTAATATCACCGGATTGGCTACCTTGGCTTTGGCAATGGCTTTCATAATCTGACCTGGTTCACCTTCTCCAATGCGGGATTGACCACGAAGGGTGGCCGGATCCCCCAAACCTCCAAAAGGAATTCTTACCAAAGTTCTGCCTAAACTCTCAGCCACCGAATAAGCCATGGTGGTTTTTCCAGTTCCTACCAGTCCTACAAACAGCAGTACTGGAGCATGAAACGGCAAAGTAGAATTTTTCTGTTTATGTAAAATTAACACTGATAAATATTCCAAAATCCTATTTTTAACCGGTTGTAATCCATAGTGATTTTGATCCAAAACCTGTTTGGCCCGGTTAATATCTAAGATATCTTCAGAATATTTCCCAAACGGTAAAGTTGTTACAAAATCCAAATAGGTTTTTAATTTTTCAAATTCCGGTCCGGTTTTAGGATAACGAAGCAGATTAAGCAAGCGTTCTTCAACATCTTTTGGTAAAGTACTTGCTAAAATTTTCTGTTTTAAACTATCCGTATCCGGGGCAGTATTATCCATGTTAGTCACTAAGCACTACCCTGAATTTTCTTCAGGGGATTTATAGTTATTTATATTCTACTCCAAATAATTGCTTGATTGAAGAGTTCAAATTTTTAAATTTGGGAAGTTTAATAGCTATTTCGTCCACCACCGGAACCACCACGGTCTCCGCCGCCGCGTCTTCTATCAAATGAAGGTCTGCCGCCACCACCAAATCCACGTCTTTCACCGCCACCGGAAGCAGGGCGATCTCTAAATCCGCCACTGGTTCTTGGTCTAAATCCACTGCTTGGTCTGTCTCCAAAATCTCTGCGTGGTCCACCAAAGCCGCCACGGGAACCACCACCAGAAGGTCTACCTTCTGATTCCGGTTTAATATCTGCTCCAAAAAGCATTGATAAACCAATTTTTCCTTCAGGCGAAACATCTGTTACTCGAACCTTAACATCCTGTCCTTCTGAAACAACATCTTCTGCACGCTCTACATGACCTGGTGCCATTTGAGAAATATGCACTAAGCCGTCTTTTCCAGGGAGTATATTAACAAAAGCGCCAAAGGCAGCCAAACGGACTACTTTTCCAGTAAATTCCTCACCAACTGTGACTTGTTTAAATTGTCCTTCAATAGATTCCAAGGCTGCCTTGATAGATTCCGGGTTGGTGGCAGAAACCATCACAGTACCATCATCTTCAATATCAATTTGAGCTCCGGTTTTGGCAATAATGCCATTGATATTTTTGCCACCTGGTCCAATTAACATACCAATTTCTTCAGGTTTGATATGGACAATTTCCACTCTTGGTGCATGAGGTGACATCTCGCCAGGTTTTGCTATCGCTTTGCTCATAATTCCTAAAATTGCCTCTCTGGCGGCTTTACCTTGTTTTAAAGCTTCTTGCACTACCTCAAAACTAATTCCTTCTAATTTAGTATCCATTTGAATGGCAGTAATACCATTTTTAGTTCCGGCAACTTTAAAATCCATTTCTCCGTAAAAGTCTTCCACAGCTCTCATATCAGTAATCACCTGAAATTTATCTCCGTCAGATAACAGTCCTAAAGCAATTCCGGCAACTGGTTCAATTGGCACACCAGCATCAAATAAAGCTAAGGAAGAGGCACAAATTGCCGCTTGTGAGGTAGACGCATTCGCTCCTAATACTTCTGAGACAATTCTAATAGCATATGGAAACTGATCTTCTTTAGGAATTACTGGTTCCAAAGCTTTTTCACCTAAAGCACCGTGTCCAATATCACGACGGGTTGGGGAACCAATTCTTTTAGTTTCACCAGTTGAGAAAGGATTAATACTCATATTGTAGTAATGCATAAATCTCTTAATTCTTTCCCCTTCCATTCCTTCAATGGTTTGACCAAGAGAAGGTGCACCCAAAGTAACTACTGATAAAATTTGTGAATCACCGCGGGAAAATAGCGCTGAACCATGAGTTCTTGGTAAAATTCCTACTTCAATCTCAATTGGTCTAACTTCATCCATTTTTCTACCATCAACTCTTTTGCCTTGTTTTAACACCAAATCATTCATGATTTCTTTGGCAACTTTATCAAACACACCGGAAATGATTAAAGGAGTTAACACTTCAGTATATTTGGTAGTCAGTTCTTTTTTAATTTGATCAGCCATGGAATCATGCCAGGCAGTTTTTTCATCAAATAAAGCTGCTTCAATACGCTCTTTGGTAATTTGTTTAACTTCTTTAAGTAAAGCTTCTTCCACTTCTTCAGCCACTGTTGAATAGGTTTGCTTTTCTTGACCAGCTTCTTTTACTAACTCTTCAATTAAAGTAATAATGGGTTGGGCATTTTTATGAGCTTCTTTAATAGCAGAAAAAACAACTTCATCTGAAACCTGCTGCGCTTTGGTTTCTACCATCGCAATTGTTTCTTTTGTGGCAGCCACAAATAAATCTAAGTTAGAATTTTCCAGCTCTTCAATAGTGGGATTAACCATCAGTTTACCTTCAGCTTCACCAACTCTGGCAACACCAAGTGGTCCATGCCAAGGAATGGATGAAATTGCTAAAGCAGCTGAGGCAGCAATCAGTCCCAGGATATCCGGGTCATTAGTTTGATCAATAGAAAGCACTGTGACAATTACTTGGACTTCATCATGATATTCTTTTGGAAAAAGTGGACGGATCGAACGGTCAATCATTCTGCCGGTTAATGTTGCTTCCTCAGATGGTCTGGCTTCTCTTTTTATAAAACGGGAAGAAGAAATTCTTCCACCAGCATAATGTTTTTCAACAAATTCTACTGACAAAGGGAAATAACCCTTATCCTCAGTTAAAGCTTGGCTAACTGCTGTTGCCAAAACCACTGTTTCACCCCAAGAGGCAACAACCGAAGCATCAGCTTGCAAAGCCAGTTTGCCGGTTTCTAATTTAAGTTTGCGACCATTAAGGTCCATTTCTTTGGTTATTATTTTGTTCATTAAAACTATTTATTTTGGAGGATTTGGAAACTGGATAAGAGGCAATTAAAAAAATAATTATCTCTTTGCAATTACCAAACCACTCTCTACTAACACATTATAGCACACTTACTTACTAAGACCTAGTTTTTCAATAACAATCTTGTATCTTTCTTCATCTTTTTTAACTAAATACTGTAATAATCGACGTCTTTTATTAACCATGGATAACAAACCACGTCTGGAATGAATATCGTGAGTGTGTTCTTTTAAATGAGAAGTTAGATTTTTGATTTGTTCAGTTAAAAGCGCGACCTGAACTTCAGGAGAACCGGTATCACCGCTTTTGGTAGCGAAATCTTTAATTATCTGTTGCTTAATTTTTGCATCAAGTGGCATCTTAATCCTTTCTGGAACAACTTTGGTGCCAATAAGTCGTCCTTTAAATTATTGTGTGCATCTTAACAGAATGAATTTAAATATGCAAGCTATCCGATTGAGGTGCCTTTGAAGATTTTGGGGGTTAACCATTCTGGTTCAACGGTTTCGGAAATCACGCCTTCGCCTGATGGACGTTCTTCCGGAGAGCCTCCGGCTTGAACAAACGTAGTCGGAGCTGAATTGACAGCTGAAGCATGATCCCCGGCATCCATAATTACTGGAGGAACT
>CAZFYQ010000014.1:0-16705 GCA_964523905.1 uncultured Gammaproteobacteria bacterium
AGAAATCACGGGTTCGTTCCCGACTTTAGTCGGGACGCTTTTTCTCCCGTACGCGATACAAGTAGACCGATGGCTCGAAATTGGATAAGGGAGTGTGTTAATATACGCACGATGGAGATTGTAGACAATTTCGAAAAGCAAATAGTAGCTGACCCTATTGCGGCCTATCAGGAATTTCATGGTCGTTTGTTAAGAGATGGACAAAATGCTCCTTTCCCCGAATTTAGACCAGTGGTTGACCACATATTGAATGCAATCGAAGGGCCAAGATTTGCAGATGTTTTACGGGATCACCCGGATCTTAGATTCGAACGCCAGGAAGCCTTAACTTTTCTTGCTCACGCCAATATGAGATTCATGGTAGATGCCGAGGAGTACCCTTATCCAATTCCCTTTAGCGCACCTCTTCCCTATCGACCAACTATTGATGCTATTGAAACAGGTATTAGATACCTTGATAAGCTTAACCGACTCGAACCAGATAATGCAGCTATGCCTTTATATCACTTTGATCGTTATGCATATCACAGACATGCCCTGGTGGCTGATCCAGATGTAATTTTATTCCCTACCACTGAAAGTACCGGTTTTTCTGATTTTATTAGAGTTAGATCAGTACCAATTGGTATCATGGGAGTAGTTTCAGAAACCACCCGGGTGGATCGTCATGCCCAATCTCCTTTGGACTTTTGGTATCACGATTTAAATCATGCTCGTAGAATGTTCGGTTATATAAGGGGTAGAGAAAAAGAGCTGGGAATTACCAACGAACACGACCGATTAGATTATTACAGGGAAATGGATCAATTTATCACAGATACGATTATGCCAAATATTGAAGCTTTACCTGCCGGAGCAAAAATGGCTGATATTGCCCTCAGAAGAATGATGAGAATCATTATTTTTGAAATCCTACACGAAAGCGCACTAACAGCAGAAAAGAAGGTTATTGTTACAGATCTACTCAGAGGACCTGGTCCTCAACCCTTCGAGCATATGATTGAAAGTGAAGAAGCTGTCCCAGAAGATATTGAACAGCTAAGAACTCCTGTTGGTAATTTAGTAAGTGGTGTATCTAAAGTCAGAAATGCTAATAATGAACCTACAGTGGTTAGGTATTTTCATGATCGAGCTTTGAGTCTATTGTCAAACGTTTCCAACAAGATCAATTTTGGTTTTTATGATGATCCTGATAACCCAAGTAGATTTGTGGTTCCAGTTAAATACAGAAGTCCTGAAAATATTGCACAAGCAGCGATGAAAATTTTAGAGATTTTAGATAGATCGGATGCTGCAGACCTTGATACTTTACAAGAACTTGCTAGTTCTAAAGCTGGTCAGGTTGAACTATATGTCTATAAGTCAATGGCAGATGAAACAGGCGAACAAGTTGGTGCTACTGATCCCACCACTGCTGATGAAATAATTAGACAGGTTAAAGAGATGAATAAATATGTCCATACTTTATTTGGATATTCCAGGCTAGGCTACGAGAAAGAGGATTTGGTCATGGCAGACATTAGGGAAGAGCTAGCACAGCTGGATCCTGAATCCACTGTTATTTGTATTGGAGCAACTGAAGAAGGTATAGGAGGGGCTTACAAGATTGCTAAAGAATTTGGTTTTAAAACAATCGGAATTGTATCAACTCAGGCTCTCACTTATAGTGGCAGATTTTCTGAGCACTCAGACCAAATATTTATTGTTAATGATCCTCTTTGGGGAGGTTATATTCCTGGGACATTTAAGCTCACAGAGGCTACCAGAGCTTTCCTGGGAGTGAGCGATTTTATATCTGCTTTTGGTGGGGGTCAAAATACCGCTGTAACCTTAGAACAGGCAAAAAAGTTAGGATTAGGAGTATCCTACCACCCAGCGGAAATGAATCATGAGATTGCCAAAAAAGACGCCAAGAACTCAGATGGCGGATTAGATTTTAGAGGTGCGGCTTATCATGCTTGGTATCAAATTTAGTTTCAATCTCTAATGGTAGTTAACAGCTAAAGCCGGGACAAAGCTAGAATCTAACAATACCTTCCAGGCATAAAGTGAGCCTAGAAGCTGATTCCAGAGATCCAAAGGATTGCAAGCTTTGCTTTAAATTCTACGAATGCAAGCTAGCTTATTCGAAATCATTGCGGGTACTTTAGATTGTCACAACAAGCTAATCTAGTAATTTAACCAAATAAAGAACCACTTAATAGTTCCTGGTTTAAATATAACAAATTTGGCAGAAAGTATAATAACAAATGCTATAAGTTGACAAGAAGAACTCTTTCCACTTACAATTCTGTTAATTATGGCAACAGGTACAGAAATTCCTCGCCCGCATGTTATAACGGATCAAAGCCTATTAGATTCAACTATTCCCTTTAGACTAGAGTTTGACGAAGAACGAGCTGCAATGTTGTTTAATGATAATGGTATGGACCCTTCCAAGATTGAAGGCCTAGGTATTGTGTTAACCAGAAGAGGTAAAACTGGTTTTCAACACGGAGCTACATACTTTGGCCCTGTTACTCCTAATCCTGAAAAAGTAATTATGTTATCGGGAGAAACCTCATGGAAAAAATATGAAAGAAGATTAAGAAAAGAAAGAGATAACCCAGGAGAAGTACTATCTGAAACTAACAGGGATCTCAATAGAAATTTTTTAAGCTTAGCTCACCTTGCCATCGAGGACAGCAGGGATGCCTTATGGAGAAGACCCTTACATGAAGAGATGATAGCTTTTTACACCCCAGGAGGTTTAGCGGGGTGGGGATTTCATGAATTGGTAGGTCCTCATCTTTCAAACCCAGGTTTTATAAATATGCTACCCGTCCAAGACGAACCTCAGAAAATTCTTATAGCAAGTGGCTTATACGTTGCTGGATTAGTTGGTGCTTTTTATGGGGGTATGCGAATAGCTAGTGAGGTTTATGCAAAATTAAGCATCATTCCTGGAGAAACTAATAGAGCAAATAAAAGATTTGTTGAAAGAACTGAAAATAATTATAACTATAGCTCCATTGTTCAATTAGTCCCTGTAAAGCCATTAACCTAATCCTAAATGTTTTTCCAATTTCTCCAACTGATTTAATAACAGTAAACTTTCCTCTTTATCCCTAAACAAAATCCTGTAATTTAGTCCGAGCCCAGTTCCGTTGGTGGTACTTTAGATTGTCACAACAGGGTAAACCTGATAATTTATAACAGGATTTATATAGAGTAGGTACGATTATATTTTTTTACTAGATCGAGCTGCATTTTATTTGCTTCCTGCGCAGCCTTTTTTACAATTCTTTTTTTCTCAGCAGATGGATAATCAAAAAAGCTTGGTGCAGAAACTTCTTCTTTCTTGTTTGATAATTTAGATTTAATGAATTTAAACATAGTTACTTTTTAATTTTTTCTCCAAGGACTGCGTAGTATAATCTATTTTTATGTAACTATCAACATTATCTATGTTGAAATAAGTTTTTTCAATACCCTGTTCTAAGTTTTTTACAATTAACCAGAGTTCTACTTGATTACCAAATTCTTTTTTAATTTTGTTAACATTCTCATAAGCTTCAAAGAAAGCTTTAATAAACATTTCTAGGGGTATTTTTCTTCCTTCCAAGGCCTCTCTTTTTTGAGTAAATTCCCAAGCAACTATTGGGTCTTGATATAAATATACAATACCAACCTTCCTTTTTTTGTTAATACAACGTAAGATATTTGTACGAGCTTTTTCATAATCTGCAAAGGTTGCATCTAACACAAAGTCTTGTTTATTTCCTAAGACACAATCAAGTAATTTTTCCACACCCAAAGCAGCCGCTCCTTGAACTCTATAAGCATTAGTCTTATCATAAAATGGAATAAAATCACGAACTTCATCGGCATCTATTCTAACAATTTTTCTCTTAGCTTCTTTTTCAGTTAACTCTTTGATAAATGATTTAGAGAATTCTGTTTTTCCGGCCCCTGGTGAGCCAGCCATAAAATATGCAGAAGGATTTTCTACTGATGGATATTCTTCTAAATTTGCAAACTTTTTACATAACTCTCTTTTATGCTCCTTTATGTATTTTTTTGCATCCTCGGATGTTCCCATATAATTTAGTATACCCAGTTCTAAGCCCTAATGGTAGTTAACAGCTAAGACCGGGGAAAGCTAGAATCTAACAAAATCTTCCAGGCATACAGTGAGCCCAGAGGCTGATTCCAAAGACCGAAGGTCGCAAGCTTTACTTATTCAAGTAATTGTCTAAATGTATAATCCTATAGTTTGATAAATACGCAATTTTCTGCTAAAATAGGTACAAATGTCTGAATATCCTTTTTCCGAAGCTTCAATCTATCAGCAATACATTCCTCACCCTGATCCTCTGATGGATATTCATTTAAGGCTGAAGGCTATGGAACGAATTAGTATAACAGTGGATGGATTAGAAAATAAAGGTCAGTTATCCGCAGAAATTCGAGTAGAAGCTGGTCGCCGAAGGCAGGATCATCTGGTTAGTCTGGGTATAGAAACGAATTACAATGACGGTATGCTGGCTCTACATAGAAGGTTATTTGAAGCTAGAATTCATCCACCTGTACCGCTGGATTTTCCCAGTAAAGAAGAATTTATTGATCGGATTGCTGTTGATATTACAAAGCCAAAGTTTGGAACAAGGTTGTTACATGAGCTAACACAAAATAGAGAATCAAAGCCTGTGTTGACACTGACAAATTCACTGGCTTCCGAAGTCGCCAAGTATGGGCAGCAAGAATGGTGGACTTTGCAGCCCCGCGGATACCCGACTTTAGGGGATTATATTTACCAAGTGGCACTATTCGTAGTTAATGAATATCCTTACACTGTTTGTACTCTTGATTATGACGATGTACTTGTGGATGAGAATTGGCAGGTAGTGCAGGGTAGGCATCGTGGTCTAGCTTTGCGAGCATTGGGGAAAGACTATGCATTACAGCATGGCATTGATAATTGGGTAACAGTTAGAGCCTTAATTTAGTTGCCTGCGGAAACTGCTCTTCTTAAATCCATTTCTGTCACATTATGCCACTGGTGAAAACCATCTTCAGCAATACCCTTATCCAATAGGTAATTTGAGTCAGGAAAAGCTTGAGTAAGATATTCTCTTACATCTTCCGGAAAATGCTTGAATAATCCTCCCGCCCAGGCTACCAGCATTTCAGATTCAGGCATTAATTTCAGGAAATAAGTATTTTGGGCACTTTCATCATGTTCAAAAACTACTTTAAAATCTTCGTAAAGTTCCAAACTGCTACCTCTGACATTTAAGACTGTTGGCACTATAGAAAGAATTCTTATTAAATCCCCTTCAATTCCTTCAGCCATCTCCTTTGACCAAATATTCATAAGACTAGTTACACTAACTTTTTTTGATCCAGCTAGCGATTCTTTCTTCCATTTTGGCAATAGCTTCCTCTTTGGTGCTTCCATATACCTCACCTAGCCTAGGTTGATGAAAGGTTAGTTTGTTATTAATGTTTTCTGTCATCATACCAACTGTGGCCCCAAATTTAGATTGTTCATCCCTTGATGAATCAAATTCCTCAGTGGATATTTTATAATCGTAATTACCATTAGCCATGTAGGCTCTTATGTTAACACAATTTAACTTCTGGTATACTTAATTTAATGCTCACTCCTGTAAAAATCTTAATAATTATAGCTTTGCTAATTATTGGCGGATTCATTTACCACCAAGCTCAAATCAGAGCTTTACCAATTGGATGTACAGATGCCAGCCAGTGTCCTACTGGAAATTCCTGTCAAAATGGCTTCTGTGTTCCATTAACCCCTTTCCCCATAAAATCACCCCCTCTGGAGCCTGCAAAGTACTAAACTTGACAAGCTAATAATTTTTTTGATATGGTAAAAAGGTCCGGTTGGATGCATATAACTGGGCTTACTGACAAAGAATCAGTGATTCTAGATACTGTTTTTTTGAAAGGAAATTCTGTGTGCTGAAGTACAAAGATCAAACAGAGTACTTCGACAAAAAGGCCTATCCACAAGATAGGTTTTTTTGTGACTGAAGATTGTTAATTCGGTTCAGGTAAAGAAAATTCTGGTGGATTGATATAGTTTCCTTCATTCTTCATTTGAAGCAACCAATTTACTAATGGCAGAGCAATTTCCGGGGCAAATTGTGGTTTAAAAGCTAAAACAGCTGGTTTTTCAAGCTCAATCTCTTCTCTTAGAACAGATGCTTTGGGTAGAAAAGCATCCGTAGCTCCCTGCTTGGCTAAAGTAAGACTGGCAATACAGTCTGAGCCCTTGTAAGCTCCATTACTTATAATCAGTTCATTAACCAGAACAGTTATAACAGGAACCTTTTTATAACCCCTACTATTTAAAATTCTAGAATTTAGGATAACTTCTTTATCATGTAGCTCACCTAAACTAAAAGTAGAAATTTCAGCAGCAAGTGCAGCCAACTGATGGAAGGCTTGCTGGGCATGCTGTATAGCTTCTAGATTAGGTTGCCCTGTTAAACTCTCTACTCTGATCATTAAACAAATGCAGAGTGGCGATTATAACATAAGAGTTTTTAGTTTATAATTAACAAATGGTGGATTTTATCAAGCGAACATACCAGCAAGTACTGGTTAAACCCCGAAAACATGTTAATTTTTGGATTTTATCCTCTTTTTTACCAACTTTTTTAGTCTCACGTCTAATGGTTTATATAGCTCCAGGATTGTTTATCCATGTCAGAGGGGTTCACATCCATCATTTAACTTACGGCATTTTTTTACTGGCAATTGCCGGTTTTTTATCTCAGAATTTTGAGCAGCCAAAGTGGAAAACTGCCATTGCCATCACTTATGGTATTGGTCTGGCCCTGGCTTTTGATGAATTTGGAATGTGGCTTCGGCTGCAGGATGGCTACTGGATTAGACAATCGTATGATGCAATCCTAATTATCCTGTCATTTCTAATTAACCTGGTTTATTTCTCCAACTTCTGGCTGAGAATTTTGTCTTATCCGCAAAAACTCAAGGATAAAATCATCTAGTTTTTCTTTTGAGCTAGCAGTTCCAGGATTTTAGTGTGCTGCTCGTCAATACGGTGAACTTCAACAGTTAAAGTATGAATTGCTACCAAAGTTTCATGGTCATTCTGGGCCCTGGCATCACTGGCTGCGGCCTGCACATTTTGGCCAACGATAATTATTGGAAGCAATACCAGCTGTAAGAAAGTCTGGGCAATCCAGGCCACAATAATAATCGGGTCTCCTGACCTGATGGCTGCTGGAAAAGATATTAAAGCAAGTAACGCAAACAAATAAGCGCACCACATTGACCCAACTAGGGATGTAATTCTTAAAGCCACCCGGGTATTAAAAAAACCAATTGGATTATCCCCATACACCGCCTTATGAACATGCTTATTTAAAACTAACTTAGGGACATGTGCTTTCGCTTTGGTAATATCTGATTGTTCCGGCATAATCGCTTAGTGAATAAATTATAGCAGGTTTAATTAGTTTTGGATCGCTTTGATTACTGAGACATCAAGTTTTTTAGATAACAAGATTTCCTCAGCTTTATTCCAACATTCTTTACATAAGGTATCAATCTCTGAAGAATTTCCCATTAAATGAATCCTTGATCTTACATCCATCTCTTTTAAGCATATATCACAAAAATATTTAACAGACATAGGAAAGGGAGTTTAACATAGGCTATGAAGAAAGAGTCAATCCAGACAAAATAATTCAGAATGTATCAATATATTGGTGAATAGATATTAGTTTAGGGGTTGTTTTTATAATTGAACAGAGGTATAATCATATTAAGAAAGCTGGTAAGTGTGTCTAACGACCGCTAACCAGTTTTTTTAGGGAAATTTTACCAAAGGATTAATATCCTTATACAAACTAATTTTCTTTGGAGTTTTAGCATTAGAGATATTAAACAACCGCTTTTGCATTGAATTATAAATTACTGCATCTAATGGATCTAAGTTTTCAATCCTTATTTCTCCATTTTCAAGCTGAGCATTAATTTTTCCACAGATACCGAACAAGTCTGCCATTTGTTCTTCACAATCATTATTTATTTTTGTAACAAAACTGACAGTCGTTAAGTGCTGCTTTACATCATCAGAGCTTATAGATAAGCGATCTAACCCATGTGCGATATAGTGGAAGAAACTCTTATATAAATGAATATCTTGTTCGGTTGAACTAGCTTCAGCATGAATATGACCCATTGCGCCTTTAGCAATGAGAAACTTAACCAGATTACCAATTAAAGATCTATAACAACGTTCATATACGGTTGAATTAATCCAACTCAGTTTATGGGCTCTTTCTTTATTTACAACCACTATTAGTAGGTAGAAAGGAGTTTTCTTAAGCAATTTTTCTAAGTCATCAGCAAAATTCTTAACTCTATCTTCTGTTTTTAGTATTCTTTTGAGTTTAACACTATGGAGGATGAATAATTTATCCCTAAAATACTTTTGCTTTAGTTTATCCAGTTCCACTTTAAGGGTTTTTCTACCACCTTCACTAATGACCAAACCGCACATCGTATAGTATTTTGATACCTTATAGGTTTTTACATCAGCCCATCCAGATTCATCAATAAAAATATTATAATGTTCTGTCATTTATACCCTGATTATATACGCTTTTAATATGGTAAAATAGCTGGACTTTATGCTGCCGCGAAACTTTTCTTTTGTTGATGTAGAAACCACCGGCACCAGCCCGCAATATGGCAAGATTATTGAAATCGGCATTATCCGCGTGGAAAATGGTCAGGTGGTGCAGGAATATTCCAGCTTAATTAACCCAAGCACTCATGTGGATCCGTTTATCTTGGAAATGACCGGAATTAATGCAGATGATTTGGAAGATGCGCCCTCTTTTTATCAGGTTAAGGACCAAATCAAAAAGCTTTTTACAGACAGTGTTTTTGTGGCCCACAATGCCATGTTTGATTACAGTTTTATTAAGCAGGAATTTCAAAGATTGGACGAGACTTTTGCAGCCAAACAGCTTTGTACTGTTAAATTATCCAGAAAACTTTATCCGCGTTTTAAACATCATAATTTAGATTCAATTATAGAAAGATTTAATTTTAAATGTGAGCGCCGCCACCGGGCTTTAGATGATACCAAAGTAATGTTTGATTTCTTTAATCTTTCTTTAAAAAATCTGGGGGAAGAAAAATTATCCGCTGCTATCCAAACAATTATGAAACGGCCTTCCTTACCTATTGGATTATCCGAGCAAGTCTTAGATTCTTTACCAGAAGCAGCCGGGGTCTATATTTTCTATAACAAGCAAGATGCGCCACTTTATATTGGCAAAAGTATTAATTTAAGAGACCGGGTGATGTCTCATTTTTCTAACAGCAAACGGGATAATTTAGACCTTAAAATTGCCGCAGATGTGGCCAGGGTGGAAACTATTGAAACTGCCGGAGAACTGGGAGCACTACTTCTGGAAGCTACCCTGGTTAAACAAAGCCAGCCGTTATATAATAGAAAGCTGCGATATGCATTTAAATTGTTGGCTTTAAAGAAAACCACCACCACAGAAGGCTATCACAGTATCTCTGTAGTAAATCTACAGGAAGTGCCGGTGGAAGAGTTAAACCAGGTCTTAGGAATCTTCAAATCCAAAAAACAGTTAAAAGAGGCATTAACCGGTATTGCCAAAGAATATAGCCTTTGTTTAAAGCAGCTGGGATTGGAAAGCACTACTAAAAATTGCTTTAACTTTCATATTAATCTTTGCAAGGGTGCTTGTACCAACCTCGAGTCAACTTTAAAATATAATCTGCGTTTTGATGAGGCTTTTTACAAAACCAAAATTAAAGACTGGCCATTTGAAGGCCCAATTGCTATAAAAGAGCAATCAGACAAGGAGGAAGTTTTTGTGATCGACAAATGGTGCGTTTTGGGAAAGCTGAAAAGCGAAGCTGATTCTTTGGATGATATCAGTCGCGAATATTTATTTGATACCGATACTTACCGGATTTTAAACAGATACTTAAACGGCTCCCGCAATTTCAAGATTCTTTAAAATTTAAACCAGACTAAAAGCTTCAACTGGTATAGGGATCATGCCAACTTTATAAAGATAGCTAAATGCTACTCCTGGATCAAGTTTCAAACCAGATGGACCTTGATTGTAATGTATACTCCTCTGACCAGAGGCGGAGGTTTCCCGAGTCAAACTGGAAAGACTGATTGATTTACCATCTGAGGAAAAAGCCACTGAGAGATCGTCTCGATCTAAAACATAGCCAGGGCGCGGTCCATTAGGATAAATTCCCGTTATATCAGAATAGTAAAAACGAGTATTAGATAGTTGATCAGCTGTATGCTTTAAAAATTCTGTTAAACCAGATTCTCCTAGCATCCTAACTCCGGAATTAAGTTGTTCACGACTTCCAGGCTTAACATGATAATCTTGATTTATTTGTCCAACTAATTCACCCATAAACCTTAGTATACTTGTAAACACCCAAAAGTCAAAATAAGCCACGCAAGGCGTTGCCTTGGGTGCGTACTAATTTTCCCGCTGATCCGTGAAATAGATTAATTGTTGAATTTTATCGGCAAAAACTGATTGATCAACCGCAGGTTTTCCACTGGCTTGGCTAAAGTTTTCCGCGAAATCCACAAATCCAGCCATTTCACGAATTAAATCCAACCGAGTCTCCAATTGCTGATGACTACTGCTTCGTTCCTCAAACATTACATCCATTAAAATTAAGTTTCCTAAAGCTTCCACTTCTCTTTGATTAATTGAAATTGAATTAAATCCGGGAGCTTGATCCATCTTGTCAAACTTTCTCGCTAAACCAGGATAGAGATTTTCCGGATGAAGCTCCCATTCCAGCCTCTCACGACTGTAAGTATCTGCATAGGGAAATTGCAATCTTAATTCATCCAAAAAATCATGAACTTTGTTGGCAAAAAAACGCCCCCAAGGTTGTTCTAACCCTACTTCGAACTCTCTGTAAAGAGAACTATCTTTAATAATTTGTTCCGCAAATTGTATTTCTTCTTCTTTCATATTGCTCCTTTTTTGCATAAAAAAACCTCCTGTTTAGGAGGCTTGCTGTAAAACGTTTTAATTTGCTAATTAAACCACTACAGCAGCCACCTCCATTTAGAGGTCATACAGCCAATATAGACATGAGTAGTTTGTTTATTCATACTAAAATCATTATTACACAAATATAGGTCTTTTTAAAGACCCTTTATTATCTCTAGCACTTCCTGCCACCTATTTTCTCCAAAGTCCGGAAAAACATATTTGGAATATTGACGTAACTCTTCTTCAGAAACCCGGCCGGTGGCAACCAGTAAGGCCGGAATATTGGCTTCTTTACACATCTTTGCTGCAATTAAGGAATCATCAATTATTGTATAAGTTCCATCTCCATATTTTTGCTTAGCCTCGGTAATTAAATCAGCTCTTATGGGAGAAATATCACCAAAAGCTCCTGTTAAAATCCCGTCTTTTAGAAAATATTTATCTAACTTGGCGGCTTCTAACTTTACTTTTGCTCTAAACCTTGAATTTCCGGTTAGGAGTCCTATGAGGACATCTTTTTCTTTTGAAAGGACATCAAGTAATTCTATAATTCCGGGAAAGACAAACGGTGGCGGGAAACTTTTTTGAGCTTCTGCCCAAACTTCATAAGCAAGATTGGGAATTTCAATTTCCTCCTCCGGTGTTAGCTTTTTTACCAGTCTTAAGACTTCCTCAATAATTCCTCTTTCTGTTTTCCCTCTGTTATCTACCATATTCTCATCTGCATCAATGTTAAACACTTGTTTAAACATTTTACTGGAGGAATCTTTATCCCCATCACCAAGGTAAACTAGAAGTGTCTCATCAATATCAAACAATACTATTTTCATTTAGCAGATCCTTTTACTTTTCCACTTAAATACGCCAAACTAATTCCTTCACCTACTGCTATAAGAATTCTTTCTAGATCACCATTTCTATAAGGCTGCGGAATTTGTAAACCAAGCAAATGATTCCTGCTGCTTGTATAAGTGTTGATGTTTTTAACTGCCTCCCGATAAATTACACCGTCTTGTCTATTTAATACTGAATCATAAGTTTGTTCCGCTATAACACCTACTGAACCCACGCTCATGCACATCAAAAATTCTGCTAGAACAACTCTAACACCCTTTAAAGATACTGCAGGAAACTCCGGTGATCTGGCCATAGCGCTAATTATACTAAAAATCTATTTTTCTGGTTTATCTGACAGAGCTATAGCCACCTTTAATGCCGTTTTTGGATAAGACAATTTGCCACAACTGATTCTTTCTGGCCCGAAATACTGCGGCACTAGCCAAAAAGTAATACTTAAACATCCGGTAAAACTTTTCATTATATTGATCTTTAAATCTGTGCCAGTTTTGATCAAAATTCTTCATCCAAGCCATTAAAGTTGGGTCATAATAAGCGCTAAAATTATGTAAGTCCTCCAGAATTAATAAGTTATCAATTGCCAAAACCAAAGAGCTTAAAGTCGGTAACTGGGAATTGGGAAAAATATATTTGTTAATCCATAAATCCATAGTTCCTTTTGAATCCTGGGTACCAATGGTATGCAAAAGAAACAGGCCGTCATCTTTTAAAATACTGTGCACTTTTTTTATAATGGTAGGATAATTTTTATGTCCAACATGTTCAATCATACCCACAATCACCACTTTATCAAACTCACCCTTAATATCACGGTAATCGCAAACTTTAATTTTAACCGGTAGTCCTTTGGTAAACTCTCTGGCATATTTAGCTTGCTCCTCTGATATGGTAATGCCGGTAACTGAACATCCAAAATGACTGGCAGCATATTTGGCAAAGCCACCCCAACCACAACCAATATCCAATACCTGATCAGTTTTTTTAAGCTGCAGTTTCCGACAAATTAAATCCAATTTTTGCTCCTGAGCTTTATTCAAATCTTTAGTGTCTTTAAAATATCCACAAGTATATTGGTTATAGGGATCTAAAAAGGCAGTATATAAATCTGCTGACAAATCATAATGTTCCTTGATCACTTTTAAAGAGCCGGTTTTAGTTTGCCGGTTAAGTAATTTGTTTTGCAATAAAAACAGTAAATCTTTGATTGTAGGCTTAACTGCGCGGGCTAAGTTAGCAATGAACAGTTTATAAAAAAATTGGTCCAAAGCTTTGGCGTCCCACCAGCCTTCCATGTAAGCTTCACCCAAGCCAACAGAACCGTTATCAATCACCCGCTGGTATAACTTTGGATTATGAACTGTAATATCAAAATCCCTATTGCCATCGATCTGAATATCGGCCTTTTTCAAAAGGTTGGCAATTATTTGCTTACCAGAATCTATCATATTAATTACTCTCCTAGCCCATCTGGTCTAACATAACCATCATCCGTATCTGCTGAGCCAGCAAGCGGATGACTTTCAGCCAACCTAATATTTACAGAAGTAGCAGGAGTTATACCATGTATTTGGGCTAAGGTTATTTTCCCTGGATAATCCCTACTTATAGGTGGAAACTGCGGGAGTTCAACCTGTTTGGATCTTGAGTCAATTACCTCAACTAAAGATTCTTGCTCGTACAAGGGTCTCACCTTAGATAAACCTGGTTGTTCAACCGGCTCCTGAAGAATATCCTTTTTACCGGGATATACCCTGGCTATCAATCCTTCCACAAATGATCTCATTTAATTGGAATAATATCAAAGCTGGCCAACTTTGTCACCTTTTCCATTCTTGTTCAATCAGCCTCGCAAGGCGTGGCCTTGGGTACGTAAAGGAGGAACGATACGGTCAATAAACGCGGCACCTTGTCTACCAACTTCTTCTATTAAGGATGCTCTTCTCTCATTTAAGGCCATGGGCATGACTTCCGGATAGGTACCGGCAATTCTAACCCCCCGGTGTATCTCCGTCTGGTCTGTTAACATCCTCAGGTTCCCCTTTTGTTTCCAATGATGAACCAAAATTGAAAAAAATTCTCGCTTATTATAGTTGGTTGCGTGAGAGACCAATAAATTAACTGCAGTCATCCCCAAACTAGCCCTAAAGGGATTGTCGGTAAACATCACCAGAATATCAGTGGCTTTTAATTGCTCCACAGCGTAACGGATCGGTAAAGCATCAATATGCATTGCATCGCGATATAGTCTGCCGTTGACTGGCAGTCGTGGGGTCTTGGTAATTCCGGGAATATGCATCGCGGAAATTACTGCAGCTGCAGTATCATCCATTTCTGAGGCTGGAAAAAAATCGGCCTTACCAGTCTGCCGATCCTGCAAGTGAATTAATAACTGGGTTTTAGAAGATTTCACTGCTTCTTCGGAAGCACCAATTCTTCGAAGCATACTAATACCTGCTTCAAAATTTACCCAAGGGAATTTCCGAGTATCTAAAATAATTCCACAGTCTATATCTTCTTTATGAAAAATGTTTTTATTGTCTTGGATAGTTCCACCAACAGCTTCCCGACCTACTGCTGCTCCTACTGATAATCCCAAAATATAATCAATTCCTCCAGCCAGTTTAATTGTTTCCAGCTGCGCATATTGCCAGGCCTGGATTACTCCTCGTTGCATGCCCCCTACTAAAATAAGCGCCGTGGTTACATCTGGCATTACTTCACCTTGAGCTTTTCTATAGAGGTTTCCTAATACTTCCGGATAGGCACCGACTGCCTGCATTCTGATATCTACTTTTTCTACCTGCATCCATAAATTATAGCGTATATCAGATAACCAACCTGGGAGGGTCCAGCACGAAGTGCGGACGGGAGTCTAAATGACTCGCAGGAGATTAGATAGGCAACCTAGGAAATTTTACGATTCCATTCTTCTTCCAGTCTTTTCATGGCCAATAAATAAGCTGCCTCGCGCAAAGAGACTTTAAATTTATCTGACATTTTAAAAACATCATCCACCGCCTGGTTCATTTTTTCTTCCAATTTACTAAAAACTTGTACCCGATTCCATTTTTGATCATGGACGTTTTGATACCATTCAAAAAAGCTGGTCACTACCCCACCTGAATTTGCCAACACATCAGGAATTACGGTCACCTTTTTTTGTTTTAAAATTGCATCAGCCTGGGCAGTAGTGGGACCATTGGCCATTTCCAAAATTATTTTAGCTTTTATTCTTCCAGCATTTTCTTTTGTAATCACATTTTCAATAGCAGCCGGAATTAACACATCAACCGGAAGTTCCAAAAGTTCTTGAGCAGTGATAGCTTTACCTTCAAAGCCCTTGACCGAACCATACTTGGCAGCAAAATATTCCAGCTCATCAATATCAGCAATACCATTTTTTACATAAACTCCGCCAAAGTAATCGGCAATGGCCACAATCTGAAAACCTTCGCTAAACAGAAATTTAGCAATATTTTTTCCGACATTGCCATAGCCTTGGATGGCCACAGTTAAATTGGCTTTTGACTTTTTTAACTTCTTTAAAGCCGCTTCCAGAACAAAAGTGCCACCTAAACCCGTAGCCTCTACCCGACCCTCACTACCACCCAAATCCAGCGGTTTTCCGGTCACCACTGCCGGAGTAGACTGCCCTTTAATCTCACTATATTCTTTAACAATCCAGGACATGATTTTGGAGTTAGTGTTAACATCCGGAGCCGGTACATCCTTAGTTGGACTAATAATCGGCGCTAACTCCTTAGTAAATCTGCGGGTTAACCGCTCCAGTTCTCTTTCTGAAAAAAGGGCTGGGTTAATGGCGATGCCACCTTTGCCACCCCCAAACGGGATATCCACCACGGCATTTTTGATGGTCATCCAAAAAGATAAAGCCTTCACTTCACTGATTGATAAATCACTATGATAACGGAGTCCCCCTTTATACGGGCCTAAAATGTTATTATGTTGAGCCCGGTAAGCCTTAAAGATTTTTTCTTCCCCATCATCCATTAAAATAGGCAGATCTACTTCCAATATATGATCATGGGTAGACAACCGGTTTAATAAATCCTGATTTATAGGCAGTTTCTTGGCCACCTCTGTTAATAGGATCTTGGCCCGCTCCCAGGGATTTTCTTCGGCAGTTTTAATACTTGGCATCAAAGGTTAGAAATCGTTCCACAACACCTGATTAGTGACTTCATGATGATATAAGATTTCAGAGTGTTTTACTAAGGTTCCTAAGGTTTTAGGAGACCGATCCGCAGCGGCTTGTTTAAATGTAGCGTATTTTTCCTTGTTGTCTTCACCAATTAAATCTGCGATAAAATCAGAGGACTTAAAAAAACGCAGGGCATCATAGATATTATCCGGCAAAAAGCGGGAGCGTTCTCTTTTTTCTTCATCCTTGGTTAACTTAGTTCCTTCTAAGCCGGTTTTCAGAATGGTATACAGAACCAAATAGGGATTAGCATCCGGTGCTACTGAGCGGATTTCAATGCGGGTAGTTTTATCATTACCAACCGGAATGCGAATCATTGAGCCACGGTCAATCGGAGATACTTTAATTTGATTAGGAGCTTCAAAATGCGGATCTAACCGACGGTAGCTATTAACAGAGGAATTAAGAATCAGACAAATTTCCGGAGCATGGTTTAAAATCCGCATCAGAAAATCCCAGGCCTCAGTTGATAAACCATCCTGGCCTTTTAAGTCATAAAAGATATTTTTGCCATTTTTAGCTAAGGAAAAATTAGTATGCATGCCGGAGCCATTAA
>CAZFYQ010000015.1:0-7668 GCA_964523905.1 uncultured Gammaproteobacteria bacterium
GAACCCTCGTCACGACTGTATAAGAATCGGGTATTAACCGTTATACGACGGGCCTGTGGCTAATTGTACCAGAATTTCCTTTTTTTGTATTTAATTATTAAACTTGCTATAGAAACAAAGGGCGTTATTTCTAGGGAGCGAAGTCACAAACCACAAAAGCACATTGAAGATTTTGTGTGCAGTCCTAAATCACAAAATCTTCATGAGTGAGACCTCTAGTCGAACGCTGCTTTTTGGTGTGACGAGCGACCCTTTAAGAGATTGCCGCGTCGCTTCGCTCCTCGCAATGACGAGCTCTAAAGATTAGATCTTTGGCCGATGTCTGCTTCTACTTGCACCATATCCCGACCAAATTTAAGCCTGGATAGCTCCTTAATGGCCTGCCCAACTTGCGGATTTAACATTGATTTCCATTTATTCATATCCTTGGTGGTATCCAAAGAAAACGGAATCATTGGTTCACCATTCACTATAGTTTTAATGTAGGCATGAGGAGATTCCACATTTACCAAATCCTGCTCGGAAAAAGTCGGGGAAAATTCATGCTGCAAATAGTTAGCATCAGTTACACCCACCCTAAATCCAATCACCGTACCAACATTACCAAACACGGCATTTTTTAAATCTTCCCCAATTTGTCCAATAAATTGATTAGCCACTACCAGGTTTAAGCGATACTTTCTAGCCTCAGATAAAATATCAGCAAATGTTTCAGTGGCAAAGTTTTGAAACTCATCTACGTATAAATAGAAGTCTTTTCTCTGATCCATTGGCATATCAGTTCGAGACATCGCAGCTGATAAAATCTTTGGCACTAAGATCAGTCCCAAGAAATTAGAATTTTCCTCACCAATCTTTCCCTTAGATAAATTCATAATTAAGATTTTTCCTTCATCCATTACTTTACGAAGATCAAAAGCCGATTTTGATTGACCAATGATATTTCGCATCATTTTATTAGTGACAAACCGACCAAATTTGGAAACTGTATAATCCAACACTTCTGATTTATGAAAGTCAGTGGTTTGAGCAATTTGATCAGTCCAATACCTTCTAACAACCGGATCAGTTACTCCGGGAAGCAGCTCCCTAACAAACTCCGCATCAGTCATAATACGCATAACTTCCACAAAAGTGGCACCTTGCCGACTCATGGCAGTTAACATAGCATTTCGAACTCCATGTTCAAACCGAGGTCCAATAATACCGGTTTTATTAGGATCAAATAGTTTATACATCAGTCCAATAATTGAGGCTACCACATAATGTTTTTGCTGTTCAGTAGAGGCTTCCAGCATATTTAAACCAAACGGCCGGGTAATATCAGAGGGGTCAAAATAGATCACGTCTTCTGCGCGGCTTGGTGGAATTAACTCCAATAGTTCCTCCGCCGCATCTCCATGAGGATCAATAAAACAAAGTCCTTTGCCAGATAAAATATCTTGTAGCATCATCGACTTTAACAGCTCAGACTTTCCCGTACCGGTTCTTCCAATAATATACATGTGTCTACGTCTGTCATCTTCCGAAAGATAGACTGGCCGGTCCACTCCCCTGAAAACTGACCTGCCCAGATATAAACCAGAGGAAGGAATTTTCTCCGGAGCCGGAGCCCTTTTTGAAGATAACCAAGTAATATATGGTGTTTCAATTGATTTATTAGGAAAATGGAAAATGGATGAGAGCTCATCTGGTGTAAACACCGACATCTTGGAATACCTGGGTGGATAACGGTAGATAAAATCAGTTAAAAAGTTTTTTTCCGAGACGATCTTGGCTCCGCTTAACTGATTATATGGCCCGGTAAATTGCTCAAAAGCAGCTTTGACATTAGTTAAATGAGCCTTGGCTTGTTCGGAGGAGGCAGCGGAAATCATCACCCGAACCACCGCCTCAAATCCTGGTCTACTTAATTTAGTCTCCACTGCTTCTAACTCTTTAGCGTCTGGCGGAGCTTTGGGGGACTTTTCATCACCTGGTTCTTTTTCATGTTCTAACCAAGCCTTACCCTTATCTTTCCAACTACCATCTGTGGGGGCAAATAATAGCTGAATCGCTGCCCCCTCACCTGGTTGCATTTTGGCCAAAGCTGAGGTTAAAGCTGACAAAGGATCGGTTGGTAAATCCCGGAAAGTCTTCATTGGGAAATAATCTTCTTTTTTAAGTTTTAAAGCAGTGTAGGCAGTTTTTGATTCTTCGGAGAAAATATTATATTCCGGCACTTCTTTAATATCCGCATCCGGATAGGCTCCGTGAATTTGTTTTTCAATTAAATCCTGATGCGAGCGGTGACAGGAAATAAAAAACTTTATTGATTCATGAATAGCCACAATTTCAAACGATAAATACGGTTGTGGTTTAAATTTGGCAAACATCCCACCGGATTTATGAAGTGAGGCAAAAGTGGCAAATAGCTGCTCCGCAGCATCAATTTTAATCTCATTGCCACGAGGAACTTTAACATGTAGCAGCACAAACTGCAGGGAATTTTTCTCCCGATCTTTGTATTTAATCCAACCAACCAGATACTGTTTTAGGAAAAAAATAAGGCCGATCACCACCAAACCAAATGCCACAAATAAAGTGACGACAAAAATTAAACTATTCACATCAAATCCGCTGCTTTGAGTTACTTCCATTAATCTCCGATATCTAAATCACTTTGGTAGTCTTTGGGATTTAAAGTAGCTTTTTGCATTTTTCTTTTCTTTAATATAGAAGCCCCTCTAAAAGCTTTACCAATCCGAGACCAAATACTTTCACCAGTAACCGCACTTCGACCCATTTTTAATGCATGTTCAATATTTTCTACCAAATCCGAATCATCCTGATGATTTGGGGCAGTTGCTGGTGTGGCTTTAGCTAAATTGTAGGATGGATCAATTTGTTGAACATGCGGGACTACTTGCTGACGTAACTTGTGCTCATCAACAGTGGGACTGGAAACTTGGGTAGGTTGCATACGTGATATATTATATACTTTCAGCCATGCAACTTAAACTAATCAAAATTAGGCAAGAAACCAAAGACACGTACAGTCTAATTTTGGAAAAACCAGAAAACTTTAACTTCTATCCCGGGCAATACTTGGATGTAGAAATGCCGGTTGATGATCCACTTGGAAAAACCAGAATTTTATCAATTGCCTCTTCTCCTTCGGAAGATACAGTAATATTGACTTATAAACTAGGTATCACACCTTACAAAAAAGCTCTGGAAAAACTAAAACCTGGGGATGTCATTTCTTCATCACATCCTGCCGGAACTGTTGTAATAGATGCCTCATCCCCAATTGTAATGATTGCCGGAGGCATTGGCATTGCCCCTCACAGATCGATGCTGAAATGGGCTGTTGATAGAAAATTAGACATCCCCATCACTCTAATTTATTCCAATACCGATGAGGATATTATCTTTAAAAAAGAACTAGACGTTTGGCAAAAACAATTACCCAGCTTAAAAATTCACTACGTAATTACCAGCAAAGATGGTCGTTTGACTAAAGAAAAGCTGGAACAACTGTTGCCTGAAGCCTTCCGCCTGTTGCCTATTTATTACCTCGCCGGCACACCCTCCATGGTTGATACTTTTGAAAATATTCTACTAGATCTAGGCATTGAGTCGTTTAACATCCGTACTGACCGGTTTGATGGATATTACGATGAATAGATGAGTTACATTAAGTCTCCACAACAGGATAGTTTGAAGCCGCAGTTAGAACAGATGGCATCTTTTCTACCATAAATACCAATTACCGGAGTTGCACACTGTGGACAGGGAATCTCATTAGATCTATAAACGACTTTGCCTATCACATTTTCCATACTAACTGCCCCAAAATTACGGGAATCGGTGCTTTCGTACTTGTTATCCCCTTCAACAAAAATCTGATCATCTTCAATTTTAGCAACTCTTTTAATTAAATCTTTACCGTTTAAATTTAACACCAGAATTTCACCGATCTTCGGTTTTCTTCCTAAGTAAGCCCAGTTAAAGGACAAGACATCCTGACCTTCTAATAATGTAGGGAACATCGAATTACCTTTGACTGTGAATCTGGAAATTGGTGATTTCACTTATGAGAAACTATCTCGCCTTCAGTAGGATAGCCAGAAGGAATGCGTACTGGTTCCATGCCTTTAGTTTGCCAAAAGATTTCGGCTACTTTTTGAACATTAGCAAGTAATTCCTTACTGATTGCTAAATCTAAATTCTGTTTAGCTTTGCCGGTTAATTTAATAGTTTGCAGAATTAGTTCTTTTAACTCCGGGAACTTGGCAAAATGCTCTGGTTTAAAATAATCGTTCAGTAATGTCTCTAACTCTTCTTCTACCCGGCTGGCATGCTCTTCTTTAACATGAGTAATCCTGGCAATTTGGGAAAGATAGTGTCTTTCCCCCGTATCCCCTTCTTCTTTTTTAACTTCTAACATTAGCTGAGTCATGCGAACTACAGTATGTGCTGCAATTTGGGCGCCAAATGGATCATAAATCCCACAGGGAATATCACAATGAGCATAAACAGGTTTAGTGGGAAGAAGCTTGATTAATCTGGAGATAATCATTACAAAATCATATTATACATATCCTTGTAAAAATTCAATCAAGAAAAGGTAAATGATATGTTATAATCTTTTTCAATATGCCTAGAGAAACCTATTACGAGAACACTGTGCATAATCTTGGACTTTATTTGGCTGGCCAAGATTTTGATCAAGCACGTATCACTAAAGTTACCGCTCAATTAAGGCAATTTCATAGTGGAGATCTGATTACGAAATTTGGTAATTCTACCGATCTTGCATTGGCTGCAAGAGCTAAAAGATATACAACAGGACAAGGAGCAGGCTTATTAGTCCAAGTTCAGAAAGCAAATTGGCTAGCGGGTAGAATCAATGAATTCTGCGCAATTTTTGATGAAAAATTAGTTAGACCTTTAGAAGATGATATTTTTATAGGAATAGAATTTAGAAAAGGAGAACTATTACCGTTCAGAACTTGGTCTAGTGAATTAGTAGGCAGTTATTATAACTTTATAGGAACTTTACCCGCGCCAACTCCACCTCAAGTTTAATTATTCTAAATATGATTCAGTGAATTTACTTTTTCTTTTCTTTATCGTCTTTTGTGCTTGTTAGAACTACTAAGGGTTTTCCTGACCGAGTAATAACAATCTTTTCCCTACCAAAGTGAACTTCATTTAAGATTTCTGCAAAATTTTGCCTGGCATATTTAGCTGTTACAGTTTTCATCAGTTTAATTTTATCTAAATTTGAGATCTAAATGCAAATTGTGTACATTTGATACACTTTGTACGTATTGACAATTTTATTTGTAGAGTTTATATTGTAAACATGGTAAAAACTAAGATCAGTTGTGACGGGAAAAGCCAACATGATGAAATGAATCAAAAATCTGTTTATTTCCTCATCTAAATTTTTCCTGCAACAATTCTTTGTGGGTGTCTCTTATCAGCTGAAGGAGATTAAATCCAGTAATGGTAAGTGCCGGTAACGCGAGGTTACGCAAAACATTATGGTATGTACCGAGAAACACAGACCATATAACAACCAGCCCACAAAAATAATCCTTAAGGGTTCAAATACTTGAGGATTACAGAAAACAGGTGGAAGGATGAGCTGAACCCTTCTTAAATTCTGTGAAGATAAGCAAAGTTCTGCAAGGTTGTGCGGCAGTTCGGGTGGGAGACTTCCTACTAAACCCGATAAACAACCAGCCTGTTTAGAAATTATTTTACCTATTTTGAAAGGATTTATTATGAAGCCAAAAATGAAAATAGAATTTGCGCCTGATAGTAAAATTAACAATCTTGCGCATAAAATAGTTCAACAAGTCTATGATATTGAGGGATCTTTTTTAACTAATTACTCCTCGATGTATGATTTTGAAGAATCGTTGGAAGAGTTTCCTGGACATAAATTAGTCAGATTTACTAGTATTCCTTTAAAGGATAGAGGATTATATGAGAAGCCATCATTGGGAAGGTTAGATAGATATTGGGTTTGGTATCCCCCTTTAACGCCCGCTGAGGAGAACGATATTCAAGAGGCATATAGAAGAACCATTATTAAGAAACTAGAAAGAGTTTATGATATTTCTTTCAAAGATTATCCTAATAATGAGTTATATATTTGGGAGGTAGCACAATTCTTAATTAGTAAGTTGACCAAATAGTTCATGATGGGTTCCTAAAAGTATAAAATAAGCAACTACGTCTCCTCCAATTCGAGCCTCTTGATAGATAGCGCGATAATCCGCCGTAATATCTATGCTTCTACATCCAGAATATTCTTTTCCTAATTCGTGATTATCAAGCTCCGGATAATAAGGATCATCAGCAAAAAGCAGCATTTTCTCTTTGACGCTTTTCCTAATCCTAATATTTACTTTTTTTAATTTAGTGAAGAATGCGGGATCATAAACAATCCTCATATCCCTTGTTTTTCTAGCCACTCAACCGCTTCTTTACCAGTTTTAAATGCCGGGGAATGATTACCGGTTTTTATGTTTCTTTCTGCTTGTTTAATTGCGGATTTCAAGTAGGCACTGGGTGTTTCTCCTACTCTAAATTCTACTGATTTGGTCCTGATGACCTGTTTTAATAGGCCATTGATTAAACTACTCAGGCTTAAACCCATATCATCAGCGACTTTTTGGGCATCCTTTTTTACTTTTGGTTCGGTTTTAATATTAATTATTGCTGTCTGCATAGGTATATATAAAGTATACACTTTGTGTATATCTAAGTCAAGGGTTATTTCAAATTATCCAGGTACTCTTCCGCATCAAAAGTAGCTTTACAGCCGGCTCCGGCTGCGGTAACAGCCTGACGATAACGGTGATCTGAAACATCTCCCGCGGAAAATACTCCTTCAACTGATGTGGTAGTTTCATCTTTAACCACTATATATCCTTTTTCATCCAAATCAATTTGGCCTTTTAAAAATCCGGTGTTGGGTTTGTGGCCAATGGCAATAAACAGTCCTTCAATGGGCATCTGGGAAACTTCACCTGTAGTAACATTTTTTAACTTCACTCCGGTAATTTTATCTTCTCCCAAAACCTCTACAACCTCAGAATTCCAAATAAACTCCACATTAGGTTTGGATTTAACCAACTCTTGCAAGGCAAGTTGGGCTTTTAAATGATCCCTTCTATGCACAACAGTGACTTTTTTACAAAGCTTGGAAAGATATGCCACTTCTCTCATAGCAGTATCTCCTCCTCCTACCACAATCACATTTTTATCTTTAAAGAAAAATCCATCACAAACTGCACAAGCCGATACTCCCCTGCCTGATAATCTTTTTTCTGATTCCAAACCCAGCCACATGGCTGATGCACCAGTGGCAATAATCACAGTTTGAGTGGTAACTTTTTGAGTTTCTGTGTAAATTGTGAATGGACGGTTTTTAAAATCAACGGAGATGACATCTTCATTAATAAAGCGGGTATTAAATCTTTCTGCTTGTTTTCGCATCTTGGTCATTAAATCCGGTCCCTGAATACCATCTTCAAATCCCGGGTAATCATCAACATCAGTGGTTAGAATTAGTTGGCCTCCTGCTTCTCTACCTGCCACCACTAACGGGTCCAAACCACCTCTGGCAGCATAAATGGCCGCTGTTAATCCAGCCGGCCCTGAGCC
>CAZFYQ010000015.1:7768-14942 GCA_964523905.1 uncultured Gammaproteobacteria bacterium
CCTACTTTTTAGTTGCTCCTGATGTAGCGGTTTTAGTAGAACCAGTGGCTTCTTTTGCCCCCGGGGTAGCAGAAGGACTGGCGCTAACCTCAGGACTAGGAGATGGACTCACCTGTACTGTTTCCTGTACTTGAGGAGTCACCGGAGTTTGATATTTACTACGTAGCCACACAAAATACCCGGCAATCACCACTAGCACCAGAATAATTATTACTATTGTAACGTTTCTATTCACTTATTATTCACCTCCCCCGGGCAACTTGGCTATATTATGCCTTTGTCTACCTAAAATCAAGATTAGGGCAAACAAAGCCATTCCCAGACCTAGTAAACTACCACCAATGACATCAGATAACCAATGCTCTCCTAAATAGACTCTGGTTAGGCCCATTAGAAAAGCTACCGCTATTAAAAATCCCAGACTAAGTAGCTTGAAATTAACAGTTTTTTTGGAAAAAATTACCAAAGCTATAAAAATGGTAATTATAAAAATAGTGCGCGTTAAATGCCCGGACGGATAGGAAAAATCAGTATGAATATAAAATGAAGGAAGCTCTGTTGGTAGCAAGGTTCGGTGTAAAAAAACTGGTGGGGACGGATGAAACAATATTAATTTGCCAAACAGCTCTCCAAAAGAGGCCGGAATGATCATTAACCAACCTAAGATTGCTAGCCAGCGCTTGTGAATTAAAGAAAAAATACACATTAACAGACAAAATCCAATGGTAACTTCTGCACTTCCCAGTAAACTAAAATAGGAAAAAAGTAGATCATACTTTCTAGAAATGTGGTCCTGCAGTTTTACTGTAGTATCAAAATCAATCTGTCGCCACTGTTCTTTAGCTACAGAATAGGAAAAAACAGTAAAGGCCAAAATGCTAGCAATGGATAACAGGAAAATTCGTAATTTCAAATTCACAGGAGATATTGTATCAGATTAGAGAAGACTTATTGAACGGTTAAAGTGCCTTCCATGCCTTTTTGGCGATGGGAGTCTACGCTACAGAAGATGGCAAAGGTACCAGCTGTGTCAGCGGTAAATTCAAAGCTGTCAGATTGTCCTGGTTGAATAGTTTTAGTACTCACACCTAATTTATCAACCGTTAAATTGTGTGGGAATTTGCCGGTGTTTTGGAAAGTAATTTTAACTTTGGAACCTTTTTTAACAACTAAAGTAGACGGGGTAAAAGCAAATTCACTGCCGGATACTTTAATTTCAGTTTCTGCCGTCATGGCTGAACTGGATGCGGGCATAGCTGTTGGAGATGCTTGCATTGCCTCAGGTGTAGGAGAAGCAACCGGGGTCATTGCGGCATTGTTTTTTTGTGAGGAATAGACCCACCAACCACCAATTGCTAAAACAACTAAAACAACAATTCCAATAACAACATTCTTTGACATGAAGTTATTTTATACAGTAACTTTCTTTAAATGTCCAGACCCCAAAATCCGGCTAGTAGAATGATTTCCCACCATATCAGTGACAAATTTAAACTGAGCCCCTACTCTGGTGGCAGACCTTTGATGATAGGAAACATTACTATCCCCTTTGGTAGCTGCAATCAGATCCGGTTTAATCTGAGCTATTAAGTGATCATATTCCTGATCGCTTTTCATAAATGGCAACATTATGATGTAGTCAACAAAAGAAAGCGCTGATAGAACCTGGGCTCGCTCTTCCTGGGTATGGACTGGTCTACCAGGGCCTTTTAAAACCTTAACTTTTTGATCAGATTCTAAAAGCACTATTAAATTGTCTCCGGCTTTTTTGGCTTTTTCTAAAAACACAATGTGTCCCGGGTGTAACACATCAAAGCAACCCCCTACTAAAACTAGCCTAGATCCGCTTTCTTTAATCTCAGGAAGTATCTGATCTAATTCATCTATATTAATTACTACTGCCATTTAGCAGAAATTATACCAGAGGAATCGAAACTTAACCCAATTGATGCAAAACAGTATTAACAATAGAAAGTACTACACTAAAGGCCAAGGCCCACCAGAAACCATCAACCTTAAATCCCGGCACAATATCGGCAGCTAGAATAATAATTAGAGCATTAATCACCAGGGTAAATAAACCCAGGGTTAGTATGTTAATTGGCAAAGTCAGTAGTATCAGTATTGGTTTAATAAAAGCATTGATAATCCCCAACACCACAGCAGCAACTAGGGCTGAACCAAAACCGGCTACTCTAACACCAGGCAGTAAATAAGCTGAGATAATGATTGCAATAGTAGCGACTAACCAGTTAATTATGATACTCATTGGGGATTTTGTTCTATTTGACGAGCTTTATTTTCAGCATCAATTTGATCCATTCGGGCTTGATCCCTAACTCTTTGTGCTTCTTGATCAGCAGCAGTTTGTTTGGCCGCGGCGGCGTTTCGATCAGCTTCATCTTTTTTTCTCTGTGCTTCCTGGTCTATTGCTGCTTTTTGATCGTTAATGTCTGCCATATTTTACCTGTCGTGATAATGATGAGCCAAGGCAGTATGTCCGGTGTGGGCTTCAATTTCTTCTTCATCAACAATAGTCTCATTCCAAACGGAGTTTAAAACAGCCATTACCAAATAACCGATCAGGACATAAACAGTTAAGGTAATTAAGGCTACAATATCTAAGATTCCTGTTGAGACAGATAAATTGCGAACCATCCCGGCAAAAGGAATCATCAGAAAACTACTAATCTCTAGTATCCAGGAAACCACCGGAGTGGAAGGATTGGCGGAAAAGAATAAAAAGAGTATCCGCATGGTCAGGAAAAAGGCAATCACTGACAAAAGGACATTGATTAAACTATTTAATATACTAATAATTCTCAGTCTTAACATGTGGATATCTTAAAGTTACTGGATGAGAAATCAATAAAACTACTGCAAGAATTGGGTAAGAAGGAAAGATGTTTAAACAACTGCCGCGCTAACTTTTTCTCTGGCTAATTTAGCTTCTGCTTTACGTTTTAAAATCTGTTCGTTTTTGGCAATGCGCTCGGCAATGGTGGCTTCCAAAGCTTTTTGACATTCTTTATCAGGGCAAATGGTTTTGGTGTGAACTATGAAAGCAGTACCGCTTTTTTCTTTCCAGGATTTTCCTTCGATTCTTTCTTTACCGCATCTGATACAAGGATTACTCATAAGTTGAAGGGATATTATAGCAGGTTTATCCTTATAAAACAAATGACTGCGTAGTACTAAACTAACTTTCAGGTCCCCAATCCATCTCTTCTACTTCAACCAGACTGTCTTTAAATCCATCAGGAACTCCTTTTTTGGCCTCATCCAGAGAATGAGCATGAATTATGATAAAGGAGCGATGGGAGCCACCTGTAAAACAGCTGGAATAGAAAGTCACGTCTTTTAATGGTGAGTGGAAACTTTCAACCTCTTTAACTCGATCATCATGTTCTGATTCTGCGTGAGATTCTGAAGCAATATAAACGGCCATAAATTAATATTATCGAATAAATTTACAATTGACAATATCCTTTTTTAAAATGCTAAATTTCTTTAGACTAAAATTATTGGCTCCTCTTAGTGGGAAATATTAGAACTCATTTTATCAATTGACTAATCGAAATACGGAATTTTCCACCACTCACAGGAATCAACATACCGTACATTTTTATTCAAGCCAGAAATTTGTTGCATCTCATTTGATGAAAGCTCAAAATTAAAAACATCGATATTCTCCATTATTCTATCCGGTGTAACACTTTTAGGAATAACAACTGTGCCTCTTTGTACTGCCCATCTAATTAAAACTTGAGCCACAGATTTTTTGTGGTCTTTTGCAATTTTACGAATAACAATATCCTCTATTAATACTGGTTTACCTTTAGATTTATAATTACCCGGAGATCCAAGAGGAGAGTAAGCAGTTACTGTTATATCATTATGCTTACAAAAATCAAGAAGACGTTGTTGTTGTAAATATGGATGCAATTCAACTTGCAACATTGCAGGTTTTATCTTTGAATATGCTAAAAGGTCTATGAGCATTGGGGCTGTAAAATTTGCTACTCCGATTGCCTTTACAAGACCTAAAGAAACTAGTTCTTCCATTGCTTCCCATGTTTCACGAACTGAAACTTTTTCAGTTATCAAAAACCCGTTTTTATCTAGTTGTTCAGTGAATCTTCCATATTGGTTTGCTTGATCTGATGTATTAGATGGAATAGCAAGTCCCCAGTGCATGAGATAAAGATCAAGATAATCTAGCTTCAAATCTGACAGTGTTTCCTCACATGCTTTTCCCACACGGCTACCTTTGTGCTCTGTATTCCAGAGTTTACTGGTTATAAAAACCTCAGATCTTTTTCTCTTTCCACTTCGGAAAACCTTCTTAAATGCATTCCCTACTCCTTTTTCATTTCTGTAAATAGAAGCACAATCTATATGATTATAGCTCGCCTCGGCCAGAGCATACTCAACTGATTTTTCTACTTGGTCAATTGGAGATTTCCAAGTTCCAAGACCAATAGTTGGCATTTTTGCCCCTGTATTTAGAGTTAAAGTCTGCATTGGCGCCACTGCATTATATCAGAGGTTCAATAATGCCTCAAAATAATATACTTTTTCCTTGGTCTTGCTTCAACAATTTTTCAAAACGTATATTGCTAAAAATAAAACAAACAGCAGAAAAATTAGAAAAAATATTCATCGCAATGGGGTTTTCTCTATTAGTTTTAGTGATGCTGATAAACAAAGACAGATCATAGGGTGGATTTCAGCTTTATTAGATGGTAAAATTCCTCTCGTACATTAATATTCCCCTGTAGCTCAATGGGTTTAAAGTTCTAAATGAACTTTAAACGGGAGAACTACATTTTACCTGCGGAGCAGGACTATAATAATGAAGTTCTCACAGGAAGAGCGCGTCGGAAGTAGAAGTACATTAAAATTTGAATATTCCCCTGTAGCTCAATGGTAGAGCGCGTCACTGTAAGAAATTGCAGCTCTTAATAGAAATATTAGGATGAAAACTGGGTTAATTGTCGGGAAACCTTTCAAATGGTAATCCGCAGCCAAGTCCCGCCTGTGGCGGGAAAGGTTCAGAGACTATACGCCCGGGACCTGAAATGGTTATGAGATAGTCCAAGCCTTAAGGAAACTTAGGGGCACTTGTAATGACTCGGTTAGAGGTTCGAATCCTCTCGGGGGAGCAAATTCTTCTTCTGATATAATTGCCTCATGGACGAAGTCTTGTTAAAAAATGGAGATATAGAGCTAAAAACATTCTCTCTAGATGAAGTAAATAAGCTATATCAATTAATTGACAAAAATAGAGTTCAAGTTGGTGAATGGCTCATCTGGGTTGATAAAACAAAATCTGTTGAAGACGTACAAAATTTGATACAAGAGTGGAATGAGAGAAGAGAAAAAGGTGAGGGATTAAATTTTGGGATTTGGTATCAAGCGAAGTTAATAGGATATATTAGTTTTGCTTATATTGACAAAGATCGTAGAAAAGCAGGGATTGCTTATTGGTTGGATAGTGATTACCAAGGAAAGGGCATTATAACTAATGCCTGTAAGGATCTGATTGAGTATGGCTTTAACAAGCTAAATCTTCACAGAATTGAGATAAGTTGCGCTGAGGGAAATAGTGAGAGCAAAGCAATACCAGAACGATTAGGCTTTACCAAAGAAGGAACATTTAGGGAATCAGAATTAATAAGGGGTGGAAAGCTGGTAGATAATGACTATTACGCTTTACTTAAGCAAGATTGGAAAAAGTAAATGAAGGTTTCCTCTGGAATGTCGATGTCTGTTGATGGGTTTACTGCAGGCGTGAATCAAAGTTTTGAACATCCATTCGGAGACAATTTCGATCAGAATTTGCTTGAACGTTGGATGTTTGCTAAGCCGGAAAAGCATAAACATAAAAAAGAAATTGAGGCTATTTTGGATGCAGGTGCATTTATTATGGGCAGCAATATGTTCGGACCTAAAGATAGAAGAAATCAGCCGGAATGGAAAGGCTGGTGGGGTGACAATCCTCCGTATCACGCTCCGGTTTTTGTGCTCTCTCACAGAAAGCGGAAACCTTTAGAAATGGAAGGTGGGACCTCATTCATTTTTGTAACTGATGGTATTGAATCAGCACTTGCAAAAGCAAAAGAAGCAGCAGGAAATCAAGATGTGAAAATTATGGGAGGTGCAAATACCGTTAATCAATATTTAGCGGCTGGGCTAATTGATGAGCTATGGCTACATATATTACCTGTAACTATTGGTGCAGGCACACGACTTTTTGAAGGAGTACCTAATCTTCGTCTGGAACCGATTGAAATAAGTGGAACCAGTCTTGTAACACATATTAGGTACAAAGTATTAAAATAGTTTTATGACCAAAAAAACAATCTCCGGTGGTGTTGTTCATCAAATGCCAACGGATTTACGTGAAGCTTTAATCTCTGATGCAAAAGCGCTTGCAAAATGGGAAAGCCTAACACCGCTGGCCCGCAATGAATGGATCTGCTGGGTGACCCTGGTTAAGAAAGAGGAGACCAGAAAGGATCATGTTAGAAGAGTGGTGAGTGAGCTTAAGGAAGGAATGCGCCGACCATGTTGCTGGTTAGGTTGTATTCATCGCAAGGATAAACCCTTAAGCCCTTCTGTAAAATATGTGCTAAGTAGACGCCTGGGACGGTGACTCACATCACATCAATTTTAGCCATAACTGTTATGATTTAACTATGACAAAACAATTTTTTAAAGACGGCTTGATGTGGGGATTGATTCTCTGGCTAATTGGCTATGTACTTGGTATTGCCCTCTTCCCCATTGTGCCAAGCTCCCTTTTAGGCTGGATCATTATGCCAATTGGAATTCTAATCACCCTGTGGGTCTTATTTAAAAAGATCAAAGCAAATTCCTTTAAATACTACGTTTACCTAGGCATTGTCTGGGCTTTAATTGCCATCGTATTTGACTACCTGCTCTTGGTTAGAATATTTAATCCAGCTGATGGTTACTATAAATTAGATGTCTATTTGTATTATTTTTTAACCCTGGCACTGCCTATTCTGGTCGGCTGGAAAAAAGCAGCATAATTAAATGCTATAATTAATTCATGTCCAAAAACCCCATTATTAATGCACTTTCTGCCTCCGCCTACATTGTAATTATTGTCTCTTTGATAAATTTTCTCTCTCAAACCCATAAAGCT
>CAZFYQ010000016.1:0-13828 GCA_964523905.1 uncultured Gammaproteobacteria bacterium
CTACATTGTAATTATTGTCTCTTTGATAAATTTTCTCTCTCAAACCCATAAAGCTGATACTGCGGGTACTCCCCTTTTAGTATTATCTTTACTAACCTTATCCGCAGCCATTATGGCCTTTTTATTCTTTTACCAGCCATTACTACTGCTGCTAGATGGTAAAAAGAAACAGGCCGTTAATTTATTTATGCAAACTATTGGTGTATTTGCTGTGTTTACTGTAGTAATTTTGATACTGATCATTTCCAGACTAATTTAGTTGCAATTAGTTAGTATATAAAATATGGATGAAACAAAAGATATTGAAACAATAGAGGATAAAGCAATTGCCGACTGGCTTAAAGAAAAAGGTAACAACGGAAAGAAAGAAATTAAGATACTAAGTAGCATAGGCATACCTACTTCCGAGGAAGAGGCCGGAGAAGCTGGAGAAATTCGCATATTAAATCTTCCAAAGGTACGGGAAAAACAAGCAGCTTAATAAATCAACTCACCTAAAGTGTTAAGTACTTAACACTTTTTTGCAAAAGATATCCTAGAATCAGGATTAAGCTTAAGTTAAATATCACCATCAGAAAACTCGGCAATCCTAAAAATAGATTATATCTGGCAAGGATTGGCCAATGCAGCAGATAAATTTCATATGAATAAACCCCAAACAGCGAAAACAATTTAATATCAAACTTAGAAAGAATAAATATCACCAAGATAGATAACATGGTAATTAAACTAATACCCTGCTCAATAATCGGTCTTTCCCCTACTCCAGAGTGAACTGCAGTGTAGAAAAAAACAAGCAAAGCCATCACAAAAATTACGGATTTTAAAACAAAATTTAGCTTAAAACGAAATGCTGGAATAAGCTGTGCAAACAACATCCCCAAAGGAAAAGCCAAAAAATGTAAGTTGTAAAGTTTTAAAACATCCGGGTCAATCGGCAGTGGCAATTTAAGCACTAATAAACTGACTAGTAATACCAAAATCGGAGAAAGCAACGGCAGTTTCTTAAGAAACGTCAGCGGAAATATTAGATACAAAAAAAAGATTACGGAAAAATACCACAAAGGTGAATCCAGATTTTGCGATAAATCTGCTCTGGGATAAAAACCAAGGAAACTTCGCCACATCTCAGTTACAGAATAACCCCGATGCAAAAGAAAAAAATCTGCGATCAAAAATATCGTGACCACTGTCCACATTGGAATAAAAAGCTTTGACAGACGCTTTTTGTAAAATACCAATGGAGACAGCGGATATTTTTGATGAGACAGGCTCAGTCCAAAACCAGACAAAAACAAAAATAAATTAACCCCCACTCCGGCTAAAATAGAATAAGGATACAAAAACCTGGGATCAGGAGATAGAAAATAACCAATATGAGAAAAGATAATAGCAAGAATGGAAAAACCTTTTAATTGATTGGTCACTTCCCTAGAAAAAAAGACATTACTCCGGCTTTTTCTGATAGAAACTAGTAGTAAACCTAAGAAAATAATTGAAAAATTATTCAACATCAGTTGCCTTTGCCCACTGCTCGTAGCCCGCTGATCCGGGATGAAACTGATCAGCAGAGTAAAAATCATCAACTTTAGATATTGAATATAGATCGACCAAGTTTAACTGATTATCCTGGGCAAATTTTTTGATTACATTGTTAAACTCTCTAGTTCGCCAGTCCATCAGTAAATTATAGGGAAAATAAACGATCTTTTGTGATCCCAAATCAGGAATTGTATAAACATAAATTTTGGCATTGGTCTTTTTTAAAGTAGTGATGATTTGCCAATAATTATTCCTAAATTCATTTTCAGATTTTAGATTATGAATATCATTAACACCAATTAAAAGAGTTACCAGATCCGGTTTTAAGGCTAATACCTGAGGCAATTGGTTATGTATCAGATCTATTGAATTATCTCCCGGATGTGCCAAATTAATTAATCGAACCTGATTTTTAAAAGACAATTGCTTTGCAATCAAATAAGGATAGGAATTTTTATAATCAGATACCCCCACTCCGGCAGTTAAGCTATCTCCTAAAGCTACATATCTAATAGTAGGCAGGTTGACTTGACTGCCGACTGACACTACTGCTGGATGATCAGGAGCAGTTAAATTAGCGTGACCGATAAAGTCATAATAATAGGCATAGCTACGATTTAAATAAATACCCACAATCAAGACCAGTAACAGCAATTTTTTCATTCATTATTATTATACTGTAACTGGTGTATACTACAATTTGATCTTCAAAAAATGTTAGTAGCAATTATTCTGATCCTGACAGTGCTTTGGTTTTTTGGGTATTTTCAATTCCCCGGAATTGTTTTGCCAAATTTCGTGCTTTTTGTGATCAACAATCACCCAGTTACTTTGTGGGAAATACTGATACTGGCAGTAATTAGTTGGGCAATTGGTATTTTACCCAGTCCATTTCAAACCATTGCCGGAGTATTGTTAGTCTTATGGGTACTTTCCGTGCTGGGGTTTCTGGCATTTGCCGGACTGTCTAACCTAATTATTCTGGTTATTATTATCGGACTGATTGTATCTATTTTTGTCTGACCATTCTTCTTACACTTTTCTCATAAAAGTGTGTTATTGTTAATTAATGGCACAGGAAAATACTCAAACTCAAGAAGAAGTCACCACAGTATCCAGATCTGCTCCTGCTCAAGTGGTCAGAACCACTAAAACTGTCACTCCCCCGGCTGTGCAGACCGAGCATCCTCAAAAAGTTTATGAAAAGAAAAAGGTCATCTTCCGTTCCTATCAAGTGATTTGGTATATCGTTGGAGTAATGGAGTTTGTACTACTATTTCGTTTGATACTTAGACTAATCGGGGCCAACCCCAACAGTGGTTTTGCTAACCTAATTTATAATTTAAGCGATCCTCTAGCTCTACCTTTTAGTGGAGTAGTTTCTCCTATGGTGAGTGGAGTTTCCGTATTTGAATGGGCCACAGTGATTGCGATGTTGGTTTATTTATTACTAGCTTATGGAATTATTAAGTTATTTGAATTCTTTAAACCGGTTAGCCCAAATGAAGTAGAAAAAGAAGTTGATTCCCCTAATTAAACTTGCACCTATGATCCGGTTGGGATAGGAATTGGAGTATCCGTTGGAATTGTAGTAGGAGTTTCAGTTGGCGTAGCTGTTGGCTCAATGGTAGGAGTGGGCGTCAGAATTGGTCCTTGAGTAGGAGTGACAGTGGGAGTATCAGTACTTGCCGGTGCAGAAGTTGGAGTAGCACTGGGAGCTGGAGTAGCTGTTGGTATGGCTGCTACTGATTTAGTTGGAGTAGGCAATTTTTTACCAGAAGAGTCTTTTGGACCGTAGACCGGGCCGGAATTTGAACCGGACACATTACTGGAGCTATTTGGAGTACTCGCACTATTACCTGGATTATTAGATGAACCTAATACTGCCGAATTTAAGTTTAATGAGGAGTTTGGACTAGAGCTAGAAGAACCAACAGCTGAAACTAGCAAAAACACTATCACAATAATCAGTACAGTAATTCCTCCAAAAATGAGCAATCTTCTCGGGGCTGCCTGAGGATCAGTTACTTCTTGTTCTGTTTCCATGGACTACATTCTAATACTGTTACCTAATTTTTACACTAATTTAGCTTAAATTTTACTCAAATACTATATTATTATAAGGAGCATATGAGCAGTGTGCGAATCCATTATCATACCGGTGCTCCGCTTTATCCATTTTATCTGGGAGTAATTTTGGGAATCCTGATTTTGGTAGCTTTGTTTTTGTTAATTAAATATTAAGGTCGCCTTTGGCGAACCAAGGAGGTAAAAATGGCAAAATATTCTAAAGGGGCACAGAAAAAAGTTGAAAAAGTCATGCATGAATTTAAAGAAGGCAAACTAAAATCCGGCAATTCGGATAAAAAGGTTACTAGTAGAAAACAAGCTATAGCAATTGGACTTTCTGAAGCCCGCGAAGCCGGAGCCAGAGTCCCACTAGCTCATCATGCAGCTTAATTATTTTAATCCTTCAAAATCTTTAAGCAATTATTGCTCCAATTTCATTGGATTTAGTATTATCTGCTCCTATTTATCCTTCTAAGAGTCTCTGCGTCCAATGAGGCTGAATTATACCACCGGTTCTAGTGTCAAACCTCCCTAGAAGAGTAGCTCTCTGCAATAATCCTAAAGTTCTTCTTCCTACATCAATTGGATCGAGTCGTTTTGCCGGATCCTGGTCTAATTTTCTGACCAACTCCTGAGGAAGATACATATATCCTCCACGACCACCCATGGCAGCACGCCAGGTCTCTACTATTCTATTAGTTCTACCATAACCAATGCGAATAGTATCCGGATCAAGTAAATTAACGTTCAGGTCGTCAGGTCTTTGATAAACAACCAAGGAATTGCCCAAAGTCTTATGGCTACCATGTTGAGCTTTTCCCAGAACCCCTCTAAAAAAAGTCGTTCCTATTACATTAATTAAATCAATCTCATGCACTTCTCGTTGCATATCCGGCTCCCATAGAGACATTACCTCTTCATCCCCCTTCCTCTCTGCGTCCTTGTATTCCTCTCGTGCATACCATCTAACACTATCTGTTTCTTTACCATTAATAACCTCGGAAACACTGCTGGGATTTTGAGGATCTACTAACTGCTCAATTATTGTAAATTCATATGTCGGGGATATAACACGACTTAAATATTCAGGATTAGGTGGTGTTAATATTAATTGAATAGGTTGGTTTTGTTCATTGGTTGACAAATAAACATATTCATTGGGACGAAATGTTCCGTCTGGATTTGCATTCCATTCAATTTGCTGATCTAATTGCCATCTATCAAAATCCTGCAGCAGCACAAAAAGCCTAATATCTTCTCTTTCTCTTAAAGCTGCGATCTCTGTCTCTAATGAATCCCAACGATTCATTAAATCTTCTCCGACTGATTGTTCAAATTCATGATTGTTAATCATATAACGGGGAATATAACATATTATAGGTCAGTATGTCAAAGAAGTTTATCAAAAATTATGTTTTCTTTTTTAGATATTCCTGCCTGAATTAGCTTCATTTTTATCCCTCTTATTTATTTTGTTACTAGTTGGTGACAAATACTTGACTAATTTAAAGCTAGGCATTATAATTTAGCTAGTAATATGTCACTATCGTTTCTACAATCTATGGGTTTAACTGAGAACGAGATTCTCCTCTACGAATTCTTGGTCAAGATTGGTGAGTCCCCTGCTGCTATAATTGTCAGGGAGACCAAGTTAAAAAGACCCACTGTTTATAAATCCCTAGCCACCTTGGAGAAAAAAGGATTAATAACCAAAAGAGATATTAGAAAAAAGATTCATTTTAAACCGGAATCACCGGAAAAACTGTTGGAATTGGCTGATGAACAGGTTAAAGAATTAGACCGAACCAGAGCTAATTTACGCTCAGTTTTGCCAATGCTGGGCTCAGAATACCTACTCTCTACTGAGAAACCAACAGTTAGAATTTATGAAGGTAGAGAAGGAATAAAAGATATTTATAAAGATACTTTGGAGGAAGGTAAAACTATTTATGCAGTGGAATCTTTAGAGGAATTTGATCCGGAAATCTGGCAATGGGCTAATGAATATTACATGAAACAAAGACCTAAAAAAAATATTCATACTCAAGTTATTATTTCATCAGGCCGAAGAGCTAAACTACACAGAACACGTGACCTGCAGCATTTCCGGATTACTAAAGAGGTACCTAAAGATAAATTCCCCTTTCAATTAGAAGTGGATATTTATGGAGATAAAGTAGCTTTCATCAATTATAGAACTGACCATTTACTGGGAATTGTAATAAAGCATCCTTTGATTGCTGAGACTATGAAAGCCTACTTCGACCTAGCCTGGCAAGGAGCTAATAGTTATAGCAAGCCTGCTAAAACTGAGAAACCGGAAAAAGAATACATGTAAAAAGCGTGAATTTATAACGCAAATGGCACCTAATTCACGGTAAATTGACAAAAAAGCGTGAATTTGGTATAATATCTCCATGTCCACTTCCCTGCTCTTTCAGAGTAAAATCCAGAAATTAAAAGCCCAGTACGATAAATTAAAAATTAGTAAAGCCTCTTTACTAAAAATTATTGACGAGGCAGAAGTTCCGGAAAGTGTCTATAACTCTAATGCCATTGAAAATTCTACTCTAACTCTAAAAGAAACAGAAAAGATTCTGATGGATATGGAAATCTCCCGTAATGTCAGTTTAAGAGAAGTTTTTGAGGCCAAAAATTTAAGCCAGGTGATGGAATATATCCAGGCTAATCCTCATTTGGAACTTAATAAACAAACTATTCTGGATTTACATCAGATCTTAATTGGTAACATAGATGAAACCATTGCCGGAAGAGTGCGCAAAAAAGGAGAGTATGTCAGGATTGGCAGTTTTATTGCCTTACCTCCGGAACATATTGAGAGAAGACTGGAGGAGGCTTTAATTGAATATTCCAGTGATCATAGCAGTTATTTCGTAGATAAAATTGCAAAGTTTCATTTAATTTTTGAGACCATTCATCCTTTTAATGACGGTAACGGCAGAATTGGCAGAGTTCTTATTAACTACCAGCTACATAAACTAGGCTTTCCTGGCATAATTATCCGTGATAGAGAAAAACAAAGCTATTACGCATCTTTTAAACTGTTTCATGATGATAAAAAAACAATTGGCATGGAAAAAATCATGGCTCTAGCACTTTTAGAATCCCTAAATAAACGATTAGCTTACTTAAAAGGATTAAAAATTATTGAAGCAACAGAGTATGCTTCAAAAAAGAATAAACCGACTCCGGTTGTTTTAAATGCAGCCAAAAGACAAACTATCCCTGCTTTTAGGGAAAAAGGGGTCTGGAAAATTGGTCATTCCAAATAATCTCGCAGTTTTTTGGCGCGGGTGGGATGTTTTAGTTTGCGGATAGCTTTGGCTTCGATTTGACGAATACGTTCACGAGTGACTCCAAATTCTTTGCCCACTTCTTCCAAAGTTCTTTGTTTACCATCTTCCAAACCAAATCTTAGCTGTAATACTCTTTTTTCTCTGGGAGACAGCGAATCCAATACCTCATCTAAATGCAGCTTTAATAGTTCACGAGTAGCTTGTTCATCCGGCTGCAAGCCTTGGTCGGCAATAAAATCTCCTAAATGAGAATCCTCTTCATCTCCCACCGGGGTTTCCAAAGAAGTTGGTTCTTGTGAGACTTTGACAATTTCCCGAGCTTTGGCCGGATCAATATCTAACACTGCGGCCACCTCTTCCGGTGTTGGTTCACGCCCGAGTTCTTGCATCATTCGTCTTTGAGTTCTGTTAAACCGATTAATGGTTTCTACCATATGCACTGGAATACGAATGGTTCTGGCCTGATCAGCAATGGCACGAGTGATCGCCTGTCTAATCCACCAAGTAGCATAGGTGGAGAATTTATAACCTCTTCTCCAGTCGTACTTATCAACTGCTCTCATTAAACCAATGTTTCCTTCTTCAATTAAGTCCAAAAGGCTCATTCCCCGACCAACATATTTTTTAGCAATAGAAACTACCAAACGAAGGTTGGCAGAGATCAGCCGGTCCCGGGCTTTTTTCTCATTTTTCTCAGCCCGTTTTGCCAGATCAATTTCATCAGCTGCGGTAAGTAAAGGAATTTTGCCAATGTCCCGCAGGTATTGCCTAACTGGATCTGTCACTGATCCTTCTTCCAAAGTAGTTAGCAGTTCCAGTTCTTTTTCCAATTCTGTGGTGGTTTTATTATCCCCTTCCATTTCCTCAGCTGTTGTTTCAAATACATCAATACCTTCATCAATTAATTCAATGTAGAACTGATCCAAAGCTTCCAGAGTTTCCTCAGGCTTGGGGAATACTTGTAAGATTTCCTCTTGAGTAATAAAACCGCGGTTTTTACCTAGTTTTAATAATTTTTTAATATCCAGTTGTGCTTCTTTTTTAGCCATATTATTTATATACCTTCAGCTTAACCGAAAGATCACGAAATCTTTTATTTAAACTCTCTACCATTTCCATCTTACCAAATTCCTGAGCATTTTTTATTTCAAATGACAGTTTTTCAAGCGATGCTTTAATTAAAGCTCTTTTAAGTTCAGCAATTACCCCATCCACTTCCTTTTGCCATTTCTTTTCATCTGATAATTTACTATCAAGATCTGTTAAATATAACCGATCAATCTCAGATGTCAACTCCTTTGGTAAGTTAGCGGCAAATTCATTAATATTAAAAGCCTGGGATTTAAAGGAAATTGAATCTAAATATAGCACCAAAAGCACATAAATTTGTCTTAAAGTCTCCCGTAAAAATAAAGTTTCAATTGGAAAAGCAGTTTGGATAATCAAGTCTTCTGGTGGATGTAAAAGCAAAGCAATTAAGTATTCTTCCAGCAGTTCCCGACGGGAATGTGAGGTTAAAATATTATCCTGTTTAGCTGCTTGGTGCAAAACTTCTACATAATTTTTAGGGCCAAGGGAGCGTTCTTTTTCCAGAGTTTCCCTAAGCACTGCTTGATCAGTTTTAAGATATGCGGCCAGCTTTTGCATATAGCGGTCTCTTTCCAAATCATCAGAGATCTTGGCAAAGATTGGGATTAACTCTTCCCCGGCTTTTTTAAGATCTGCCACATTACTATTATCAAATCTTTTAGCAATCGAGGTTAAATAATAATCATAAATTGGTACGGCCTCCCCAACTGCTTTTTCCCAAACTGAGGCGTCTTCTTTAATTACCTCTGCCGCATCTTTTCCGGATGTTAAGGTAACTACTTTTAAATTCATGCCTGCTTTATCAGCAATCTCAATACCACGACGGGAGGCACTATCTCCTGCCAAATCCATATCAAAACATAAACTTAAATTTTGGGTGTATTTTTTAAGTAGCTCAATTTGGCCTTCGGTTAAAGCTGTACCTTTTGAGGCTACTACGTTTTTAAACCCGGCTTGATGAGACATAATTACATCCATCTCCCCCTCCACCAGTACTGCTTCATTTTTGCTTCTAATTTCTGCTTTAGCCAGATTAATACCAAACAAGTACTTTGACTTGTCAAAAATGATTGTTTGTGGGGAGTTGATATACTTTGGTTCTGCTGGATATAAAACCCGTCCGGAAAAACCCCGCAGTTTATTCTGGCCATCAATTAAAGGAAAGGTAATGCGGCCGCGGAAACGGTCATAGCCGCCTTTTTTAGAGGCTACTGCCACACCGGATTCTACTGCTTCAGTTATAGTAAAGCCCCGCTTTAGCAGAAACTGGGTTAATGATTCCCAAGAATTCGGAGCATAACCAATACCAAAGACTTCAATAGAATCATCAGTCACTCCCCGCTTTTTTAAATATTCCAAAGCTTTTTTACCTAAACTGTGTTTGGTTAAAATATAATGAAAAAATTCCTGGGTTTTTAAATTTACTTCTAGTAGTCTTTCCCTATGGCTGGTTACTTGTCCGCTGTCTCCTTTTTTCAAAGTCACTCCGGCTTTTTTAGCTAGAATTTCCAAGGCTTCTTTAAAATCCAAGCCTTCTTTTTCCATTAAAAAGGTAAAAATATCACCGGATTTTTGGCAACCAAAACATTTAAAAATTTGTCGTTCAGGAGATACTACAAATGAAGGGGTTTTTTCGCTATGAAAAGGACAAGGGGATTTAAAATTGATACCGGCTTTTTTAAGAGGAACATATTCCTGTATCAAATCCACAATATTTAGTTTCTCTTTAATCAGCTCTGTTTCGTCCATAATCGCGGCAGTTATCCCAAAAGCCCAACAATTTGTAGCCTCCAGGTATTGCCGGTTGCAGTATACTCCAAAACAAATGCGAAAGCAATCTTGTGGTGCGTGGCGGAGAGGGAGGGATTTGAACCCTCGATACCTTGCGGTATATTCGCTTTCCAAGCGAACGCACTAGGCCACTATGCGACCTCTCCTGGTTGTGGGTATTATACCGTACTTCTGGTATAATTTTCAGGCATGGATATACCTAAAAAACCATTTCAGTTTGGGATTTTTTCTTCAAAGCCGCATTTGGTGTGGGTGATTAGTGCTTTTTTAGCAGTGATTACAGGAACCGCTGTAGATAAATTCTCAGTAATTGTGCTACAAAAGTTAACTGATGCTATCGCCTCTAAACCAATAATTTTTAATGAGGTCTGGTTTTGGGCAATACTTTTTCCTTTTCTTTTTCTACTAGCCCATTTCTTTTGGCGAATGAGTGGTTTTACCGGCATGAGATGGTTTACTGGTATGCGGGCTACTTCCTACCAATCTTTGTATGAATATCTTTCCTTGCATAGTAAAGACTATTTTAATAGCCGCTTTGCCGGGGCTTTAGCTAATAAAATTACTAATGCCGCTGACGGAACTCAAGGACTGTTTGATAGAATACTGTGGCGCTTCACCCAGCTGTTCTTTGCAATTATCTTTTACGCCATTATTGCTGGCTCTACCTCTGCCCTGCTTGGTTTAATAATTGTGGTTTGGTCGGTTAGTTTTATTAGTATTAATTTTTGGTTTGCTATGAAGTTACAGCCATACTCATTCACGGCTGCTAAAACCGTCTCTACCTTAAAAGGAAGGATCGTTGATTCTTTAACCAATATTTCCCTGGTTCATGAATATGCCTACGTGGCCGGAGAACGGGAATATATTAAAAGCTTTGTTAAAAAACAATATGATGCCGGTTTAAAAAGCTGGTTTATGTCTGAATGGGTTTTGGTAGCTAATGGTGTAATGATTTTTATGTTTGTAATGGCTATGATGGTGTCTTCTATTTATCTATTCCAGCTTAGTTTAATTAGTATCGGAGTAATTGTAATGGTGATTTCTATTGTGGGTGATTTAACCGGTCAATTATTCTTCCTGGGAGAGGAAATCAAAGAATGCTCCAAGCTATATGGACAAATCACTGAGGGACTGGATGAAATTTTACATGAACATGTGATTGTTGATGCAGCTGAAGCTAAAACACTTGATTTTTCTGCAGGAGCCCTATCTTTAAATAATGTTGATTTTGATTATGAAAACACCCGGGTATTTAAAGACTTTTCCATGGAAATTCCAGCCGGGCAAAAAGTTGGTTTAGTGGGGCGGTCTGGCGCCGGGAAGACTACTTTTGTGTCTTTGCTTTTAAGGCATTTTGATATTCAGGGCGGAGAAATTAAAATTGACGGACAAAATATTAAAGATATAACTTTAGAATCTCTTAGAAAAGTAATTGCTTTTGTGCCACAGGATACTTCCCTATTCCATCGCACGATTAGAGAAAACATCCGTTATAGTAACCCTGCTGCCACAGATGCTCAGGTTAAAGCAGCTGCCAAACATGCTCAGGCTGATGAGTTTATTAAAAAACTGCCAGATGGCTATCAGACTCTAGTGGGAGAACGTGGAGTGAAATTATCCGGTGGCCAAAGACAACGGATTGCCATTGCCCGGGCTTTCCTAAAAGATGCCCCGATTTTAATTTTAGATGAGGCTACCAGTAGCTTGGATAGTGAAAGTGAACAGGCTATTCAGGAGTCTTTGGAAATATTAATGAAAAATCGTACAGTGATTGCCATTGCTCACAGGTTATCTACTTTAAAGGAAATGGATCGGCTGGTGATTTTACAAAACGGTAAAATTGTCGAAGATGGCACACCAGAGGAGCTATTGAAAAAAACTGATGGCATCTTTAAAAAGATGTGGGATCATCAAATCAGCGGATTCATCGTGGATGACTAAGAAGAAGTAAATATTCAGTGTTACCTGCTCCTCCAAGGATGGGCGAAACCATTTCCTCTTCAATCTTAAATCCAATACGCCCCTCCTGCGGAGGTAAATCTTTAATCTTATTAATGACTTCCTCTTTCACTTTTTCAGCAATCTCGACTGGCAATACTCCTTTTCTTAACTGAGATTTTTCTGCTTCGTAGTGGGGTTTTAATAAAGCCACAATTTGACCATCTTGTTTGAGGAATTCTTTAACAATCGGTAATATAAGTTCCAGTTTAGTCCAACCGGCATCAATGGTAACAAGGTCAACTTGACCAATGTCGTCCCGGACTTGATCCGGGATCCATAAAACATTGGTACGCTCTAGCACTACAACACGCTCGTCATTACGCAGTTTCCAGGCTAATTCGCCATAAGCAGTATCCAGGGCATAAACCTTTTTAGCACCATTTTGTAGTAAACAATCCACAAATCCACCGGTGGATGAGCCAACATCTAAGCAAATCAAATTTGCAATTTGCAGTTTCCAATTTTCAATAGCAGCAGCTAGTTTTTCTCCGCCTCGGGAAACAAATCTACTACTTGCCATGAAGTTCCACTGCTTTCTTTAACAAAGTTTTATCCTGGGAAAAATTAAGCTTTTTTAAAGCATCTTCCGGGCTAAGCCAAGCCGAATCCTCTACTTCCCAATCATGATCGGCAATATCTCCGGAAATATATTCCATTAAAAAATAGGTTACTACTTTAAAAATCTTTTCTCCATTTAGAGTATAGGTGTATTTTGAGTAACCCACTTTTCCTTTAATTTCAGCCACAATTCCACCCTCTTCCCTGACTTCTCGAAGTGCTGCCTCTTCTGTAGTTTGACCAGGATCAATTAAACCTTTAGGAAAAGACCAGTGATGATTTTGGGAATGTTGAGTCACCAATACCTGGCCCTGTTTGTTAAATACTATTCCACCTGCACTAAATTCTCGTTTCATCGGACTGAAGTTAAAAACAATTATACTATCTTTGAATTGTTTTTAACGAGGGAGATCGCTTGCAAAAATAATCTAAACGATTATTTTTGACAAGGGTTAGCGGAGGCGGTAGGATTCGAACCTACGTGAGTCTTTCGACCCCCAAAGTTTTCGAAACTTGGCTAATAAACCACTCTAAGCACGCCTCCTCATGTGCCCTTGGCGGGACTCGAACCCACAACCTCATCGACCGCAACGATGCGCTCTATCCAAATTGAGCTACAAAGGCAAACATGGGTATTTTAGCATTAAAAGATTGCCACGGCCACTTCGTGGCCTCGCAATGACGAATAGTTACCGGTGGACGTTTTCTAAAGGGAAGTTTTTTTGTAAGCCTTCTGACCATTTTTCCATCCATGATTTATACGGCACTTCTACAAAAGGTAAGAATCTGGCCACTAATTTTTTAACTTTTTCTTCATCATGATCTGCTGGTAGTACTAACATTAATTGACCAGGAAAGCGGAATCTAGTTTGAATAATTAAAATTTTATGCCCGTCTTTTTCTTTAAACCAGAAAGCATCTAGATAATGCCAGAAATAGAAATCCTCATTAATAGTGATCCCCTGAGTAGAAATCCGGTAAAGAATATGATGCGGCGGAACAAAAGCTAATACATACGAGACAAAAGTTAAGGATAAAATAGTGGCGATTAATAAAAACTCATGAGCTAAGAGTAAAATTAGAACCAACAAAATAACAATAATGGCTAAAGTTGTGTAATATGAGCGGTCTTTTTTCCGAAACGGCCGGGAAGGTGCTTCCCAAGATAATAAGGTTTTAACTTCCCCTGCCTCCATCATTTTAGGAGTAAAATACTCCTCTTTTTTAGGCTGATTTGGCTGTGGTTTTGGTGCAGTCTTGGCCATTTGCTTTTAGTTTAACTTTTAAATGTCACCATGTAAAGTGCGGAGAGGGTGAGATCTTTGCTACGCAAAGCATAGTATCCTCCGGATACTATGAACGAACTCACTCTGCGGAGGCGGTAGGATTCGAACCTACGAGAGACTTTCATCCCCAATGGTTTTCAAGACCATCTCCATAAACCGCTCGGACACGCCTCC
>CAZFYQ010000017.1:0-5820 GCA_964523905.1 uncultured Gammaproteobacteria bacterium
CACCGCCCGTCAAGGCAGGAAAGTTGGGGGCACCTGAATGGGCTTTTAGTTCAGAGGGTGAAACCAGCAATCAGGCTTAAGTCGTAAATGCATTCTGCATTTTGTTGCGACCTTCTAGAGTAATCTAGATGAAAAATCCAACTATATCGGTGAACTTCTACTTGATTTTCGTCTAACTTTCGGGTTATTCTAAGATTAAGGGAGAATACCGAGGGAAGTCGTAAGTGACCCCGTAGAGACTACACGTTGGCGCCTGGAAAATGACAAAACCTTATTTACTTGGAGCATTACATGATGGAACAGTAAGAAAACTTACTTATCGCATTGTTCAAAAAGATCAAGAATACATTGAATTTCTTGTAAAAGAAATCAAGAAGCTTGGTTTTAATGCCTGGATGTATAAAGAAGGGCAGACTCGCAATTTATATGTTGCTGAGTTTTCTAGAAATCTTCTAAAAGATTTTATTATTGAATCAAATCAAGATAAAATTGATTACATTAGAGGCTATTTTGATGCGGAAGGTGGAGTTTCCAGAGATCCAAAAGTTCGCTACTATCTTTATTTTGCACAAAAGAATTTAAAAGATTTGAGTCAGATAAAGGAATGGTTAGAGGAATTTGGAATCAAATGCGGTTTAATCCATAATCCAAGCAAAAAAGTGGATCCAAACTATTGGCGATTTTTTATAAGTATTAAATCTTATGAAAAATTCGCACAGGAAATAGGTAGTTGGCATCCAGTTAAAAGTCGTTTTTTAAGGATGAAGATATAGTCCGTGCCCTCAGTAATGAGTGGAGTAACATGAACAAGGTATCCCTAGCCGAAGCTGGGGATGGATCACCTCCTTTCTGGAGTTTAAGTTTTGATTAATTCCGCAAGGTAATATCAAAACTCAGGTATGATCTCACGATCATCCAAATGCTTGTTGAATGGCAAGCGAAAAGCGTTGATTCAGCGCTATTCCATACAGTCAATGTGGAATACTCTGGATCCCCACCACTCTTTTGGTATTAAGTTTGACAATTTTAAAAGTATTTAACTACAATGGGTTTAGATGCCGTTTTTTCTAGTTGTCCTTTTAATAGTCTTAGTTCTGTATATTTCCAGTCATCGAAAAAGCAAGGATCAACCGGAAGAAAATCAGGAAGTTACCTATTTAAAAGAAGTTATTAGCGAACTGACTCTTATTTCGGAAAAAACACCTAAAAAAACTGTTACTGAACTTTTAATCGATTATACAAATAAACTAAAAAATCTCAATAGAGGAGAGAAGGAACTTGAGGAGAGTAAATTGGCTCCTAAATCTTTATCACAGGCAGATGTAGGGGTTTTATGGTCTAGCTGGTACTCAAATAACTCCATTAGTTTATTACTTTATATTGGGGCATTTCTTATTGTAGCTTCGGCTTCTGCCTTTGTAGGTTTTCAATGGGGAGTACTTTCAGGAACAATAAAAGCATCGGTATTAACCCTGGTCGCAACTGCTTTTTTTGGATTTGGAATTTGGTTTTTTAATATTCCAAAAATTAGACATGCAGGGAATACTTTTATTGGTATTGGGGCTCTTTTAATTCCTGTTTGCGGAAGCGCCTGGTATAATTTTGTTTTTAAGGATTTGGGTACACCACCTGGTCCGGTTTGGTTTACTACTTCCTTAATTTCTCTTTTAGTTTATGGGTTTTTAACTTATCAACTTAAGAATAAATTTTATACTTATATCTCCAGTCTAGCTTCACTTTCTCTAACATTTTCCTTAGTTAACACCTTCAATCTTGATTCTAATTTTTATATCCTAGCCAGTATTTTTACGAGTTTCATACTACTTCTATCAAGTTTCTTATTAAAAAATCAGGAAAAAGAAATCAAAGACTATGTCCAGCTGCCTTTGGAAATTTCCAGTCAAATTATGATGCCGATTACTTTAGTTTATGGTTTATTTATAGCGGTAAGCAGTAATAGGTTAGATAGTTTGGAAGCCATGCTAAGTATTTTTTTGGCCTCGGGATTTTATATTTTGTCGTATCTTCACTTCAAAAAAAGCTGGAATATTGCCCTGGCCGAGCTGCTATTTTCTTTTGGTGTAGTGCTATTTATCAATTGGCAAAAATTTGATAACAATTTCATGATTTATGGTTTATCCATTTCAGCTGTGTTTTACCTCTATATCTCTTATTTCCTTAGAGAATCAAAGCTTTTTGAGGAACAAGATGTGAGTCTAACTATTGGTTTTATACAGCTTATTTTTACTTTTCTCCTGTCATTTCTTTGGACGGTTAACCCACTACATCACAGTTTAATACCCTTAACAATTGCTGTAGCGGGAATTTGGGTCGCCTATCTTAAAAAAGAAGAAACATTTATTGGTATATCAAGTATTTCTTCCGCTATTTTTCTCTATTTCTTTTATTTCGATATTCTTAAATTAACAGAACTGAAATATTTGGGGATAATATACTTCTTAGTCGGTTTAGCATTTTACCTAGGATTAATTGTTCTCAAAAAAAGACTTAATATAAAACAAATTTTTGGACTTTCAACCGTTGGGTTTTTCATTGCAGCCTTACTATTTGCTGCAAGCAGTAGCCTTTATCTATTAGTGCTTAGTTTCTGGATTGGACTGGTGGCTATTCATGCTGCATTGGAGTTTGAAAAGCCAAAGCTTTTTTATATCTCAAATATTTTTCTAACATTTTCTCTGTTTAATTTTTTAAGCTATTACAATGTTGATGATACTTTTCGGCCCTTTTTCTATACCGCATTTTCTGTAATTTTATACGGGGTGAGTGTGGTAATTCCTAGAAAGAATCAGGAATTTTATAGTGACTCTGCTTTGGTTTTAGCTGTTTTAACACCACTATTTTTTGGCCTGCAGTCCTTTGCATCGATTAAAAATGAATTACAAAGGAGCGCTCTGATAACAGCATATGCTGCCACGACACTTTTTAGTTTTGATTTTTACCTTAGAAAGAGGCCAAATTTTGGTTATATAACTTCAGCTTTAGCGATGTTTTCGTACATCTGGCAAATTCATTATTTAGGGATAACAGAAAACCTGGCTTATACTATTCCTCTAGGTGTTTATTTTTTAATACTAGCCTATACCAGAAAGATTAAGGATGATGAGAAAAACAGAAATACCCTAGACCTTTTAGGGATGTTCTTTTTGCTAACCCCTTCTTTTTTTCTATCTTTTGGTAGTGAGGCAATGAAATATTCAGTAACCTTGGGACTGATGGGGATAATCCTGCTTGCAGCGGGGATAACTCTTTCCAATAAGTTTTATCGCTATGGAGGAGTGGCTGGAATTGTACTGGCAGTTTTTCCTCAAACGTATAATTATATTTTAGCTTTACCAAGATGGGTAGGAATAGGTATTGTAGGTATACTTTTTCTCAGCGTAGCAATGTACCTTCTTATTAAAAGGAAAGAGTAAGGCGCCAGGGTAGGAAAAACCTCCAGCAATGGAGGCTTTTTTATGCTAAAATTTGGGAACGACGCAATGGCGAAGCGGAAACGCGGGTGTCTGCAAAACATCTATGCGCGGGTTCGACTCCCGCTTGCGTCTCAAATCTGGTACAATGCATAGAAGTTTTTGGGCCGGTAGCTCAACGGTAGAGCACTTATCTGATAAGTAAGGGGTCGATGGTTCGATTCCATCCCGGCCCACTATAAATTTTTGCAATTCTTTCAGAATTGGAAGTCTCTTATATCCAGAGTGGCACTATTTAAACCTTTTGTCTCGGGTTCATTTAAAGCATTGCTTACATTACCCATAGAAGGTTTGACTAAAACATTAACACTTATGTTGTCTTTAAAATAAGTTCTTGAATAAGGCATAGATACACTATAATTCTCATTACTAGGAGTATAGGAAGTTTGAACTTTCCAATTATTATTTATGAAATAAATGTTATAGAAGTTTATAATTTTCTCTGGAGAGTCTTTTGATATAAAAACTATTAAAATAGCGGAAGGATCATCTGGAAATGCACCCTTTGACTCCACATTCCACCCAACACTATTAGAGTAAACAGGTATAGAGCGAGCAACGATACTCCTGCTGTTAAAAAAATTACTATACAGAATATAGGCTGAAAAAATTAAGAGAATAACTATGACAGAAATAACCCTCTTATTTAAACTAGGCAGGGGTTTGTCTGGTTTTGCTAAAGTCTTTTTTTCCATAATATTCTAATAATTATATTGATATTAACACACGTTTCTTTATTAGGTTGGCTTAAAGATAATTAAATATGGTAATCTAGCATTATGCAGATTGTTAATTCTTCTTTAATTTCCGGAAAAAAAGTTTTACTGCGATATGATATAGATGTCGCCATGGCAAATGGACAAGTTGCCGAGTCCTACAAATTAAAAGCCGGACTGGAAACACTTAAACTTTGTTTGGAAAATGCTGGCTCGGTAATTTTAATGGGACATATTGGTCGGCCGGATGGTAAGGTAGTGGATGAGTTAAAAGTCGCTCCAATTGTAGAATGGTTTCGGTCTCAAGGTTTTGCTGAGTATCTGGATAGCGGAAAACTGAAAATTCTAGAAAACCTCCGTTTTGATCCCAGAGAAGAAGCTGGAGATCCAGAGTATGGTAAGGAATTAGCTGCCACGGGTGATTTCTATGTTAACGAAGCCTTCTCTTCGTACAGACCGGCGGTATCTACTACTATTTTACCAACCCTGTTACCGCATGCTGCCGGAATCCGTTTTGCCAAAGAAGTAGAAAAATTAACTGAAGTTAGAGAAAGTCCTAAAAAACCACTCCTAGCCATCATGGGTGGAGCTAAAATCTCGGAAAAAGTACAGGTAATTAAAGTTTTAGCCGAAAAGGCCGATGCTGTTTTGGTGGGTGGAAAATTAATCGCCGAAATCAGGGAGCAGCAAATGGAATTACCAGCCAATGTTTTGGTCGGTAAGTTAAACGAAGATGGATTTGATATTGCTTCGGAAACAGTCTCCGCCTGGAGCGGTTTAATTAATAAAGCTTCACAAATTGTTTGGAATGGCCCTTTAGGAAAATTTGAAGATGAAAAATATGATGCTACAAAAAAAGTTGCAGAAGCTGTGACCAGCTCGCAAGCAGAAACTATTATTGGAGGAGGGGATATTATTGCAGCATTAGATCAGGCCGGAGAGTTGGAAAAGATTTCTTTTGTATCAGTCGGGGGAGGAGCAATGCTTAAACTCCTGGCTGATGGCACGCTACCTTCGATTGAGGCCTTAAATTAAGTTTTAAATTCCAATAGAAAAATTAAATCCGGATCCTTTTCTACAATTTGAATTCGGATTCCTAGCTGATCAGCAATAGTTTTAGCTAAAAATCCTTCTAAACCGCTGCCCAGTTGCAAATTAGTACTGGCTCTTAAACTGCCATAGTAAGCAGTAAAAATTTCTTGCTGCTCTTCCATAGCTAATTTTCTAAATGGCAAACTCAAAGCAATTACCGGATTTTTTTGTTTAGTAGTTGTGATGCTGACAGTTAAGTGGTCTTTAGAGGCTAGTAAAATAATGACGCTGGTTAATTCCTCAAGTAAAATGTTAAGCCATTTTTTATCAATTGGCACAATTAACTGAGTGGTCGTCGGATCCTGGTTTAAGCTTAAAGTTACACCTAAAACCTGGGCAAAGGTTTGTAAACTCCCAAAAACTTGTCTGGTTACTTCAATAATATCAACTAAGTCACTGGCAATTTTAAATTGATGATCCTCAATCTCTTTCATGGTATCTAAATCTTGGCCGATTTTGCTAATTAATTCTTCTTGCAGCTTAATTTGTGAGGGGGCAGAACTTAACATGGTCTGAAATTG
>CAZFYQ010000017.1:5920-13490 GCA_964523905.1 uncultured Gammaproteobacteria bacterium
GGCAAATGCACAAAATCCACACTAGAACCATGCAACAGATTTTCTACTGCTTTATTGACAGAAACAATCTTTAAGTTTATATCAGTGACAAAAATTAATTCATCAACTGCACCTACCAGAGAATGTTCCAGGTTAAGTTGTTTTTGTAAAAACTTTGATAAAGTATCTTTCAGTTGGTAATTTTTAGCAGCATATGCAGCCATGGGAATCACTGTTAAAAAAGCTACTAAATATAAAATAGCAGTGCCCGGATCCTGATGGAAAAGAGCTGACTGAGTAATAAAAGTATTTACAATCAGTGTTACCAGTCCAAACAGTAGAAAAATCATCCCTGATCGAAGCGAGATAAAAAAACTGAGTCCAATAGTAAAGATATACAGTAAAATCAGCATCGGGCTGTATAAATTACCAGAGGAAGTGACAATTAGCTGAATTAAAAGAGAGCTCACGAACAGCCTAAACCAAGTTTGTTTAAATTTACTAAAAGAGATAATTAAAAGGATTAAGGTAAAGGCTACTAATTGTTGCAGTGCACTGACCGGAGCTTTGAAATAATTTAATAGAAAAATTACAAGAGAACTTAAACCAAAAATAAGCAGTTCCTGCAAAGCTTGAGGCATAAGGTCATTGTACTAAGCTATTTGTTTAACTGTCCAGTTGACAGATTGAGCCAACTACTGTTCAATGAAGTAAGAGCAGGAAAATTTGAAAAAGACTTTAAACCAAAAGGGACTTGCCCCTGTTCTAATATTACTGGCTGCCTTAGGTGTGATTGTTTTTTTACTTGTCTCCAATACCTTTGATTTTAAAGACAAATTATTTTCCGGACTTTTTCCCAAACCCTCATCTTATGCAGCCGGAACATATTATGGAAATGCTGTTTCCACCTTTAATCTATTTGGTCAAAAAAGTATTGGGGGAGCGACCAAAAATCAAGTTAGCTCTGATGGAATGTATCACTCATCAGGAGTAATCGTTGATAAAAGCTCAAATCCTAATAAAATTTACATAGTAGACAGTGGCAATAGCCGAATTTTAGGATTTAATGGCTTAGGTGGTACTGGACCGGTTACACCCAGTGTCGTAATTGGTCAACCGGATTTTTCATCTGGTAATTGTAATGGTGATGATAATTTAGGTTTTAATAAAGCTCCCACAGCTTCTACTCTATGTCTTTTGCAATATCCTTTGGGCACTAATACTGCTGAGCAATGGGGCAGATATAACATTGATGTTGACTCAACCGGTAACTTATATGTAGTTGATGCGTATAACAACCGGGTTTTGGAATATTTCCAGCCATTTTCCACTGATAAATCGGGCGGCAAAGGAGATTCAGTAGCAGATGTGGTTTATGGACAAGATGATTTTACTTCCAATGGGCCGAATAGAGCTACTAGTCAGTATCAGGGTGATAATACCAAGCCCCTGGATAATTCTTTGCATACCAGTATTTCCAGTACTTTAGGTCACAACGAAGGTACTGGTTGGGGAGTATCAGTGGACGGAACTAACAATGTTTGGGTAGCGGACAGATATAATAACCGGGTCTTGCGTTTTCCTCAGGGTCAACCTGGTCAACCCAGTACGCATGCTAATTTAGCCATTGGTCAAGCTGACCTACAATCTTCCGGCTGTGATGACTCTGGAACTTCTCTGTCTCGTCTTTGTCAGCCGATTGTGGCTAGGGTTAATCCAGATACAGGGGATTTGTATGTGTTAGATAATTACCCCAGCCCTTTTAAAGCTAGAATCTTAGCTTTCCATGCTCCTTTTACAACTGGCATGTCTGCTTATAAAATGATTGTACCTCAGCAAACAGCCTTATTTACTAATTGGGGAGGGTTATTTGGTGATGGTAAAGAAATCTTCCAATCAACTGGATTTAACTTTAATCCGGATAAAACCGATTACCCAACTGGTTTAATGTGGGTAAATGAGCATTCAGATAACAGGGTTGCCTTAATTGATAGCGATGGTAATGTTTTGAAGTTTATTGGTGCAAAATCAGAAACTGAAAGAGGCGGTGATCAGGAATATTTAGGAGTTTGTGGAGGGATTGAAAATGGTAATCACTTGTGGTGGCCAGGTGGTTCAATTGGCTTTGATTCAGCCAATAATATGTATTTAGCTGATGAGGTTTACAACACAGTTTATCGTTATGCTCTACCATACAATCTAAAAACCAATGGCTGTTTACCAGATGCTAATGGGGTACTGGTCACCAAATCCGCCAATGGTAATCATCCTACTGCTGATACCTTGGGTGAAGCATCTGGAATGACAGTATTCCAAAACCAACTAATTGTTCAAGATCAGGGTAATACCAGAAAAGTTTGGAATGATTATACGAATGTTGGTATTGGTTCTTCAGCCAGTATTGTGATGACTGGTGGAATGCCTCCGGAAACTTTAATGAGTAGTGCCGTTGATGATTCTAATCGTTTGTGGGGGAAAGGTGAGCAAGGTGAAATTAGAGTGCAGCAGCTGCCTTTCCAAAGCAGTACTGACCAGCGAGTGGTGGGAGATAATATTCAGTTATACTGGGCAGATGATCATAGTCGGGTAACTATTTCTAACTTGGGAGGCATGGCTTTTGATAAAGTAGGTCACAAGATGTATTTTGTGGATGCCGGGGGAACCAGAATTCTTCGGGTATCTAATTATAATGATTTTGCCACTGGTCAGTTACTGGTGGATCTGGTGATTGGGCAAACTGATAAAAATAATGTTAAATGTAATCAAGGTCTATCCTCACCAGCTGCTAATACTTTGTGTCAGGCTTATCAAATTAAGTTTGATAATTTAGGTAATCTGTATGTAGTAGATAATCTTTATGAATGTCATGGAAATGACCGGATTACTGTGTTTACAGCAACGGATTTAGGAAGCGCCTCGGGTATCTTTCCTGACTTGTCTGCTAAGCAAGTGTTAGTAGCTTCTGATTTTACCCATTCTGGTCCTTGTGCTTACAATACAGTTAATCAGCCAGGCTCTCCGATTAGCGTGGCTTTTAATAGCTTAAATCAAATGGTGGTAGGTAATGATGGCTATTACGGAGATCCCTCCCAAAGACAAATCAAACAACTATGGTTTTATGCCAGCCCCTTAACTAAAACAACACCAGATGCTTCAATTAACTTATACATGGGTGCACCAGGGGAGTTGACCTTTGATAGTAATGATAATTTACTCATTCAGGATAAGACCTGGTATCGAGTTTCCATGATAAATCTTTGTACAGATCCAGGTTGGTTGTCTTGGTTACCAGGTGTAAACTCAATATCAACTTGTGGAGTACCAACTGTGACTCAGGTTCCTAGAATTACTTCTGTGCCAGCTAATACTCCCACACCAACTGCAGCTCCTACTCCATCAGTTTTCCCAACTCCGACTCCTGGTGGTCCTGCTCCGTGTACTGCTCCTGGGCCTTGGACTTACTGTTCTAGTGAGTTTACCACTTGTAGTTTCCCTGGTGGGTCAACCACAGTGCGTTTCGGTGCAGATCCTAATTCCTATACCTGTAAAGTAGTCAGTAGTCCCACTGAGTGTGGTAATAATGTCTTTGGTGATCCAGCTGTTGGTACTTTAAAACACTGTGACTATAGTACTGCAGTACCCACTCCCACACCCACTACAGTTCCTTTGCCAACTCCAACCAGGGTACCAACTCCCACCACTGCACCAACAGCGATACCGACTGTTACGCCAGTTCCTACTAAAGTTCCTACGCCTACTCCAGCTGGCGATACTAAGGCTCCCACTGTTCCGACTAATCTACTTGCCTCAGCGGTTTCTTCATCACAGATTAATTTATCTTGGAGTGCCTCCAGTGATAATGTGGCTGTGACCGGGTATAAGATCTTCCGCAATAATGTTCAGGTGGCCCAAGTTACAGGTACTTCTTATGGTGATGCTAATTTAGCAGCTTCAACTACTTACTCATATTTTGTAATAGCATTTGACGCAGCGGGTAATCAGTCAGCTGCATCAGCCACAGTTTCAGCAACTACCCAGGCTGTGGTAATATCAGTAGGAAATCTTAAGGGAACTGTTTATTCATCCAAGGCTGCCTCTTTATCCGGAGCCAAGGTCTCTTTGGTGGTAAGCGGTGGTACTAAAAGTGTCAATACCAACTCTTCCGGTGCATACGCCTTCAGTGGCCTGCCACAAGGGGTTTATGCAGCAACCTATCAAGCCTCTAGTTACATTACCCAAAGAATTAATATAGTAATCACAGCTAATCAAACCACCACTCAGAATGTGGCATTAGTTAAGAGTAGGTAAAATTAAGTAATTGTTATATGATAAAAGAGATGAAAAATATGCAAATTAAAGAGCGGGGAATAGTAGCGCCACTAGTCTTAGCAGCTCTGGCAGCTGCAGCTATCAGTTTATTCTATCTCTATTCTCATGGTAGCTTAAATACCGTTACCAGCCAGATTACCAACACACCCGCTGGTGGTAAAGTAGAAGTTTCACCATCAGCTGAGGCTAAAATTACCATTACTGCTAATGGTTTTGTGCCTGCCACTATCACTATTGCGAAAAACCAGGAGGTTAGTTGGATTAATACTGATAAAGCGTCTCATCAAATAGCCTCTAATGATCAAATAGTATTTAATTCTGATCTTTTAAAAACTAATGATTCATATTCATATATATATGAAAACTCTGGCACTTATGAAATTCATGATCTTCAAAATCCAAAACTTAAAGCTACTATTATTGTGAAATGAAGTTGATCTATTAATGACCTCTTGAAATTTTGCTGGCTCCTGGTAAACTCATGATTATGGTTAAAGTGGCGATTAATGGTTTTGGCAGGATTGGTAGAAATGCTTTTAAAGTGGCTGTTGAAAAGCATTCTGATGCAATAGAAATTGTTGGTATTAATGATTTAACTTCTCCGGCGGTTTTGGCCCATCTTTTACAATACGACAGCGCTTATGGTACCTGGAATCATGAAGTAGGCTCTGATGAAACCAATATTATAGTTGATAACAAAAAGTACCCGGTATTGGCCGAAAAAGACCCTACACAGCTCCCTTGGAAAGATTTAAATGTGGATGTGGTGATAGAATCCACTGGTCGGTTTACTGATGCCGAGGGAATGAAACAACACCTAACTGCAGGAGCTAAAAAAGTGGTGTTATCAGCACCAGCTAAAGGGGATGGAGTAGAAACCATTATTATTGGAGTCAACGCTCATGATTATGCAGGCCAGACACTTACTAATAACGCTTCCTGTACTACTAATTGTATTGCACCGGTAATGGCGATCATGGATGCGAAATTTGGCGTGGCTAAAGCCTTAATGACTACTGTTCATGGAGTTACTGCTGAACAAAACTTAGTAGATGGTCCGCCTCCTGGAGGAAAATCTAATGATCTACGCCGAGCTCGTGCAGCATATGCTAACATCATTCCAACTACCACCGGTGCTGCAATTGCTACCACTGAAGCTATTCCTGATTTAAAAGGAATTTTTGATGGAAGAGCTCTGCGGGTGCCGGTAATTGTGGGATCAATTTCTGATATCACCATGGTATTAAAGAAAAAAACTACGGTAGAAGAAATTAATCAGGCGATAAAAGATGCTTGTGAAGAGTCTCAGTGGAAGGGTGTAGTTGCCTGGAGTGAGGGATCATTGGTTTCATCTGATATCATCGGCCGCAGCGAATCATCTGTAGTAGATTTGCCTTTAACTCAAGTAGTAGACGGCGATTTAGTCAAAATCTTTGCCTGGTATGATAATGAATATGGCTATTCCAACCGTTTAGTAGAACAAGTTATTAATGTTGGGACAATTTAGTAAAGTAAAAGTATGGAAGAAAGCCCGCTTAGAGGCGATTTAGTAAAAAAACTTCCAAGTAATGAAACTTCTGTAAGTGAGTTAAGAGGTAGTTTAGTTAATAGAGCAAAACTTGAACCCCGTGCTCTAATAGTTGGTGCTTCGATAGTTCAAAGAGATAGTGAAATTAAAGGTGATCCCAGCGATTACATAGTTGAAGCAATTAATGAAAGACCTGGTAAAGATTCATTGGTTATCCTAAGAAGTCCAAAAGGAGAATCTATCTCTAGAGCAAAGGCTGACTTAGAGGGAAGTTTGTCAGAGGAAGGAGGAGCTTGGTCATGGAAAACTCCCCCGGCAAAACCAAAATCCTAACTTAGTTAGGTCTTGACAAAACGTACGGAGAAGCGTACGCTTATCGTATTATGACTACTATTTCTGCTACCAACGCTAGAGCTAACTTTTATGAACTGATTGATAAAGTCTCCAAAACAGGTAAGCGGGTTGGAATTACAAAACTCGGTGTCTTAAAAGTAGTGATGATTAGTAATAAAGAATATGAAGCTTTAACGCGATTTGAGAAAAGAGCTATTGAAGTATTACGTTAATATCTTCTGGTACGAACCGCTTGACAAGTTTACTATTGAAGGTTTATAACCTAGCTCATGTATACACCAAGCCCAGAGCATCTTGCTAATAGAAACGAATTTGGCAAATTAATTGAAAATTTAAAAAATCCACAACTCGATCCTCAAGGAATGAAAGAGGTAATTAAGCGTTGGGATGACATGAATCATCTGGCTTGCCTTGATGGAGAAGATGACAAACAATTTTTTGATTCTGTTAAGCCCTTTATTGCTCATCCTAGACAAGCACACCATCTTAGTAGTCTTTTAAAAGGAGGTAGGTTTGCTAATCCAACTATTGCCCAGGAATCTGTCCATGTTATGGATGGCTATCAAAAAGCTTATCATGAATTGCCTTTGGCTTTTCAATCAGACAACCCACCTACTGGGCGTGAAGCAACCAACTTTTATGTAATTCCACAACCCGAAAAAGATGACCTGGAAATAGATGGTATACATTATCCTCAAGTTGTCATTGGTTTTTCTCCCGATGGTAAACCGGCACAAACTGATCACTTAGCTAGGCCTGCAGGAGTATTCCAAGTAGATGCAAGAGTAGAAGATAATCTAGTGACATATCCGGATTGGCTTTATAATATTGTTGTTGATACAGAGGGAAATTCTAGACCAACCAGAGTTTTCTTTATGAATCCAATTGGTCATGTTCATAGAGGGTCAGTTCGATTTGAATTTGAAGTATTACACGCTGGCAAACCTATTAAGGGAACTATTACAGATACTTTGATGTATTAGATTTTCGTTTCTTCTTGACAAAACGTACGGAAAAAAGCTTATCATGAAGAATGAAATGGTTAACTAAATTAAAGCCGGTATTTACTGTTAAGCAGATTGAGAGACTGTCAAATATTATTTGGTTATCGAGAAAGGCCCAAAGATGAATTTCGATATTGTTTTTCTTCTATATATGATTTTTATTTTACTTTTTGCTTTAGTAGTGGCTATTTTGGCATATCCAGGTCCTAAACATCACAGGAAAGCTAATTAGTTGACAAAGCACGGTTAGATTTGGTAAACTTCCAACCAGTGATCAGTTCACAATTAATGAGAAGCAACGAAACTACATCTTAATTTTTCCGCTTAAGGGGTCTCCCTGGCGGAGATTTTAAGCCCTTAGCGTTGTATCCCTCTT
>CAZFYQ010000018.1:0-13031 GCA_964523905.1 uncultured Gammaproteobacteria bacterium
GACGTGTTAGATGTGCCGGAGAATTAGTTCAGCAAAATGCTTTTAGAATTGGAGTACTGCGACTAGAGAGAATTATTAAAGAAAGAATGAGTCTAACCGCAGCTGATCAGGAAGTTACACCAGGGGGTTTAATTAATGCAAAGCCGGTGATTGCAGCTGTTAATGAATTTTTCCGTTCTTCTCAGCTATCTTCTATTTTAGATCAGGTTAATCCTTTATCAGAACTTGATCACTTAAGAAGACTCTCAGTTATGGGTGCTGGTGGTATTACCCGCGACCGTGCTTCTTTTTCTGTTCGTGATATTAATCATTCTCAGTATGGTAGGATCGACCCGATCCGTTCTCCTGAGGGTCAAAACATTGGTTTAGTCACTTATTTAGCTTTATATGTACGGATTAATGAATACGGATTTTTAGAAACACCTTATCGTAAAGTTATTAAAGTAAAAGGTAAATCTCAGGTGACAGAAGAAGTAAACTATTTATCTGCTGATGATGAGGAGCCATATCATATTACTGAGGCTACTGTAGAAGTTGATGACAAAGGCTTTATTGTGCCGGACCGTGTGCCAACCCGTTTCCAAGGTAATTTTTATGAAGGTAATACTGAAGAAATTAATTTAATTGACATTTCTCCTCAACAGATTTTTGGAACTTCTGCTACTTTAATTCCATTTCTCGCTAATGATGATGCTAACCGTGCTTTAATGGGTACTCAGATGCAATGTCAGGCAGTGCCGCTTTTGATTCCAACTTCTCCGGTGGTGGGAACTGGTATGGAGCGGATTGTTTCAGACAACATGGGTCGGGTAGTTCGGGCAGTGGAAGACGGAGAAATTACCTTTGTTGATGGTAAAAAATTAATTCTAAAGAGTGGCAAAAATGAATATAAATATGAAATCAGAAAATTTATTCATACCCCGCAAGGTACTTGTTATTCCCAAAAACCAGTGGTGGGAATTGGCGCCAAAGTTAAAAAAGGCGATTTGTTAATTGATGGAGCCGCTACTCAAAATGGAGAACTGGCCTTAGGTCAAAATCTGTTAATTGCTTACATGAGCTTTGAAGGTTTGGGATATGAAGATGCGATTGTTATTTCTGATCGTTTAGTTAAAGATGACGCGCTAACTTCTATTCATATTGAAGAATACGAAGTAGATGTAGTTGAAACCAAGCTTGGGCCTGAGGAATTAACACGAGATATTCCTAATGTTTCAGAAGATGCATTAAGAAACTTGGATGATGCTGGTTTAATTAGAGTAGGAGCTGAGGTTAGCCCGAATGATATTTTGGTTGGTAAAGTGCAACCTAAAGGTGAAACAGAGCTAACTGCTGAAGAAAGACTACTTAGAGCCATCTTTGGTGAAAAAGCTAAAGAAGTTAGAGATACATCACTTCGTGTACCACACGGTGAAAGAGGAACTGTTATTGGCGTACAAATTTTATCCAGAGATGCTGGAGATGAACTAGATACCGGAACCTTAATGCGCATTAAAGTAAAAGTTGCTCAGCTTCGTAAAGTAACTGAAGGAGATAAACTAGCCGGACGTCATGGAAATAAAGGAGTTATTTCCCGGATCATGCCAATTGCTGATATGCCGCATTTGGAAGATGGTACTCCAATTGATATTATTATCTCTCCCCTATCTGTTTTATCTCGTATGAACTTGGGTCAGCTGTTAGAAACTCATTGGGGTTTTGTGGGAAGAAGACTGGGTTATAAAATTGCTGCACCAGTATTTGAAAAATTACCTGAAGAAAAATTAATTGAAGAGTTTAAAAAATTGGGGATGAATACGGATGGAAAAACCCAGTTAATTGATGGTAGAACCGGACGTCCGTTTGATCGAACTATTGTCGTTGGAGTTAACTATATTTTGAAGCTAATTCATATGGTGGAAGAAAAGATTCATGCCAGATCCACTGGTCCTTACTCTTTGGTAACTCAACAGCCTTTGGGTGGAAAAGCCCAAATGGGTGGCCAAAGATTGGGAGAAATGGAAGTCTGGGCGCTTGAGGCCTACGGAGCCGCTCATATTCTGCAGGAAATGTTAACTATTAAATCTGATGATGTGGTGGGACGTGCCAAGGCATTTGAAGCGATTGTTAAAGGAATTGATATTCCACAAGCTTTGATTCCAGAGTCATTTAAAGTGTTGGTCAAAGAGTTGCAAGCTTTGGGTCTACAAGTTGACACATTAGGTGCTAAGATAATCCAAGCCGCTGAAGCAGAGGAAAAACCAGAAGTAATTAAAGAAGTAGCGCAACTGGAAGAAGCAATGGAAATGAAAGATACTGCCACTGATGCTGATATTGAAGCTGAGGATAGCCCATTTGAAATGGTTGATCCAGTAGCAGTGGAAGCAGAAAATAAGGAGGGAACAGAATAAATGAACGACTTACTTGATTTTGAAAGTTTAAAATTAACCGTAGCATCACCGGAACAAATCCGTAGCTGGTCTTTTGGTGAGGTGACCAAACCAGAAACTATTAATTACCGAACTTTAAAAGCTGAAAAAGATGGGTTGTTTTCTGAAAACATTTTTGGGCCGACTAAAGATTATGAATGTTACTGTGGTAAATATAAAAGAATTCGTTTTCGTGGAGTTATTTGTGATAAATGTGGAGTAGAAGTTACTCAGTCCAAAGTCAGACGCGAGAGAATGGGTCATATTATTTTAGCTTGTCCGGTAGCTCACTCTTGGTTTGTTAAAGGAGCTCCTTCAAAACTTTCTTTAATTTTAGATATACCTCCGAAAAACTTAGAAGCAATTGTTTATTTTGCCTCATACTTGGTAATTACCATTGATCCGGAAGCTAAAACCAAGGCTTTGGAAAAATTAGAAGAAGATTTGCAAAGAAAAATTGCCGAATCCAAAGTGGCTTTGGAAGGCATTATTAAAGATGCTGAATCCCAGCAGAAAAAGGGTTTGGTTGAGTTAAAGAAAAAAATGGATAAGGAAAAATATGAACTGGAAACTCAGGAAGTTGAGTTAAAAGGTCGTCGAGAAATTCAAAAACTTAGGGATAATTTGGTAGTAGAACAAGGACAACTGGAAAGTATTTACAAAGCTGTCGCTGATTTAGTTAAATCAGTGGCTCCTAATAAACTACTTTCTGAAGAAGAATATTACAAATTAATGGAATATGGAGCATCTGACTTTTTAACCATTGGCATGGGAGCAGAAGCTATTTTAGAAGTATTAAAAAAACTTGATCTGGATAAATTATCATCCGGACTTCGGGAAGAAGTTAGAAAATCCACTGGACAAAAACATATCAAAGCTACCAAAAGACTAAGAGTGATTGAAGGTATGAGATCATCTGGCATTTTAGCTGAATGGTTAGTAATGAAAATCCTACCGGTTTTGCCACCAGACCTTCGTCCAATGGTGCAACTGCCTGGTGGAAGATTTGCTACTTCTGATTTAAATGATTTATACAGAAGAGTAATTAATAGAAACAATCGTTTAAATAGATTGATTAATTTGGGAGCTCCGGAAATTATTTTAAGAAATGAAAAAAGAATGTTACAAGAAGCAGTGGATTCTTTAATTGACTCATCTTCTAAAACATCCAGACGTGGTGGCATTGCTACAGTTCATCAACTGAGGTCTTTATCTGACATGCTGCGCGGAAAGCAAGGCCGATTTAGACAGAATTTGCTGGGAAAAAGAGTGGATTATTCTGGAAGATCAGTAATTGTGGTTGGTCCAAAACTTAAATTAGACCAGGTAGGACTACCTAAGGAAATGGCTCTGGAAATGTTTAAGCCATTTGTTTTAAGAGAAATGATCACCAGAGGCTTGGCTTTAAATGTTAAAGGAGCAAAAAATGTTTTGGAAACCAGACCGGCTGAAGTATGGGATATTTTAGAACAAATTATTGAAGGCCATCCAATTTTGATTAATCGTGCTCCAACTTTGCATAGACTGGGTATTCAAGCTTTCTTCCCAGTGTTGGTGGATGGTAATGCGATCAAAATCCACCCATGTATTTGTGCCGGATTTAACGCTGACTTTGACGGAGATCAGATGGCTATTCATGTACCTTTGTCTGCTAAAGCCCAAGAAGAAGCTCGTACTTTAATGACTGCTAAGAAAAATATTTTTGGACCAGCTAATGCGCAGCCAATTACCGTGCCTAATCGTGAAATGGCTTTGGGTTGTTACTACATTACCTTGATGGATGAAGTGGACGATGACAAGATGAAATACTTTACATCAACTGAAGATGCAATTCGGGCTTATCAATTAAACAAAATGACAGTTAGAGAAGAAATCAAAGTTCGTATTGGTGATGAGGATATTGAGACAAATGTCGGAAGAATTATGTTTAATGCCGTGTTACCAAAGCATATGCAATTCCTAAATGTGGTTATTAAAGGAATTACCATTAGAGATTTAATCTTAAAAGCCACTCAGACTTTGGATCAGGAAGAAATCGCCGATTTGGTAGATAATATTAAAGCGGTTGGTTTTGCCGGAGCTACTATTGCTGGAATTTCCATTTCCATTTTTGATGCCAAAGTGGTACCAGATAAACAAAAATATTTAGATGAAGCAGAAGCGGAAATTGAAAAAATTGAAGCTAATTTAACCAAAGGGTTAATTACCTCACAGGAAAAATCCCAACTTTCCCAGATGGTTTGGATTAAAACCACTGAGGATTTAGCATCTGCTACCTGGGACTTTTTAGGAATTGATAATCCGATTCGGATGATGGTGGAAGCCGGAGCTCGTGGTTCTAAAGATCAGGCTAAACAGTTATCAGCTATGAGAGGGCTGTCAACCGATCCAACTGGAAAGATTGTGGAGCTGCCAACTAAATCAAATTACCGTCAGGGACTGTCAGTGTTTGAATACTTTACCTCCGCCAGAGGGGCCAGAAAGGGTGTCGCGGACAAAGCTTTGAAAACTGCTGATGCTGGGTATTTGACCAGAAGACTGGTAGATGTGGCTCATGATGCAATTATTCGCATGGATGATTGTAAGACCACCCAATCTTTGGATTATGATATTTCAAATAGTAGCTTTAGCCATGCCAGAGAAAAATTACTGGGTCGAATGGTCGCAGAAAATATCACTGAACCAGGTAACCGTAAAGTATTAATTAAAGCAGGAACTATTTTAACTGAAGAAATTGTGGCTGATTTAATCAAAGCTAAAGTAGAAGTAGTTCTAGCCCGCTCACCTCTAACCTGCGAATCCAAATATGGAATTTGTAAAGCCTGTTATGGCTTAGATCTAAGCACCAGAGAGTTAGTTAATATTGGTACTCCTGTTGGAGTAACAGCAGCTCAGGCTATTGGTGAGCCTGGTACACAGTTAACTATGCGTACTTTCCACACCGGAGGTATTGTTGGTCTAGATATTACCCAGGGTCTACCAAGAGTGGAAGAGTTATTTGAAACCAGAACTCCAAAAATTGTGGCTCCGATGTCAGAGATTTCCGGAAAAGTATCTGTTTTGGATGGTGAAATGGGAGTTAGAGTAAGAGTTAGAACCACTTCCAAGCCACATGATGAAAGAGAATATATAATTCCTGCAACATCTACCTTACTAGTTGAAGAAGGACAATTAATTGAAGCTGGAAAAGTATTAGCTTCTGGTCATATTGATGTTAAAGAAATCTTGCAAGTTCAGGGATTAAAAGCTGCACAAAGATATATTGTTGATGAAGTCCGTTCAGTTTATGAATCTCAGGGAGTGCCAATTAATGAAAAGCATTTTGAAGTTATTGTTAGAAAAATGTCTGATAAAGTTAGAATTGAATCTCAAGGTGATACTAATTTACTGCCAGGTGAAGTATTAGATAGAATTAAATTTGAAGATGAAAACAAAAGAATTTTAGCCGGTGGTGGTGAACCTGCTACAGCTGAAGTGATTATTTTAGGTATTACCAGAGCCTCGCTGCAAACAGAAAGCTTCCTATCAGCTGCTTCATTCCAGGAAACAACATCTGTTTTGTCAGATGCAGCCATCTCTGGTAAAGTTGATCATTTGATTGGGCTTAAAGAAAATGTTATCATTGGACGTCTAATCCCCACCAGTTACGAAAGAGCTAAAATCGAGGGTTAAGTAATGCCAACAATCAATCAATTAATCAGAAAAGGTCGCAAAAAACAGTCCAGTAAAATTAAAGCAACTGCGCTTCGTCGAAGTTTTAATGCTAAAGACCGCAGATTTGTTCAAACTTTTAGTCCACAAAAGCGGGGAGTGGTAACTTTAGTTAAAACCATGACTCCAAAAAAACCAAATTCAGCGCTTCGAAAAGTGGCTAGAGTAAGACTTTCAAACAGAACTGAAGTCACAGCCTATATTCAGGGTGAAGGACACAGCTTGGCAGAACACGGAATTGTCTTAGTTCGTGGGGGTAGAGTTAAAGATTTACCAGGTGTAAAATATCATTTAGTCAGAGGAAAATTGGATTTAGCAGGAGTTGCTAATCGAAAACAAGGCCGTTCTAAATACGGTACTAAAAAAGGTAGTGGTGGCCCGGCTGCACCAAGACCGGCAGCAGCTCCACCCCCAGCTGCGGAGGCAGCCGCATAATATGAGATCAGGTAAAATCACCAGAAGATTACTTCCTCCGGATCCTTTGTATGGATCAAAGCTGCTGCATAGATTTATTAATAAAGTAATGGCTGACGGTAAAAAAACCACTGCGCAAGCTTTAGTTTATAAAGCCATGGATAATATTAAAGAAGCAGTAAAACAAGATCCACTGCAGGTTTTTGAAACAGCCATTGCCAATGCCACTCCCAAAATGGAAGTTAAACCACGTAGAGTTGGTGGAGCTTCATACCAAGTGCCAATAGAAGTTCGGGGAGACAGAAAAGAAGCCTTAGCAATTAGATGGATTTTAGCTGCAGCCAGAGCCAGGGGAAACAAAGAATATCATGGTTTTGATAAAAAATTAGCCCAAGAATTAATTGATGCAGCCAACAATGCCGGAGCCGCCATTAAGAAAAAAGATGACACTCAAAAAGTTGCCGCAGCCAACCGTGCATTTTCTCACTTCAGATTCTAAAACCTCGTCATTCTGAGCGATTAGCGAAGAATCTCTGACTTCATGTCAGTTACATAATTTCTATTTAGACATGAGCGCGTAAATGTGGCCGAGTATAGCAATGGCCATCAGGATTAAACCCCAACGCAGAGTATGCGGATCAACAAATGGGTGAGTAATTAAAATTCCAATACCAATTCCGCCAATGGCATGTACAGAAGCATTATATGCCGGATGCTTTGACATATACTTTAGACCTTTTTGCAAATAATTCATTACTATTATCATTGCGCTTTGTCCTTTTATTTGTCAAATCTGTTAAGATTTAATTAATGCTTAAGGAAAAAGGATTTACTCCGTTAATTATTATTTTGGGACTGGTAATTGCGCTGGGTATAGCTGGTGGGGCTTATTACCTAGGAACAAAGAAGCCAGCTAGTAGTGGTGTATCTACTAATTCTGTTATACCATCTCAAACTACGAAATCTACATCAGCACCGATTACCAAGGACCAAACCAGGGATTGGAAAATATACTCAATTACGCCTGATGCTTCATTAGGGTATGCAAGTTATCTATTAAAACTTCCTGCTGACTGGAAACAAATTGAACATTCATCTAGTTTTCCAGCCACCGAAACATTTATCGATGCCCAAAATCTATACAAACTTATTATAAAGGAACAAATAAATCATAATGATCAGACAGGAAAGCCGTTCGCCAATTTTAAGGAAATTACTGGATTAGTGTATGATACGCCAGTAACTGTGGATGGACATCAGGGAACACAGCTTCTACCAAGGGCCGGATCGGAATATATTTATGAAGTGCTACTTTTTTCTAGCGATACAAAATTAGTCTACAGTATAATGCTAAGTACCCCTAGTGATGGTTCAAAAATCACCGAAGGAAAAGTATTGTTTGATCAAATTCTTTCTACCTTTAAATTTACAGATCAAAATCAAACAAGTATTGATACAAATTTGCCTGCAGCAGTTCGGTTAGCAAAACAGGATTTAGCCAAGAAATTAAATGTAGATATCACCCAAATTAGTATAGAAAAAATGGAAAAAAAAGATTGGCCTGATAGCAGTTTAGGATGTCCGGAGCGACCATTAAGCACATATCTTCAAGTAATAACTCCAGGATATTTTCTATATCTCAAGTATAATCAAACTCAGTATGAGTACCATACTGATCTTAAAAGTAATTTTATTCAGTGTACGCAAATTCCTTAACCTTGAATCAGCTTGATATAATCTTGGTATGCTAAACATCATTTTTGAGACTCATGCCACGAGTTTGGATAATGAAGCGCATTTATCTTCCGGGCATAATGATGTAGCGCTCTCCCCTGTTGGTGAAAGACAAGCTAAGGAGTTGGGGGAAAGATACAAAGATCAAAAATTTGATGCGATATTTTGTTCTGATTTGCAAAGGTCATATAAAACCGCTCAAATTGCTTTTGATAATCGGTTCCCGATAATTCAGGATAGGAGACTGCGTGAATGTGACTATGGAGATTTAACCCAGCATCCGTCTGCAGAAGTAGACAAGGAAAAACCAAGTAGAATTGTTAAACCTTTTCCTAATGGAGAAAGTTATGAGGATTGCATGAAAAGAATGAAAGAGTTTTTAGATGAATTAAAGAAAAATTATGATGGAAAAAGAGTAATGATTATTGGTCATCGCGCTACTCAATACGGACTGGATAATTTAATTAATGGGATTGATTTAAAAACTTTAGTTTCAACCCCCTTTAAATGGCAGCCGGGTTGGGAATACGAGGTATAATTAGAATAATTTATATGCAAGAAAATCCAGTAGAGAAACCACAGGTTTCAATACCAAGTGAAATAGGCGTGGTACGTGATGTTGTTGTCACAGAAGGCGAACCTAGCATTACACTAATCAGATTTATTCATCAATATAATGACGGATACGGAAGGATTGTTTATGGAGTATCAACCAGACGAAATATGCGCGGTATACCCTGGAATAAAATACGCCCACTAGCATTAAAAATAGAGCGGCAGAAGGAAGCTTTTAGTCAGTTGGATCAAGAGACTAAATTAAGAACTCAGCAGGGGTTTGCTACTGGTGCCGAGGAAGCCAAGCCTTATCAGGAATTTCTAGATAATAATGTATTGGAAAAAAGATACATCGAGCTACAGGATCAAATAATTCCCCACAGAACAGCACCCAGATGATTAAAGCCATAATATTTGATTTAGGTGGAGTTATCTTAAAGCACAAAGCCACTTTGGTGGGTGATATTTTGGCGGAAATATTTTCTATAAGTCCGGAAGTAGGAATGCAGATTTGGGATCAATACCGGGTCAGACTTTTATCAGGAGAGTTATCTTCTAGGGAATTTTTCCAGGAAATCAAACAAAAATTAAATAGCAGCTATTCAGTAGAAGAAATACTGGCAAAAGAACACGAACTTTATAGCGCCAATGCCAAGATTGATCAGGAAATGTTAGAGTTTGTTAAAGAACTAAAAGTAAAATATAAAGTCTATTTACTAACTGATACCATTGATATTCATGATCAATTTAATCAAAGTCGGGGTATTTACGATCATTTTGACCTAACATTTCGATCTTGTCTTGAACATACTTCCAAAGCCTCGGGAGATGAATTTTTCAAAAAAGCTCTGGAAAAAATTAATTTAGTTCCTGAGGAATGTATTTATATTGATGATTTGGAAGAAAATATTGTTACAGCAGAGGGCTTAGGGATGAAAGCAATCCTTTATAAAAATCTGCAGCAATTAAAAGAAGATCTTCAAAGAATTTGACTAATATAAAATTTAGAGTTAATATTGCCCATAATTAAAGCAAAATATGCAAACAGAAAGAGTATTTAGAGAAATGCCTGATTTTTCCGAAAACGCCACAATGGGTTTAAGTAATAAAGCTAGAAGTCATCTGGTCGTATACAATGCTAACATTGGTACGATACTTAGACCTTTAGTTATGGAAATGATCGATGTGCATGGAGAGGCTGCGCAGGAACTTATAGAAAAAATGAAGCGACATGGTAATCATGTTAAGGTTTTTGCATATTGGACAGGAATATGCAGTGTCAGACCCAACTAGCAAAAATCCACGTAATGCTCATCCATATATATATAGAACACATAAACATCCGGATCATATTTAAAACATAGCTAATTGACTTTTAGGTTCGGAATCATTAATATTAACTGGTTGCCTCCCAAATGAGGGAGGCTATTTTATTCAAAACAAACTATGGACAAAAATTTAAGAGAAGAAAAGTTAATAATGTGGAAAGAAAACCTCAAGAAACTTGAGGATCAATTGGTGGTGGTTCAGCATAAAAAAGGTGCTGCAGCTCAAGAAGGTGATTTATCCGAAAATGCTGCCTACACCATGGCCATTGAAGATGCTGAAACTTTTAGAGTACAAATAGAGCAAGTAAAGCAAATTATCCAGGATTTGGAAGCAGGTAAGTAATATGGCTGTACAAAAGACCAAACGGGATTTTCCTCTAGATAGAATTCGTAACATCGGTATTATTGCTCATATTGATGCCGGTAAAACCACTACTACAGAGCGAATTTTATTCTACACAGGAAGAACCTATAAAATCGGTGATATTGATGAGGGTACTACCACTACAGACTGGATGGAGCAGGAAAAAGAGCGGGGAATCACCATTGTTTCTGCGGCCATTACCACTTTCTGGACTGCTCAAAAAGAGCAAGCATTATTTAAAGACGAAGAAATTAGAATTAATTTAATTGATACTCCTGGACACGTTGATTTTACTGCAGAGGTAGAACGGTCTTTAAGAGTATTAGATGGGGGAGTAATTGTGCTTGATTCTTCATCCGGTGTGCAGTCTCAAACAGAAACTGTCTGGAGACAAGCTAATAAATACAAAGTGCCTTTAATTGCTTTTTCCAACAAAATGGATGTGATTGGTGCTGACTTTTTAGGTACTATTCAATCTGCCAGAGACCGTTTGGGAGCTAATGCTCTCCCCTATAATTTGCCAATTGGTAAAGAAAATGATTTCACAGGAGTGGTTGATCTTTTGACTAAAACAGCCTATATCTGGGAAGGTGATCAAACCGGAGCCAAGTTTCATGAAACAGACATCCCGGCTGATATGGTCAGTGAGGTAGATACTCACAGGGAAAAATTAGTAGAAGAAATTGCCGGATCTGATGATGCGTTAATGGAAAAATATCTGGGTGGCGAGGAGATTTCCGTGGAAGAACTTAAAAAGGCTCTTCGAAAAGCTGTGATTGCTAATAAAATTGTGCCTGTTTTGGCAGGATCATCTCTTCGAAACAAAGGCGTGCAGTTAATGCTTGATTGTGTGGTGGAATATCTGCCATCTCCACAGGATATTGGTGAAGTAATTGGTATCAAACCAGGCACTGAGGACCAAGAGGTTAGAAAAGCCGATCCATCAGCCACTTTATCAGCGTTATCTTTTAAAATTCAAGTTGATCCACACGTTGGTAAATTAACCTATATCAGAGTTTATTCCGGAACCTTAAAATCCGGTAGCTATGTTTATAACGTGACCAAAGGAGTTAGAGAAAGAGTGGGAAGACTGCTTTTAATGCATGCCAATGACCGGGAAGAAATTGAAGAAGCATATGCCGGAGAAATTGTCGGAGCTGTTGGACTAAAAGATACTATTACCGGAGACACTTTATGTGATGAGGATGCTCCAATAATTTTAGAAAATATTTCTTTCCCGGATCCGGTTATTTCCTTGGCCATTGAACCAAAAACTAAATCTGATCAGGAAAAGCTCGGTTATGCACTGCAGCGGTTGTCTGAAGAGGACCCCACTTTTAGAGTGAAGTCAGATCAAGAAACCGGACAAACCATTATTGCTGGAATGGGTGAGTTGCAGCTGGAAATTTTGGTTGATAGGATGAAGCGGGAATTTAAAGTAGAAGCCAACGTGGGCCAGCCACAAGTAGCCTACAAAGAAACCATTCAAAAAGCAGCTGAAGGTGAAGGAAAATACATTCGTCAAACCGGTGGACGTGGTCAGTATGGACATTGTTTACTTCGAATTGAACCACTGCCGCGTGGCCAAGGTCGGGAATTTGCATCTGAGGTAGTGGGTGGAGCGATCCCCAGAGAATATATTTCCCCAATTGAGAAGGGAGTTATCGAAAAAGAAGATACCGGAATTTTGGCCGGATATCCTGTTACAGATATTAAAGTAGTGGTCTATGACGGGTCTTATCATGAAGTTGATTCATCTGAGGTAGCTTTTAAGATTGCTGCATCTTTAGGTTTATCAGAAGCTGCTAAAAAAGCCGATATGATTTTGCTTGAACCTATTATGAAGGTGGAAGTAACTACCCCGGAGGAATTTTTAGGAGAAATTATTGGTGATTTATCTTCCAAAAGAGCTCAAATTGAATCTTCAGAATCCCGTGGTAATGCCCGGGTGATCGTAGCCTTAGTACCTTTGGCTGAAATGCACGGCTATGCTACAGCCATCCGTTCAATGTCCCAGGGTCGTGCCACCTATTACATGGAAGCTGATCATTACGAACCCGTACCTTCCAACATCACCCAAAAAATCATCGAAACATCAGGGTTTACTGGAAGAGTTGAGCGGTAAATTTAGTTCTTGCATTATTCGTAAGAATCAGTTATATTTACATGTGTTCCAGCTTGAGGGCTGGATTTTAAAGGTAAAAAACATATGGCAGATCAGAAAAAATTTGATAGATCAAAACCGCACGTAAATATTGGTACCATGGGTCATGTTGACCACGGTAAAACCACTTTAACCGCTGCAATTACTCACGTATTGGCTGGTAAAGGTTTAGCAACAGAAAAATCAGTTGACCAAATTGACAACGCTCCTGAAGAAAAAGCTCGTGGTATTACCATTAATATTTCTCACCAGGAATACGAAACCGAAAAAAGACACTACGCTCACATTGACATGCCAGGTCACGCTGACTACATTAAAAACATGATCACCGGTGCTGCTCAAACAGACGGTGC
>CAZFYQ010000019.1:0-12337 GCA_964523905.1 uncultured Gammaproteobacteria bacterium
GTAATGTCCAAAGCTGTCGGTGAATTTTTTAGTCTTGAAGTCTTAATATTTCCATGAACTTTTCCGGGGTAATAATTTTAATGCTCTGATATTCTCTAATATCAAGCAAATCCTTATCCCTACTAACAATATAATCAGCATTCCCCTCCACTGCAGCAATGATAATTTTATCATCCTTTGGGTCACGCACTATCTTAATATCAGTTGTCCCTGCCACAATGTAGCTTAGTCTACCTATGTCAACAATGACTTTCTGTAATTCTTTTGCTGATTTTTTGTGTAATTTAGCTATTCTATCTCTAGTTAATACATCTTCAAGTTCTGATAAAAGTGAGGGAGAAGCAATAAGGAGAAAATTTTTATTAATAAAATTTTGATAGATTTCTTGAGAAACAGAAAATGGTTTATTAATTACTGCGCTGACTAAGGTATTTGCGTCTACGACTGCGCGAATCATTCACCTTTAGCCCTTTTTTCTGCCCGGTATGCCTTAATCTCTTCATCAATTATTCTCTCCATCTCTTTAGGCTCCATTTCAGGAATGCTAGCTCTAAATTCATCAAGTCTTCTTACACTTTCATTCCATTGTTTTTGACTTAGTCTTTTAGTGGGATCCATTATTTTTTCATACTCATCTAAACTTACTATCATTGCTACATTACGGTTATGTTTTTTAACTAGCACTCGATCATTTGCATAAGTCACCCGGTTAATAATATCAGCCAAATTAGTACGAAGTTCATCAATAGAAACAGGATTATTATTTAACATAACTATATATTAGTACAAACCTTACAATTTGTCAAGCTACATTTTACTACTAAATTGTAGTGTCCAAAGCTGCAGGTGAAAATTTTTGGGCTTTATTTTGTGATATTCGATTTGTAGAGTTTTAAATAGAAAAGAAGGTCATCCTGTAAATGTTGCCTTGCCCATTTTTTTTGGTCATTATCCAGAAGTTCACCCAGCCCTGCCAAAAGTTCAGTTGGTTTCACTTTCTTGACAATTAGTTGCGCTTTATTTAGTGCCTGTACTAGAGAAAAACCGGATTTTTCTTTCAAAAACTCCGCATTAATTTGCCAATTCTCTTTTAAGAAAAACCATAAATCAAACATATCCCTGGTTGCCAACTTCTTTCTGGTAAGTAACGCTGCCAGTTTACCTGCTGCCATATCTTCCTCTTTCATCACCAACATTGAGATACCCAAAAAGTTTTTAGGGATATAGTCAGACTGGCTGGATCTTTTTGAAATCTCTACTTTTAAGCTTCTTTCTCCCTTTGCATAATGCAGTAGAAAAAAGAGCGTATAATATTTATCAGAGGCTTCCGCGACTGTACCAAACTGAGGCAATATTTCTTTCAACCTTTTAAAAACCACTTCTTTCTTCCCTGGCTCCAGTAGATCAAAATCTAAATCAACTGAGAATCGGGGCAAGTTGTAGAAAAGCATTGCCGCAGTCCCTCCTTTAAAACCAAGAACATTTCGAAGTAGGGTGTCTGAATAAATTTCCCGGAGAATGTTAATTAGACTATTTTTATGCAACTCAATCTTTACCATAATCCTCCCGGTAGTTTTTATGATACTGCCTGATTCTTTTTTCAAGCGCTTTACTATGATAAATTTTTTCCAGCTCCAAAATCTTTTCCCAATTCAGTGTGCTTAAGTTATCAAAGTAATAATTCTTATACAAATAAACCGCGTCCAGGAACGCACGCTCAAGAGTAGCGATAAAATAACCATCTTTTTGTTCTATTCCGGAAAGATTTGTTAACACCTCTCCTTTCATTTGACGATATTGGATATTAGCTCCATTAATTTCTACCGAACGGGTCAGGTAGGATACCACAAAAATTGTTTCATAATATTGAAAAACCACACCACCTTTTGTTAATACTGTTTCCAAGCTAATATAGGAAGGTCTATAGAGTTTGTTAGCAACTTCTAAAAAATTATAATCGTTTTTTGCATAGATGCCCTGACGGATCCTTTTCAGCTTACCTACATTGGTAAAATACCGTATACTGCTCCGTAGATTCTGGTAGGAAGTTTGCGGAAAAAGTAATGAAATCTCATCAAGTGTAAATACGGAATGCGGTTGACTATATAATGTTAAGATAATATCAGTATTCATACTTACTCCTAAAAGTGATAAATATTCTCACATCTAGTAAGAATTATAACATATTTCGACTGATTGTCAAGCGTCTGTAGTATCCAAAGCTGCAGGTAGAAGTAGGCATCAGGCATCAGGAAACAGGAAACAGGAAACAGGAAACAGGCTACAGTAAGAAAGTTATTCAATAGTCATTCGGTAGTAAATTCTGTTGTAATGAATTGCTTTAGTCGTTTTGACTTAAGATAATAGCCAAGAATAGATCGGAACAACAGAAATTGTAGTACCACTTACTGATATTGTTTCTTTTTCATCCTCAGTAACAATCAGTCCGGTACTACCCTTAACCTCTTTTAGGGCTTCAATAAGAGCTCTCAGTTCCCTCTCGCGTGTTGTTTCATCCTTGATACTTTGGCACACCTGAATCAAAACTTTTTTCTTAGAAAGAAAAAAGTCAACCTCCTTGTTTGTCCCAGTTTTATAATAATAGATATTTTCATCCTGTCTTCTCAGCTTTAAAAAGACCATATTTTCTAAAAATTTACCTTTGTTTTCCGAAAAGGAAAACGCCACAGATCTTGTCAATCCGGTATCTATAGAGTAGATTTTTTTGTTGGCTATTTGCTGTTTTTTCACTGAAAAGGCGAAGCGGTTAATCGCAAAAAGCAACCAACTGGTTTCTAAATAACCAATATAACTGGAAATCGTGTTCACGCTACCTAATTGTAATAGCTCTTTCATTTTATTATAGGAAACTAGTGCGGCAATATTACTAATAAGATAGAAAGTTAATTCTCGAAGTGGTTTTGTATCAGCCAGTTTGTACCGAGCCCCAATATCCCGGTTAAGAATATCATCATAGAGCGTTTTATGAATTGGCAGTTCGGGGTATTGCAAGGCTTGAGGTATACCACCACTTTTTAAATAATCGGAAAAAGCTTTCCTTAACTCCCCTTTATCTACAGTTGTTAGACGATTTATATCAGGCAAGACTAGTTGTTTAAATTGCAAGTACTCTTCAAAAGAAAATGGAAAAAGCTCAACCGGTATATAACGTCCGGTTAATTTGGTACCCAACTCCTTACTTAAAAGTGATGCATTTGAGCCGGTGATGTAGAATTTATAACCTCCTGTGATCATTCTGTTTACAAACCGCTCCCAACCTTCAATATTTTGGATTTCATCAAGCAGAAATATTTTTCTGTTACCAAAAAGCTCGATCAATAACTCATGTAGCTCGGTAAAATCAGAAGCGGTAAAGGATAGAAGTCGTTCGTCTTCAAAATTAACATAGAAATACTCACCCTCGGGATAAAAAGCGTGAGCCAATTGAGCTAATAGAGTTGACTTCCCTGCCCGACGAAGCCCGGAAATAACCACAGCAGTTGGTGTATCTTTATACTTATTAAGTTCTACCAGTTTAGTTCTTATTACACCTAAGTCTTTATGTAAAAACTCTTCGCGCTGTTCTATAAGCAATGTGCGTATATTCTCAAAAGACTTCATTTATAATGAAAGAATACCATTAATTGTTTTCATTGTCAACGAGTTCTTGTAGTGTCCAAAGCTGCAGGTGAGAAATAGGCAACAGGCATCAGGCAACAGGGTACAGTAAAGTTATTCAATGGTCATTCAATTGTCATTCGATGGTAAATTCTGTTGTAATCACAATTGAATTAACTACTGAATCAACCACTGAATATACTACTGAATTTACTTTCTTAATAGCTGATCGCTGTTTTCGGAAGCAGTTGTTTTAATTTGGTTTGATCTGCCGGACTAATATTATTACCCTGCAATTTGAGGTTTTGCAGCACACTTGGCAAAGGCTTAGCTTGAGCGGAAATAGTACTAATATGGTTTCCGGATAAATCCAAGGAATATAATCTGGGGAAAGAGGTTAAAAGCTCCACAGGCAAAGTTGTCAGCTTATTATTACTTAAATTAAGGTCATTTAACTTGGTTAGTTTATAAACATCTGCCGGAATTTGAGTTAATCCCCTGCCTGATAAATTTAAGCCGCAAGCTATATCAACATGATTTAAGGCCTCAGTTAAATTAACAAAGTTTTTACAAACCAGTGGAGGTGGTATCGGAGTGTTAGTTGAGCCAGATTCAGCCATAGGGCTAACTTTAATTAAGTGCATGGCAACCAAGGCCTGCTTAATTAGTTTAGGATAATTATAGCCAAAGACAATGTTCCCTGTTGGCAAGCCAACTACCAAAACTAACATCAGCACTATAATAAATTTTTGAATATACTCATGCTTGCCCATGTAGCGCCGAATGGGCAAAGGAGTTTTAGGCTTAGACAAATAATCCTGCACACTTTTATAAAGCGGGTTAGATTTTAGCTCATTATCATCCATACGTTTCATATCTCTATTAATACCATAAAATTACCTGCAGAATTTGTCAAGCATAGTGACTGCCGGGGCAAATCCCAGCTTACTAGCTCTTTTAAAATCACCGCAAGCAGCCACGACACTGGGCAGACTAAGCAGTAGCTTGCCTCTTTCGTAAAAGATGCCGGGAAATTGCCGATCATAGTCTGAGGCTTTATTTAAATCAGCTAAAATGTCCTGTGGACTTTTGCCAAGCTGTTTTTTTAACATCGCCCGGTTAAAATAGGCTTTAGCATAATTAGGGCGAAGCTTAATGGCTTGATTATAATCTTTTAAAGCCCCGGCCAAGTCCCCTAGCCGACGTTTGGCAATACCCCGCTCATTAAAAGCAGCAGAAAAACCAGGATTAATAGCAACCGCCTGGTTATAAGCTTTTAAAGCCCCTTGTAGATCTCCCAAATCCTGTTTGGTATTACCCATACCATAATAACCTTCATAATTTTGGGGGTCGGTTTTAATAATACTCGACCATAAAGAAATACTATTCACCCAAGTGGTGTTTAAATTCCAGGCCAGTACAGAATATATCAAAACATAAACTAACAGAACAGTTTTTAATGCTTTTTTAGCCTTAGGAAATTTTTGGTATAAATTGACACCGATAAAACTGATTAGAAAAAATAGTCCAAGATACGGCAAATAGCTGTAGCGCTCCCCCATAAAATCCGGGTCACCTTTGGGAATAATTTCCAAAACAGGAAAGATAGTAATCAGAAAAAATCCTAGGCCAAAAATAATTTCTTTACTAAGTTTAATTTTGGTAACTTTTTTAAAAGCCAGTGCAAAAATTAATGTACTTAAAACCGGTACTGCTGATAAATAGTACGCTAAAGGCAACCAGCCGTTGATTTTAGGCGGAAACACATTAAATACTGCTGTATGATACGGCAGCACTATTTTTAAAGCAAAACTAGCTATTATAAAGCTGGCCAAAAAGAGCCGATCCAGCAAATTGTAGGTAGTTTGATAATCAGTAATGTGGTTTTTGCCCCCAAAACTTAAAGCCACTATTCCAAATACTGCTGACATTATTACAAAAGGCAGTTTTTCTAACAGCCATTTCCAAACCAGCACCTTACTAACAACCTTAAATTCACTGTCATAAAAATCCATTAATAGTAAAACAAAAGGGAGGCTAATCGCAGTGGGTTTGGATAAAAGCGATAGCAGGCAAAACACGGCAGTGAAAAAATAAAACATCCATTGCCTCTTTTGCAGAAAATAATAATAGAAAATTAAGGCATTTAAAAAGAAAAAGGTATACAGCAAAGTATTACCGTCAGAGGCCCAGGCTACTGCCTCAGAAACATTCGGATGAATTGCAAATAGCAAAGCAGTAACTGACGCTACTGGCTGATTTTTGGACAATTTCCAAATCAAAATATAGACCAGTAGGATGTTTAGCAAATGTAAGGTTAAAGAAAGCAAATGAAAAACAAATGGACTGAGGCCATTAATTTGGTAAGTCAGAGCATAAATTAGCATAGTCATCGGTGTATATCGATCGGCAAATGAGGTAGTAAATAGTACTTTGATATTGTTAAAACTGAGGTGCTGGATATAAGAATTATGAGTAAAGTTCAGATCGTCATCCCCGCCGGTAAAGCCATTAGTTAAAGAATTGGAAAAAGTCAGGATGGTCAGTATTAAGATAACAATTAAAAAAAGCTGTTTTTTCAATAGACTATATTGGTTTTAGGAAGCATCTGTTTTAAGAGCTGTTTTTCTACGTCCCCAATTGGATTACCAGTTAGTTTTAACATCTGCAGTTTAGCTGAGGCAGTGGCTGATTGAATTTGAGAGGAGATGGTGGCAATTTGATTATTTGATAAATCCAGGGAATACAGAGTCGGCAAGGAAGTTAAAAGCTCTACTGGCAAACCAGTAATATTATTATGACTTAAATTAAGATCATTAAGCTTGGTTAGCTTCAGTATTGCAGCCGGTACTCCTTGCAGTCCTTGACTAGATAAATCAACACCACAAGCTATCTTAATATTACTTAATGCATCATCTAAGCTAACAAATCTTTTGCAAATTAATTCATGAGGTTTTGCTGCTACCTGGGCTACCGGTACAGCTGAAGGAGTAGCTACTGAACCATTAAAATTAACATGAATGATCTTTTGTAGAAAACTTGTATCCGGCAATACCTTGGCAATCATTTTGGGGTAATTAAAACCAAAGGCAATGCTCCCGGTTGGAAGCCCAATCACAAAAAATAGCAGTATTGGCAGAATGATTTTTTTCAAGTATCTTCGGGGTGGAACATACTTGTAATCAGGAAGCTGAGGCTTCGGTTTAGAGATATATTCCTCTACCTGCTTATATAAAGGATCATCTGCAAAATCTTGATCTTGATCCATATCAACTAATCATACGATTGCCAAAATTTCCTGTCAACCTGCGGTCACGAGTTAAGAGGTTATAGGTTAGGACGCCAGTATGGTTTAGGGGTTAGGTTACTGGTGTTATTTACTATTAACTTTACCTTCTTACTATACTGGTTTCTTTACCTTTTAACTCTAAACTATTTATTACGCATAATATCTAGTAAATTGGTGCTTGACAGGTATCTCTTAACTATGTGACTATTAAATCACTCCTAATTTTCCTAGGAATTACGATGCAAAAGCTCACGGAAAGAGCAGATCTTCCCAGCGAGCAGACGGACATTGTTGCAGAAAAGACTACTTCTCGTGGTCTTTTTTCCATTGGCAAAGCCTCATCATACCTTGGTGTTTCCATTGACACCTTACGCAATTGGGAAGAGCAAGGAAAATTAACCGCCATCAGATCAGGTAAAGGGATAAGACGCTATAGGTTATCACAACTAAATGCTTTCTTAAAAGAAAATCCCAAGTTGGCTAAGAAGAAACGGACCCAAGTACAACCCAGTATTCCTCCTCTACCCGCAGTAGATGCTACCCCTTCAACAGAACAGCTACTGAAGCATGCAGATGACAATGGATCCAGTGCGACTAGGGGTACTCGAAGGTCCGTTAGGACCTTCTCCACATTAATAATAACTGCCTTGGTTCTTTTAGGAGTTGTTAACCATGTTAACCCTTTGAGTTTTATCTTTCACAAAGCTGCTGTCACCCTGAGTGAAACGAAGGGTATAGATTCTTCGCTAGTCGCTCAGAATGACAAAAGTGGTGTCCTCGCAGCTTCTGCCTCCGCTTCCTTCCTGGAAATAAACTCTGACACAGTCATCAACGGCAACTTAACTGCCCCAAACATTGTCTACAGCCTGGTAGCCGGAGATAACATCTCCATTACCGGAGATCCACAACGACCAACCATATCCTCAAATACCACTGAAACCTTAGCTTCTGTGACAGCCAGAGGTGCCACTACCTCTACCCCGGTTACTTTGGCAGGTGGAGTGACTATTCAATCAACTTTAAACCTGGGCCAGCTCACCACTGATCCTACCAACACAGTTAACGGAGCTACTTACTACAACACCACAAATAATAAATTCCGCTGCTACCAGAATGGCGCCTGGCAGGATTGCATTCCCACTGTTTCCTCATCAGGTGGAACTATGAATTCGTTTATCCTGGCCGGAGACTCAGGAACCGATCAAACCATATCAGACGGTAACACACTAACTATTGCCGGAGGCAGTGGACTGGCAACTGTAGCTGGATCAACCAATAAGCTAACTGTTAATTTAAATCTGGCTACAACTGGAACCACCTCCACCACCTCATCAACTTCGGGATTGGAAGCAGACTCTTCTGGTCTTCGGATTTTAGGTGGCTGTAGTAATAATCAAACCTTGCAGTGGAATGCCATCACAGGTGTATGGGCTTGTGGTACCCCCTCATCTGGAATATCCGGATCAGGAACTGCCGGACAAGTAGCATTCTTTAACGGAGCTTCTTCTCTAACTTCATCTGCTAATTTAACTTTTGATTCAGTATCTGGAAATGTGGGAGTGGGAGGGTCTTTAACAGTTTCTTCTGCCGGAGTATTTAATTCCGGGATTAAGGTTTCTGGTGCCTCTAACTTGGCAGCAATTTCCGGTACCACGCTCACTACTTCGGGGAATGTATCAGTAGGATCTAGTTTGACAGTTTCTTCTACCCTATCCGGAGCTGGGGCCAACTTCACTGGTTCATTATCTGCTGGCTCTTTATCCACTACTGGGCTGACTGCTACTAATAACCTAACCGTTGCTGCTACAACCACCTTAAATGGCTTATCATCCTTTGCCGGTACCCAGCTTTGTATCAATGCATCAAACCAAGTCACTACCTGTTCCGGATCTTCTTCTTTAACCGGCACTGGAATTACCAATTATGTGGCTAGATGGACTTCTGCTAGCAATCTTTCAACCGGAGTTCTTTATGATAATGGATCAAATGTGGGAATTGGGACGACCTCTCCACAGGCACCCCTCCATGTCTTAACAACAAATTCAAACAATTCTACTCTTTTGACACTGGATAATAGATTTGCCGGTAGTACCACCGATGAAGCAGCTTTAGCCTTTAATACTGATGGCACCCAATATTTTGAAACAGCCAAGATTTCCTCAAAAAGAACCAACCAGCAAACAGCTGGTGATACTGCATTACTTTTTTACACTTCAGGTTCCGGAGCTACTAATAATGTCACTGAAAAAGTAAGGATTGATAGAAATGGTAATCTGGGAATTGGAACCTCTAACCCTACATTCCAACTGCAAACTACTGGAAATGCGGGAATTGGTGGATCATTAACAGTCTCCTCTGCTGGGGTGTTTTCTACTTTGGGCAGCGGGGTGGTATTTTCTAATGCCTCCGGTGGGCTTTCTTCCGGCAATATTAGTTTGACTTCTTCTTTTGTCACTGGAATATTACCAATAGCCAATGGTGGTACTAACTCCTCTACTTCCCAGGGGGCAATTAATAATATTTCACAACTTACTACTAACGGGGATTTATTGTATTTTGATGGTACAAATTCCACCAGACTGGCCAGAGGTTTTAATGCTCAGTGTTTAACCTCAACTGCCACCAGTATCCAGTGGGGATCATGTAGTACCGGAGGTGGTAGTTCTGCAGATGGAACCGGTGGTTGGTTTGATAATGGTACTACCATTACCGAGTTAAATCCGGCAGAAAATGTGGGAATTGGCACCTCTTCTGGAGTTGCTAATGCTAAACTGGATATTCGCGGTGGCGGTAATACCACAGGACTTAGCTTACTTACCCAAAACAATGCCCGGACAGTATTTGGCCTGGCTGTTTTGGATAACGGTAATGTGGGAATTGGGACTACGAACCCAGCATCAATATTCCAAATTGTTGGTGGTAATTCAAGCGACCAAATAAGATTAGGTCAAAGCACTAGCAATATTTATCAAATTGGCAGAAATTCATCTACAGGTTTTCTTGATTTCAATGGTACTCAGACAGGATTTATAGGATACACTTTCTCTGGTGGAAATGTGGGGGTGGGAGCTTCCATTAGTAGCAGCTTTGATTCTACCAGTGGATTAAATGTTTCCGGACTTTCTAACTTAGCCAGCTTAAATGTCACCGGAGCCACTACTCTCAACTCTACTACGACCTTAAATAGTCTCTCCTCCTTTGCCGGTACAGCCCTTTGTATAAACGGATCTAATCAGGTGGTAACTTGCTCTGGTAGTTCTTCTCTAACCGGAACCGGTGTAAATGGTGGAGTTACATATTGGAACGGAACCAACTCCCTAACCAACTCCGCAGCCAACTTCTTCTGGGATGCTACTAATAATAGATTAGGAATCGGCACCTCTGCTCCAACTAATAAACTGGATGTCTTGGGTGCTGCTGCTATTGGAACATATGCTGGAGGAAATACTACTGCTCCATCAAATGGATTAATAGTTTCAGGTAATGTGGGAATTGGTACCAGTCTTCCGGGAGCACCACTGGCAGTATCAGGTTCTGGTACTACAATTTTTACAGCTACCGGTAGTAGTGCCGGTTTCGCAGGTATAGAACTTAATGCTTCAAATGCTAGTGCTGTTCCATATTACAATTTGAGATCTGCAGGAACCCAAGTTGGCTATTTTGCATATAGACCATCCACTGCAACAGTTACTCTAGGTGTAGGAAGTGTCACAGACGCACTTAATATTAATGCTGGTGGTAATGTAGGAATAGGCACAGCAACTCCTGATTATACTTTCAAAACTCAGGGTACTGGATTTTTCTCTGGATTTGTAGGTATTGGTTCCTCTCTAAACGTTTCAGGTAATGTGGGTATTGGTGGAACAGCTAACCATAATTCCTTAACTTTAGTTTCTGGAAATATAGTACCAACCTCTGATGCAACTTATGACCTTGGTTCAGCTGCAAATAGATTTAATAATCTATACCTTGCTAACATTAATGGCACTTCAGTATCATCAGTATCAATTACTGATTCTTCCCTACTTCCCGGATCAGTAGTATTTGCAGGCACTGGAGGACTACTATCCCAATCCAATGCTAATTTCTTCTTTGATGCAACTAACAAAAGACTCGGCATTGGAACTTCAGCTCCATCTCAGGAATTTCAGGTTAATACTAATACTTCAAATCCATTTGTAGTAACTTCCGCTGGAAATGTGGGGATTGGAACTACAATCCCCAGCTATAAGCTATCATTTGGCTTATCTTCATCTACTATTGGTATTGAAAATCAATTTTCTGGTAATACTGCTGGTGGGTCACTAAGTCTGCAATCGGGTGCTGGTGCTGGAACTAGTAATGGAGGAAATATTAATTTAACCTCTGGTGCTGGAGGAACCGGTACCAATGCTAATGCTGGAACAATTGCGCTACTGGGTGGTAATGCTTTAGGAGCAGGTGGAGCTGGTGGACCAATTACTCTAACCGGCGGTAATGGGTTAACCAATGGTAATGGCGGAGGAATCACTTTACTAGGAGGAGATTCTGGAGCAACAGTGGGAGGCACTCCGGGAGCTATTTCCTTAACCGGAGGCACTGCTCAAGCTTCTGCTGAGACTGCTGGAGCGATTAACTTAACCGGTGGTACTGGCACTGGTACCTCTACTGGTGGTTCAATAAACCTGACAGCCGGAGCTGGTTCTTCAGCTGGGGCAATTGTTTTATCTGTACCAAACAGTACTGGTGCCAATAGAAATGGCAACACCATTAGCCTAACAACAGGGGGTGTAGGATTAGGAAATGGCAATGGCGGAACTCTTAGTTTAACCACTGGAGCTGGATTAGGCACTGGTAATGGGGGTAATATTACCCTCTCTACTGGAGCTGGGGGAAACAGTGGCGCTGCTGGGAATATCTTGTTTTATACAAATGGGGTTTTAAGGGGAGGATTTGATAATAACGGTAATTTAGGAATTGGTACTACCGCTGTAGATTATAACTTTAAAACCATTGGCTCTGGATTCTTCTCCGGATTCTTGGGAGTAGGTTCCTCATTAAACGTTACCGGAAATGTAGGAATCGGACAGTCCTTGAATATCACCTCAGCTTTAGTTGGTGCTGGGGCTAATTTCTCTGGTCCCTTGTCAGCTTCTGCTTTATCTACTAATGGATTAACTTCTACCAATACTTTATCCGTGGCCTCAACTGCTACCTTAAAATCCACAGTTTCCTTAACCGGATTATCCTCTGGATCAGGGTCTGCTCTTTGTTTGGATTCCAGTAATAATGTGATTACTTGTACAGTAGGTGCAGGTGGAGTTTCCGGATCAGGATTTAGTGGTGGAGTTTCTTTCTTTAATTCTTCCACTAATGTAACAGCTTCTCCTAACCTGTACTTTGATAACACTAATGGTAACTTAGGTATTGGCACATCAGTTACTAATTACA
>CAZFYQ010000020.1:0-10284 GCA_964523905.1 uncultured Gammaproteobacteria bacterium
GTCACGCTGACTACATTAAAAACATGATCACCGGTGCTGCTCAAACAGACGGTGCAATTTTAGTTGTATCAGCTCCAGATGGTCCAATGCCTCAAACTCGTGAGCATTTACTATTAGCTCGTCAGGTTGGAGTGCCGGCAATTGTAGTTTTTCTTAACAAATGTGACATGGTTGATGATCCAGAACTGTTAGACTTAGTTGAAGAAGAAGTAAGAGACCTGCTTAAAAAATATGAATATGACCCACAATCTCCGATAATCCGCGGCAGCGCTAAAAAAGCTTTAGAAGGGGATGCAGAAGCAGTAAAAGCTATTGAAGAGTTAATGACTAAGGTAGACGAATGGATTCCAACTCCAGTTCGTGATGTAGACAAGCCTTTCCTGATGGCTGTTGAAGATGTTTTCTCTATCAAAGGACGTGGAACTGTGGTAACTGGAAGAATTGAAAGAGGAGTTGTTAAAGTTAATGAGGAAATTGAAATTGTGGGAATACGGCCTACTAAAAAATCAGTGGTTACCGGAATTGAAATGTTCCACAAGTTACTTGATGAAGGTCAAGCCGGAGACAATGCCGGAATTTTACTCAGGGGCATTGAAAAAGATGATGTTGAGCGAGGTCAAGTGTTAGCTAAACCAGGCTCAATTACTCCACATTCTGAGTTTGAAGCAGAAGTATATATTCTTTCCAAAGAAGAGGGTGGAAGACACACTCCATTTTTCAAAGGTTATAGACCACAATTTTATGTTAGAACCACTGATGTGACTGGTGAGGTTCAACTTCCAGAGGGTGTGGAAATGGCTATGCCAGGGGATACTGTTAAAATTGTCGGTAAATTAATTACACCAGTTGCTATGGAAGACGGTCTCCGATTTGCTGTTCGTGAAGGTGGTAAAACTGTTGGTGCTGGAGTCATCACCAAGATTATCGCTTAAGTTTGCACATTGAAAGGTTGATATGCCAAGAGGAAGAATTCGCGTAAAACTGAAAAGTTACGATCATCGGGTACTTGATAATACCTGCGATTCTCTATTGGATACAGCCCTTCGTACTGGCGCCAAGATTTTAGGCCCAATTCCACTTCCTACTAAAACTGAACGTATTACTGTTTTAAGATCCCCTCACACTGATAAAGATTCTAGAGAAGCTTTTGAAATTAAAACTCATAAAAGAATGATTGATATTATCGAACCTACCCAAAAAACCATTGATTCCCTAATGCATTTAGAAATCCCAGCCGGAGTCGACATCGAAGTAAAGATGTAATTATGAGAGAGTTCTTGAGAATGAATGTGGAGCATGCAAAATCTCCAGAAATGGAGCGAACGTGGACTGCAATTAGCGTAGGTATGTATGAAATGAGTCGATGGACTTTAGCAGCTATTTTGCATCCGGTAGCAACCTTTAAGGCAGTATCGCTAGTCGGTAATCAAGAGCAAATAGATCAGAATGTAGAACGGGCATTGAGTCTTCCTTCCTTTCCCATAGGTCACGAGAGACTCCGAAAATAAAATTGGCATTCTGAGTGATTAGCGAAGAATCCCTGAATTTACAAATTCCTTACTTGATTTCAAATACCAAGAGAGTATAATAGTATTTGAGGCGAAGGGCTTTGACCCTGACCCCATTATTGCATCTGCATAAAGTGGAAGACGCCTCTTTTTTGTCATTCTGAGCGATTAGCGAAGAATCTCTGAACTTGTTTCAGTTTCCTAAACTTCTAAATTCCGGATTGATAGTTTTTATTAGATTCATTTTTTTCTGTCTGGTCCACCCTTTAATCTTTTTCTCAGCAGCAATAGCATCTTCGGGATTCGAAAATTCCTCATAGAATATAAGTTTATTGATATTATATTTAGCAGCAAAACTATTTTTATGTAGTTTAAATTTGTGCTCAAGAATGCGTCGTTCCAGGCTATTGGAGATTCCTGTATAAAGAGTGTTTGATTTATTGGTTAATATGTAAACGTAGTAGCTTTTCATATTTTTCTCACATTCGTGAGAGATTCTTCACCCCTAATCGGGGTTCAGAATGACAGTTTATGATTTATACCGGGCCCGGCATTTTTTCCTTACTGTGCCATTACACTACTGACTTCTGTTAATCTTGTTTGAAAATCAGTGATAGTTTCTGGCCAGATTAAGAAAGAATTGTATTTTCTTTCTTTACCTTCTCCTTCAAATGAAGATTCAGTAATTTTTAGGTACTTTTTGCTATTAGAAGCAACCTTAACATCGAAGAAATAAGTCTTTTTGCCTGCTCGAAGCATAGAAGTTTTAATACTTGGCTTAATAATCGGTTTTTCCATATCTGTTACTCACCCCCTTTCCTGTAAACTCTTTTACCTTTTTTACAATACACCTAACAAAACCCCAATGTCAACTGGGTCAAAATATATCACTTTAGTATTTGCAATTTAGCTTCAGCCTGTGTTAGAATCAGGAAAGAAAATGATAAGAATTTCTTGAAGGTAACTTTGAGATTATCAGTAGATCGTGCGTCCGGTCCGATTTAGGTTTGGATACGACGATTTTAAACACGTTTACTGAGTGACTACGCCTCTGGCGAGTCACTCTTTTTTATGGCAAAGACAGAGGCTTCGCCTCATGGGAATTTATGATTAACGCCTTACTAGGTACAAAAAAGAATATGACTTCAACTTATGATGCCCGCGGCAGACGCGTTGGCGCCACCATTATAGAAGTTAAACCAAATTTTGTGACCCAACTTAAAAACACTGATAAAGATGGCTATGAAGCAATTCAATTAGGCTACGGTACTAAAAAATCCGTTAAAAAACCCCAGCTCGGCATTGGTAAAAAAGCCGGCCTGGAAACCCCAATTCGCTGGTTTAAGGAAGTATCAAAAGAAGGCGAAGATTTAAAACCTGGAACAGAAGTCACTCTGACCCAGGTTTTTTCTATTGGAGACTCTGTAAAAGTTACCGGAACATCTAAAGGAAAAGGATTTCAAGGTGGAGTTAGACGCCATGGATTTCACGGTGGACCAAAAACTCATGGTCAATCAGACAGACACCGAGCTCCTGGATCAATCGGTTCTGGAACTACTCCTGGTCGAGTTTATAAAGGTAAGAAAATGGCTGGACATATGGGAGTTGATCAAGTAACTACCAAAGGTTTGGAAATCGTGGGAATTCACCGCGAGAAAAACCTACTGATGATTAAAGGATCAATTCCTGGACCCACTGATGGTTTAATCATGATTACTAAAACCGGAGTTATTAAAGGTTATACTCCCCCACCTGAGGAAAAACCAGAAGACGAAGAAGAAGGCGAAAAAAGTGAACAGGCTACAGGCGACAGTGAACAGTCAGAAGTAAAAGCAGAAGCACCAGCAGTCGAACCAGAAGTAAAGCCAGAAGGAGAACAAAATGCCAGCTAAAAAACAGGTTACAGGCAACAGGCAACAGGCAACAGTAAAAAAAGCACCAGCTGCGAAAAAGGCAGTGGTTAAAGCAGAGGTAAAAACTACTACCACCGGACTGACTGTGCCTGCCTATTCTTTAGCAGGAGTAGCTTCAACGATGAGCTTGCCAAAAGAAGTCTTTGCTAAAAAAACTGATGAAAAATCATCTGACCGTTTGTTATCTCAGGCTGTGAGAGTATATATTACCAACCAAAAAATCCAACCTGGTTCTACTAAAACCAGAGGAGAAGTTCAGGGATCCACTGCTAAAATCTTTAGACAAAAAGGCACTGGCCGGGCCAGACACGGATCTGTTAGAGCACCTATTTTTGTGGGTGGAGGAATTGTTTTTGGACCAACTCCTAGAAAAACCAGACTATCACTCCCTAAGAAAATGAAAAGAGCAGCTTTGCTCGCTGCTATATCAGCTAAGTTATCTCAAAAAGAAATTGTCGGTGTCACCGGTCTTGAAAAAGCTTCTGGTAAAACTAAGGAAATGGTTAAACTAATGGGAAAAATTGGTAAAAATATCTTAATTATTACAGATGAAAAACAGGATAATGTAGTCAGAGGTGTTAAAAATATCCAAGGAATTGATGTGATACAAGTTAATTTAGTAAATGCTCTAGATGTAGTAAAACATCAGATGTTGGTAGTGACTAAAGAAGCCATGGAAAAATTAGCCGCCCCTAAGAAAGAATCCGTATGATCATTATAAAACGCCCAATTATTACTGAAAAATCAATGAAACTGGCTGAAACTGGTTTATATGTTTTTGAAGTGGGTAAAGAGGCTAATAAAAAGCAGATAGCTAAATTTGTAGCAGAAAAATTTGGAGTAAAAGTGTTAAGTGTTAAAACCATGAACGTTAAAGGAGAAGCCAAAGCACAAAGAAGAGTCAGGAAGAGTTATCAAACTGTCGGTTTTAAAAAAGCCTTAGTCCAAGTTAAAAAAGGCGATAAGATTGCTATTTTTGAAACTCCTAAAGAAGAAGTGACAGTTACGACTGCAGAGGGTGAACCAATTAAATTAAAAGAGAAAAAAGATTTACTGGGTAGAACCAAGGTCAGAGTAGAAACCGGTGCTACAGGTGCTGCTCCTACTACTCAAAGAAAGGTGATAACTGGTAAATAGATATGAAAAGAGTGACTACAAAATCCAATCATCCAAGATTAAAATCACCTCTTAAAAAACACTCTGGACGTAATTCTGGTGGAATGGTAACTGTGCGTGGACAAGGTGGCAGACACAAAAGATATTACAGAGAAATTGATTTTAAACGAAATAAATTTGGTGTAACCGGTGAGGTGATGAGTTTTGAATATGATCCTAACCGAAATATTGAAATTGCCTTGATTAAATATACTGATGGTGATTATCGTTACATCCTGTTACCAAAAGATTTAGAGCTGGGAGATAAAATTATTGCTAATGAAAAAACCGAAACCAGAGCTGGTAATACGATGAAATTAAAAAATATTACCATTGGTACCATGGTGCATAATGTGGAACTGTTACCTGGAAAAGGTGGCCAAATTGGCAGGAGTGCGGGTGTAGGTTTGCAGCTGTTGGCTAAAGAATCTGGTTTTGCCCATTTGAAAATGCCATCAGGAGAGGTTAGAATGATCTCCCTTGATTGCCTGGCCACCATTGGAATGCTTGGAAATGAAGATGTTAAGCAAGAAGTAATTGGTAAGGCAGGACGGTCTCGTTGGATGGGTATTCGACCAACTGTTCGTGGTGTGGCTCAAGATCCTGATTCACATCCACACGGAGGTGGAGAGGGTAGATCAGGTATTGGTAGAAAAAGTCCAATGACTAAATATGGTAGAAAAGCAGTGGGAAATACCAGAAACAAGAAAAAGTGGACTAAAAAGTATATCTTAAAAAGGAGAAAATAATGGGTAGATCAATTAAAAAAGGACCGTATATAGATGCAAAGTTACTTAAAAAAGTAATGGCTCAAAAAGCCGGCGGGGCTAAAGTGGGAATTAAAACCTGGGCCAGACGTTCACAAATTCCACCAGAATTTGTCGGACACACATTTTTAGTTCATCAAGGTAAAAACTTTGTTAACGTTTTCGTAACTGAGTCAATGGTGGGGCAAAGACTGGGTGAATTTGCACCAACTAGAACCTTTAGAGGACATGGACAAGTAACTAAAAGAACTATGGAGAAGACTTAAAATGCAAGCTCAAACTATTCAACGCTATTTACATACTACTCCACGAAAACTGCGTTTGGTGGCTGATATGGTGCGTAAAATGGAACCTACCCGTGCTTTGGATGTTTTAAGACTAACCCCTAAATATGCTGCGACAGATTTAGCTAAAGCTTTAGAGACCGTGTTAGCTAATGCCAAAGTATCTGGTATGGATTTAGGTAATTTACAATTTGCCAAGTTAGAAATTGATGAGAGTTTAAAAATGCGACGTTTCCGGGCTGGGACCAGAGGAAGAGTTAAGCCTTACAAAAAAAGAATGAGCAATATCAAGATTGTGTTGACAGACGATGTAAAAGTTAAAGATCAAAAGTCAAAAGTCAAAAGTGCAGATCAAAATTTAAAAGTAGAGATTGCTGCTCCTAAAGTCAAAAAAGAAAAAACAGCTGTAGCTAAAAAAGGAGCAAAATAATGGGACAAAAGATACATCCAATTGGATTTAGAATGGGTATTGGCGCGACTTGGAAGTCTCGTTGGTTTGCCAAGGGGGACAAATATAAACAATTTGTACAGGAAGATATTTTAGTAAGAGATGCTTTAATGAAAAAACTGCGTCCGGCCGGTATTCAATCAGTTGAAATTGAACGGGCTGTTAATAAAATTAAAGTAATTGTATTTGTTTCCAGACCTGGAGTTTTAATTGGTCGGGGCGGATCTGGTTTAACAGAACTTAAAAAATTCCTAATGACTTTACTTAAACTTAAAAACGATAATGCTTTGGAGCTAGTACCAATGGAAATCAAGTCTGCGGACTTGTCAGCCTACTTGGTAGCCCAGTCTGTAGCAGAGCAACTGGCTAAGAGAATGCCGGCTGGCAGAATTATGAATCAAGCTATTGATAGGGTAATGCGAGTAGGTGCTAAAGGAGTTCGTGTGGTAATTTCCGGAAGAATTGGTGGAGCAGAAATTGCCCGTAGGGAGTGGAAAGCCTCTGGTACTATGCCGCTACACACTTTAAGAGCAGATATTGATTATGCGATGTATCCGGCTTTAACCAAATCCGGTTATGTTGGGGTTAAAGTGTGGATTAACAAGGGAGAGGTTAAGATATAATATGGCGCTATTACAACCAAAACGAACAAAACATAGAAAAGTTTTTAAAGGTAAAAGAACTGGTGTTGCCACGCGTGGTAACCGTATTTCTTTTGGCCAATTTGGCTTAAAAGCCATGGAATCTGGTTGGATTGGCGCCAGACAAATTGAATCAGCTAGACGGGCCATGGCTCACTATACTCAAAGAGGTGGTAGAATCTGGATTCGGATTTTTCCTGATAAACCAATTACCAAACATCCAGCTGAAAGTAGAATGGGTTCTGGAAAAGGAGATGTGGAAGGATATGTGGCAGTAATTAGACCAGGACAATTAATTTTTGAAATGGGTGCAGTCACAGAGGCCATTGCTCAGGAAGCCTTAAGACTGGCTTCACATAAATTGCCTTTAAGTACAAAATTTGTTAGTAAGGATGTTGCCTAATATGAAAAAAACACAATTTAATGAAGTAAAAGGCTATGCAGTAAAAGAATTACAAGAAAAAGTAATGAGCCTTAAAAAAGAAATTGCAGATGCTGTGATGGATAAAAATATGAATAAATTAAAAGATTTAAAAACTATTTCCAAAAGGAAAAAAGATTTAGCGCAAACTTTGACAGTATTAAAACAAAAACAAGATCTGGGGCAATTAGAAGCAAAAATTGAAAGCAAGCCAGCAAAAGAAGAAATTAAAAAAGAAGTTAAAACTAAAAAAACAGTGACTAAAAAGAAAGAGGCTAAATAATATGACAGGTAGAGTAGTATCAATAAAATTAAAAAATACCGCCACTGTTTTAATAGAGCGGATTGCCATGCACCCTTTGTATAAAAAGACTTTCACCAGAAGCAAAAAATATTTGGTCGATGATTTAATTGGTGTAAAACTGGGAGACATTGTAGAAATTGAAAAAGTCCGTCCGATTTCTAAAAACAAGCACTGGAGAATCTTAAAAGTATTAGGTAGAAGCATGGCAGAACTGGCTGAAGAGCACATGAAAGAAAAAGCGCAGCAAGCCATTGCCGAAGTAATGCCAGAGGAAAAGGAAAGTGAACAGGCAACAGGCGACAGTGAACAGTCAGAAGAAGTCAAAAGTCAAAATTCAAAAGTTAAAATTGCAGATAAAAAGTCAAAAGTTGAAAAAAAGAAAGGCAATAAATAAATGGTACAACATAGAACAAGGTTAGTAGTAGCAGATAATAGCGGCGCTAAGATTTTACAAGTAATCCAACCTCTGGGCGGAACTGGTAAGAGAAAAGCCACTTTGGGCCAAATTGTAGTCGGTGTGGTTAAAGGCGCTGATCCAAATGGCCAAGTTAAAAACCATGAGGTGGTAAAAATTGTGATTGTCAGATGTAAAAAAGAATCCCGTAGGGATGATGGTTCATATATTAAATTTGATGATAATGCCGGAGTAGTGGTTGATAATGATGGCAATTTAAGAGCCACCCGTATTTTTGGGCCAATTGCCAGAGAAGTTAGAGATGCTGGATATTCTAAGATTGTATCCTTAGCACCGGAGGTATGGTAATGAAAAAATTAAAAGGCGTTAGCTTAAAAATTAAAAAAGGCGATAAAGTAAAAATATTACTGGGTAAAGATAGGGGTAAGGAAGGTAATGTGGAGGTGGTTATTGCTGATAAAAAAAGAGTGTTTGTGAGCAATGTTAATTTATATAAAAGACATGTTAGAAAAATGCAGGAAGTGGAAGGTGGAATTATTAATCTTCCTAAATCAATGGATATTTCTAATGTGGCATTAATTTGTCCCAATTGCAAAAAAATGACCAGAGTCGGTTACAAAATCGAAGGTACAAATAAAGTTAGAGTATGTAAAAAATGTCAAAAGGAGATTAAATAGATGAACAGATTAAAACAAAAATATCAGACTGAGGTAATAGCTAAGTTGCAACAAGACTTAGGGTTTAAAAATAAAATGGCAGTACCATCTGTTAAAAAGATTGTGATTAGTATTGGTTTGGGAGAAGCCAAAGATAATGCTGGAATTTTAGACAAAGTAAAAGTATACTTGACAGCCTTGAGTGGACAAGCTCCGGTTGTGACACATGCTAAAAAGTCTGTGGCAGCTTTTAAAGTGGCACAGGGTCAGCCAATTGGTATGATGGTAACTTTAAGAGGAGAGAGAATGTATTCTTTTTTGGATAAGTTAGTTAGTGTAGTGTTACCAAAGGTCAGAGACTTTAAAGGTTTGTCAGATAAGGCGTTTGATAGTATGGGTAATTTAAATATTGGTTTAAAAGAGCAAACTATTTTTCCAGAAGTGGATTATAAAAGTGTTGACAGATCTAGGGGTTTGGCAGTAACTATTGCGACCAGCGCCAAGACCAAAGATGAAGGTAAAAAGTTACTGGAATATTTAGGAATGCCGTTTAAAAAAGGAGAAACAAACTAATGGCTAAGACATCAAATATTGTTAAGAAAAAATTTAAATTTGAAGTACAAAAAAGAAACCGTTGTATGAGGTGTGGTCGTCCACGGGCTTATATTGGTAAATTTGGTTTGTGTAGACTATGTTTTAGAGAAATGGCACATCTGGGACTGCTTCCAGGTGTCAAGAAAGCGAGTTGGTAATTTATGGATAATGTTGGAGATGCATTAATAAGACTGAAAAATGGTTATTTAGTTGGTAAGCGGGAAGTTTCAATCCGCTATTCCAAACTAACTTTAAACCTGATGAAACTTCTGGAAAAAGAAGGCTATGTGGCAACTGTAACTCACAAAGAACGTGAGATTTTGGTTACCTTAAAATATGCTGACCGCAGCCCAGCGATTACTGATATTAAAAGAGTTTCCAAACCATCTCTTCGAGTATATTCTGCTGCCACCAAACTGCCGTATGTCTTAAATGGTTTGGGGCTAGCAGTAATTTCTACACCTAAAGGGTTAATGACAGAAAAACAAGCCAGAAAATCAAAATTAGGAGGGGAGGTACTAGCATTTGTCTGGTAACTAAATAATGAGTAGAGTTGGAGATGCACCTATTTTAATACCGGCCGGAGTTACCGTTGATATTAGCGGCAATCATGTAGTGGTCACTGGTCCTAAAGGTAATTTGCAAATGGATTTTGAACCTGAGGTAAAAGCAGAAGTAGTTGAAGGAAAAGTGATAGTTAAAAGAAAAAATGATCAGCAAAAATCCAAGGCCTTACATGGTTTAACCAGAAATTTAATTTATAACATGGTCATGGGAGTGACTGAAGGTTGGAGTAAGGATTTGGAACTAGTGGGGGTAGGTTTTAGAGCAGTGGTTAATGGTAGCAAACTGGTATTAAATGTTGGCTATTCTCATCAAGTGGAAATTGAAGCACCAGAAGGAATTACTTTTGTAGCAGCTGATAATACTAAAATTAAAGTTTCAGGAATTGATAAGCAGTTGGTGGGACAAATATCCGCCAATATTAAAAAGGTCAGAGTACCAGATGTATATAAAGGAAAAGGAATTAGATATGCCGGAGAATATATCAGAAGAAAAGCTGGTAAGAGTGCTAAAGCTGGAGTAGCAGGAGCTAAATAATATGCAAAAAGTAAACAGACTTAAAAAACATCACAGTATCAGAAGAGTTATTGTAGGAACCAAGGATCGGCCCAGAA
>CAZFYQ010000021.1:0-5681 GCA_964523905.1 uncultured Gammaproteobacteria bacterium
TTTACAATATCCCAATGACCGGAGAACTTAGTTAGAGTTTATCTCCGAGGGGATGCCTTATTTATAACAAGAGGGCATTCTATCTCAAAAGGCCCAGGTTGACATTATTTCAGGTGCCACCCAAACTAGCTTGGCTTTTAGACAATCATTACAATCAGCTCTCGACCAGGCAAAAATATGAAAAAAACCAGAATTATTATGGGAATGCCGATCATCGTCGAAATTTTGGATCATCCATCGGCCGAAATATTTAATGAAGTTTTTCAATTTTTTAAATATATAGACCAAAAATTTAGCACTTATAAAACAACCAGTGAAATTAGTTTAATTAATCAAGGAAAACTAAAGAAAAAAGATTTTAGTAAAGACATGAAAATAATTTTTAAATTAGCTGCGAAGACTAAAAGGGATACTGATGGGTTTTTCAATATTTATCATAATGGAAAAATTGACCCTTCTGGAGTGGTTAAAGGTTGGGCAATTCATCAAGCCGCTTTAATTTTAAAGAAAAGGGGTTATAAAAGCTTTTATGTTAATGCTGGAGGGGATATTGAAGTTTCGGGAAAAAAATCTGGGAAACTTTGGAAAATTGGGATCAAAAATCCTTTTAACGAAAACGAAATAATCAAAGTTATTCAATTAAAACAGGGCGGCATTGCTACTTCAGGAAATTATATCCGAGGTCCTCACATCTATGACCCTAAGAGAAATTCCAAATTAGACGATCTGGTCAGCCTAACTATTATCGGACCAAATATTTATGAAGCCGATCGTTTTGCCACTGCCGCTTTTGCAATGGGAAATCAGGGAATCAATTTTATTGAAAAATTAAACGGCTTTGAAGGTTATTCAATTGATAAAAATGGCATTGCCACTCTAACATCTGGTTTTGAAAAATATTTATGATTAAGCTAATCGATTATTTTTTAAACAACATCACCATGTACCGACTGGTGCTTTACTATCTAATTTGTTTGGTTATTATCGCTTTAATTTATAGCTGTCTTGGAATCATAGCTTTTAACCCAATCACTTTCAGCTTTTCAATTCTGTTGATTCTGATAACCTGCTTACTCACTAATTATATTTTCTCAAAAGTTTTTGAGGCACCGGTGAACTTTGAGTCGGCCTATATTTCTGCTTTAATTCTTTCGCTAATAATTAATCCCATTAATGGATTTCATGACATTTTCTTCCTGGGCTGGGCTGCAGTTTTTAGTATGGCTTCAAAATACATTTTGGCAATTGGCAAAAAACACTTATTTAATCCAGTTGCCTTGACAGTTTTTTTAACTTCTATCACCATTAATCAATCAGCTAGTTGGTGGGTAGGCAATTCCAGTATGCTACCTTGGGTTTTAATTGGGGGATTGCTAATTGCTAGAAAGATACGAAGATTTAATCTGATAGTTAGTTTTTTATTAGTATCACTAACTACCAGCATAATATTAAGTCTATTTAAAAATAGCAATCCAATGATCACTCTTCAAAAAGCAATCCTTGATTCACCTTTAATATTTTTTGCTTTTGTAATGTTAACTGAACCATTAACCACACCACCTCTAAAAAAACTCCAAGTTATTTACGGCTCGCTAGTTGGGTTTTTATTTAGCCCCCAACTTCATATTGGCCCACTTTTTACCACACCAGAATCTGCACTTTTGATTGGAAATATTTTTTCTTATTTGGTCAGTCCCAAATTTAAATTAATTTTAAAGTTACAGGAAAAATTACAAATTGCACCGGATATCGTAGATTTTATCTTTAAACCAGATCAAAAAATTGCTTACTTGCCGGGTCAATATTTAGAGTGGACTTTACCTCAAGATAAAACTGATAGTAGGGGTAACCGCCGCTATTTTACTTTGGCATCTTCACCAACAGAAAATAATTTACGGATCGGAGTTAAATTTTATTCCAATTCCAGCAGTTTTAAAAAAACTTTATTTAATAAAAATTCCCAAATTGTTGCTTCCCAACTTTCTGGAGAGTTTACCTTACCGAAAGACTTAAATAAAAAATTAGTTTTTATTGCCGGAGGGATTGGTATCACACCATTTAGAAGTATGCTTAAATATTTAATTGATACTGGAGAAAGCCGGGATATCACTTTATTTTATTCTAATAAATTATTTCAAGATATTGTGTATAAAGAAATTTTTGAACAAGCCAAAAGTTTGGGAGTTAAAATTATCTATACTTTAACAGATCAAGAAAATATCCCTCAAGGATGGAATGGAGAAGTAGGATATATTACCAAAGAGATGATCCAAAAATATTTACCTAATTTTAAAGAATATTTCTTTTATCTTTCAGGACCGCACTCTTTAGTGATGGCCTTTGAAGAAACTCTAAGCCAGCTGGCAGTTAATAAAGATCACATTAAAGTTGATTTCTTTCCTGGCTTTACTTAAGACCTCTTCTCCAAAATCCCAGTCTAAATAAAATTGGAGAAGATTGTGGCAGTACCGGCGAGAATCATAATTCCTGTAATTAACCAACCTAAACCAGCTGTAGCGAAATGATTAGTACGATTTCCCATAATCTTTTTGTTAGAACTCATTAGAACAATTAATACAATAATCACCGGAGCGATTAAACCGTTGGCTACTGCGGAAAAAAGTAGTGCTTTGATTGGATCAATCCCAATAAAATTCATGCCCACTCCAATCAAAGTAGAAATTATAATAATTCCATAAAAGGCATTGGCTTCTTTCAACTTTCGATATAATCCAAACTTCCAGCCAAAACTTTCTGAAAGAGCATAAGAAGCTGACCCAGCCAAAACTGGAATGGCCAACATTCCTGTACCAATTACCCCAAGTGCGAAAAGAATATAGGCCGCATCTCCCGCGAAAGGCCTCAGAGCTTCAGCTGCATCCGAGGCCGTATTAATATTAGTGATTCCATTCTGAAAAAGTGTGGCGGCACAAGCGGCAATGATGAAAAACATCACCACATTTGAAAGAAACATCCCAGACCAAACATCCTGCCTCATGTGACTTATTTCCTGATCAGTAGTTTCTGATTGGCGAAGCTTTAGAGTAATTTTACCTTCCATGATCTGCTCTTCAACTTCTTGGGAGGTTTGCCAAAAAAATAGATAAGGAGAAATTGTAGTTCCAAGTATCGCACAAATGATAAAAATCTGATCTTTAGAAAAAGTTAGAGAGGGAATAAAAGAATTGGAAACTAATTTGCTAATATCCAAATGAACACTAATCGCTGAAAAGATGTAAGATAATAAAATTAAGGCTAGCCACTTTAAATACTTGGCATATTTCTCATAAGTAGTAAAGATTTGAAAAGCTAAACCTAACAAGGCTAATCCTAAAACCAAAGCCTCAAAATTTAAATTTGGCAGGATTAGCTGAGTGGCCTTAGCCATGGCCCCTAAATCCGCACCAATATTTAGGGTATTTGCACCAAAGAGTAGAGCCGTACAGAGATAAAGCACCCATTTTGGAAAATTAATTCTAATATTGGCAGCCAAACCTCTACCTGTTACTAAACCAATCCGGGCACACATCTCCTGGACTACTGCCATTAAGGGAAAAGTAAACGCTGCTAACCAGAGTAGTTGAAAACCAAATTTGGCGCCAGTTTGAGAATAAGTGGCAATGCCGGATGGATCATCATCAGAAGCTCCGGTAGTTAAACCTGGACCTAAAGTTTTCCAATATTCTCGGGCTTTTCTAATATGAGCATGACTCGAGATAGAATCAACAGTTTTTTCCAAAACATCTGCTGGAGCTCCCACCATTCTTTCAAAAGTCTTTTGATCCATCAATTTAAGAGTAGAACAGATTTAAGTTAGAAGTCAACCTTTATTTACACCAACCATTTACCGGTTCTGCAACCAAACACCCTGGGGTAGAGCTCTCATCTCTTTAAGTATTTTAGGAAAATGATTTAATTGCAAGCGGTTGACCCCGATAGAATCAGGGTTGACAACTTAATTACAATTTCTATATAATTGTAATTAATATGCAAACCCCACCAAGAGTAATTGTCCAAGTTCCGATGAGTAAAGATTTAAAAGAAAAAGCAGAAATTGTTTCAGCTGATTTAGGATTCTCTTCCTTACAAGAAACCATTAGAGTGCTTTTAAATAAACTGTCTAAAAGAGAATTTAATTTAAAAATCGAGGAAACAGCCGAAGAAGTCCATTTAAGCAAAGCTGCTAAAAAAAGATATGAAAAAGCCATAGCAGACATAAAGGCTGGCAGGAATATTTATAAGCCAAAAAATAAAGCAGAATTCTTTAAAATGCTTCACTCATGAATGTCTATTTTACCAAAGCTTTCAAGAAAGCTTATGCAAAAAGAATCCAACCTCATAAAAATCTAGCTACCAGATTCGAAGAAAGATATGATCTATTTGTTGAAAACTCCTCTAATGAAATATTGAAAGATCATCCGCTGACCGGAGAATTTACTAGTAATCGTGCTTTTTCGATCACCGGTGATATTAGGGTTGTTTATTATATCCATAATAATGTTGCTTACTTTATTGATATTGGAACTCACAACCAGGTTTATGGAAAGTAAATGCATCCTAGCTAAATTTGTGTTACCATTTTTATATGGATAGAACTTTAACTAGACCAACTGTCGAGGAATTTGCTAAACATCGGGCGAGTGAAACTCATAAGGTAGAGAATCCCTTGCGGGATGTTATTTTGGGTGGACAAGATGGTTTGGTTAATGCCCTGGGAATTATTTTAGGAGTCATTGCTGGTGGGGGAGACCTGCATGTTTTAATTGCCACAGTCTTAGCCGCTACCTTCGCTGAAAGTTTGTCAATGGGAGCAGTCGCTTATACTTCAGCCCTGTCCCAAAGAGATCATTATTTAAGTGAACGACATAAAGTTTCTAAAGAAATTGAACAAAGTCCTAGAATGGAAGCTGAAGAGGTCCGTCAAATTTATGAGGCTAAAGGTTTTAAAGGCAAGGTTTTAGAAGAAATTGTGGGGACAATCACCTCCGATAAGCAAATTTGGTTAGATATTTTAATGGCTGAAGAGCTCCATATTGAACCGGTTAACACCAGAAATGTTTTAAAAAGTTCGGTTATTGTCACTATTGCTACCACCATTGGTCATTTAATTCCGGTGACGCCATTTTTCTTTGGCACTTCACATCAGGAGGGATTAATTATTTCAGTTATAATTAGTGCTATTACTTTATTTGCTGTGGGAGCCTATCAGGCGCTGACTTTAGTAGGTAGTTGGTGGAAGAATGGACTAAAATTAGTTCTAATCGGATTAGCAGCAGCCTTCATTGGATACTTCATCGCTAAAATCTTCCATGTTTCTGTCGGCTAATTAAGGAATAATACTTCGGAGCTTTCGCAATTTAATAAAATAAGAGATTGGATGGCCAAGGGTAGTTTGACCATCCATAGAATTAACCTAGTCTCTCTGCGTCTTCTTTGCTTAATATTTTAAACATTTTGACACCATTTGAAGTGGCTTGAGCGGCCTTACGACCATTTTTCATAGTTACAATTGTCACTTCACTATCTGGAACTTCAACAGACTCACGGATTTTAACATTATAGAATTTCAAAATAATCACCTCCTTAAAGATTTTGTATCCCGTCCTTAGGGTGAGATACAAATATATTGTGTTTAGTATCACCTATTTGATACTAAAGTGAGTTTAGTGCAACGTATTTAC